>DATAYF010000103.1:0-8293 GCA_036272735.1 Ktedonobacteraceae bacterium
CAACTTTTGACAGATATCCTGTCTATTGGTCCATTCTCGTAGAAATCGATTTCTCTGCTTGCATGAGCATGAACTATACGGTCAGGATATGGCTCATACGCAACCTCGCTGATCAGAAATATGATAAAATAGAAAGGTAAAATCTTTCCTACCATCATTACCCATTTTTCTTCTTTGAGTGCCTCCCATGGTGATTTTTCCAGATCTTTCTGATGGAGTGGTAGAGCAAGCCCAGGTCGCCGATGAGATTACGATGACGCTGTGATCTGCATCCCAAACGGCTGCATGTCCCTGTTGTGGTACAGTACAGTGGCCAAACGGGTACAAAGTCGTTATACCCGTCATTTACACGACCTTCCCAGCAGCGAACGAGCTGTTCATCTGCTGGTAGAAGTCCGTCGCTTCTTTTGCCAAAAAAAGACCTGTCAGCGCAAAATCTTTGCCGAGAGGTTTCCTTTCTTGGTGTACTGGTTACTTGGCACATCTGTGTGCAAAATTGCCATCTTCGCCTTCTTCTCCTCTCTATTTGCTTGGCGCATGAAACTCGAGAGAGGGAAAGGGCAAACATATTCTTCTCACTATTCCCGAGAAAAAGACTCAAACAGACAAGAAACACAGGCGCTGCTTGGCGATAACACTTGTGAAGTGAAAAATAGTAATATCATTTTTTAATGCAATAATAGTATAAGCACCTTCCAGAAGCGTAAGAGAAAAACCTGCCAATGCTCCTTTGTATTGACACGCGACAGAGCAGGGGATACACTCTCAAGAAGAAGGAGAAACACAGATGCGAACGCAATCCCCAGATACCAGCCCTGAGGCCGAACGCACTCTGATTGAGCGGATTCGTCAGGCTCCTATTTCCAGGCGTTTCCGCCTTGTGCAATCCCTCTCACAACGGATGCTGAGTGGTCGAGACCCTGAGCAAGCTATCCAGACAGAGGCCATCCATGCCATCATCTCTGGCTATGGTCAGCAAATTGGTCAGCGCGTACGGGCTGCTCTTGCCGTTCGATCTCAGTGGCAGGAACAGCCAGTGGACCTGACTGCGACGCTTCTCCCAGTGATGCAGGCGCTCCACGAGGTAGGCATCTCCTCCTATATTGGTGGCTCCATCGCCAGCTCGATCCATGGGATGCAACAGAGTGCGTCTGATATCGACCTGGTGCTCATCGGGCAGGGACACGGTTTCCTTTCAGTGGGCGCAGCACTTGCGGCCCTCCAGGATCAGTATCTTGTTGAGTCTGAGGAGATTGCTCAGGTACTTCAAGAGGAAACCTCGTTGTCTTTGGTCCATGTGGACACGCTCATGAAAATTGATCTGATTCTTCCCCATACTCCCGGTTTCGATGAAGCTATGCAGGCCAGGGTTGTGCCCTTGCTGATCGATGACCGTTACGCGCCATTCCCTCTGGCTTCAGCTCTCGAAATGGTGGTGTGGAAACTGGCATGCTGTGCCAAAGACCTCACCAGGAGTTCCGATGGCATGATCAACGATGCTGAATGGAACGATGTGCTTGGCGTGCTGAAAGTCCAGGGAGCAACGCTGGATATCGCACAACTCACGTACTGGACGCAGATCCTGAATGCCGGGCATCTGCTTCCGCTGGCCCTGGATGATGCGGTCCTCTTCCCTGGCGAAGAAACGGCCCCCCATCTGCTGGCAGGATAAGGAAGGAATGCAAGATGCAATCCAATTTCCGAGAGATCGTCGAGGCGCTTCTCCCGTTTCTGCAGGCGCTTGACCGCTTTGGTATCTCCTATTATGTGGGCGGCTCTGTGGCCAGTTCGTATTATGGGAGCTGGCGTCGAACCCAGGATGTGGATGTGATTCTCGCGATTCGCCCGGATCAAATTCGCGCACTGGCCAAACTACTCGCGCAGGACTATAGTATTGATGCCGACGCCTGGATTGATTCGTTTCGGCACGGCCAGGCATTCAACATTTTTTACCAGCAAACCTTCACCAAAATTGATGTGATGCCTCTTCAGACAGCACATCGGCAGGAAGAAGAACGGCGAGCACAACGCCGGTCTCTTTTCGCAGGCGCACCTCCCATCCGATTGTCGTCAGCCGAAGATACCATTTTAGCAAAGCTCAGGTGGTATAGAGCGATGGGAGGCTCGAAACGGCAGTGGACGGATATTCTCGGCGTGATGAGCAACCAGCAGCCCAACCTCGACCTGGTGTACCTGCGTGCGTAGGCAGATACGCTCGGAGTACGAGCCGAACTCGAACAGGCTCTGGTAGATGCTCAATCAGGAAGACCTTAACCGAGCAGAGGATCGCTTTTGGCTGCGTGGCGGGATATTTCTGTCTCGTTCCAGAAGAAAAAAAGTTCAATGAAATTGAGCACAATGAGAGGAACACACGGTAAAGTAGAGATGGCAGGCGAGGTACCTGTACTGACTATTTCGGTTATCCGTTCTCACAGAAGCCGATCCTTTGCTTGCTTTCATCACCTTGCCATCAAAAAGCGCCTATGGAATACCCGTATTACTATACGGAACCTGCATTTACTTTTTTCGGAGTTCCTGTGGAATTCCCAAGGACGTTCTCCTTTTATCGGTCGAGCCGAGCATACCCTGAGGTCTTTTCCTGGCAGTTCATCCAATGCACGCAGTCTACGCTGGGTGCAGCCCTTTGTCGAGAGGGCTTGGATCTCGTTGAAGGTACAAGAAAACCATGAATGAGTTTCCCACGTGGCTTACAGCCACGCTCGCGTCCGACGCGACTGAAGGACAGGGCGTTCTTCCAAACACTATTCTTCCCCTGCAATCTGCCTTATGCGTCGTTGGTCCGGCCCGCGTGGTGCTGATAAGTCAGGACGACAACCTGGCGGTGCGAAAAGTGCTGGAAGCACCGCCTGCACTGGGTTCTGTGCTCGTTGTCGCGGGAGGGAGTACATCGCGTGCCGCCACTATTGGCAGCTTGATGGCGCTCGAAATGCACAACGCGGGTATCGCCGGGTTTGTGACGGATGGCCTGGTTCGAGACGCGCGGGAAATCCGCGAGTCAGGGTTTGGTGTATGGTGCCGGGGGGTAACTCCTATGGCTCCCCATAAGATTGGACCAGCCCACGTTGGCGGCTCGATCTCTCTTGGTGGTACGATCATCCAGGACGGCGACCTGGTCATTGCTGATGATGACGGTGTGGTGATATGGCCGCAAGCGTGTATCGATGAATTGATCATCAAAGCCGAAGCCAGGCTTCAGCAAGACAATGCACGGTTGACGCAACTGCTCAAGGAAAAATAAACTGATCCTCACATGCTTGCCTTCCCTCGAACTGGCCCAAAAGCTATCGTATCTGGCTATTATGGCTATGCGTGAGCCGAGGTATCCCTTTGACATCCATCAATGGCTGTTTTCTCACTTGTTTGATGACTCTCTTCAGATCTCCGAAGACGTCTCGTTGTTTCTTTTGTTGACGAGCCTCAGAGGCCCTGCTCGAACAACGCGGATGTGCTTTCCATGCGACGCTCTTCCCTCCGCTTGTGCTTTTGCTACCCAAGAGGTATACTTCCTCCAAAGCACGGTTTGGGTAGCATATCGACCGCCTGGGGAACACCAGGCAGGAGGAGGAATGCCTGCGATGCCGAAGGCGGCTCCGTATCGTCTCAGATGGGACCTCTTGCAGGGCACTTATACATTTCATGACACGCGCAGCCAACGGGTGCTCTCGGTGGCTCCAGACAGTCACGCGTGGTTCGACTGGCTGGCTCGCATCCCGTCGTTCACCTTCAGCGGCCAACACGGACAACTCACGATCCGCCAGGAGATCCGTTCAGGTGGGACCTATTGGTACGCCTACCGCAGAGTTGGGGGGAAGATGGCCAAGCGCTACCTCGGCCGGACCACTGAACTCACCTCTGCTCGTTTAGAGGAGGTTGCCGCCCAGCTTGCCGAAGCGGCTCTGCGCATCGGATCGGCAGCACTCACTCCGGAGGCCTCGCTGGTCGCTCCTCTCCCTGGCCCACTGGCGGCCCCGGAAGCCTCGTCTCCTCTCCCGCACGGCCTGCTCGATAGACGACTGGCCAGCAAACTCCACCTGCCCCACCTGCGCCCACGCCTCGTCCATCGCACCCACCTGATCGAGCGCCTCCAGCAGGGGATGGAGGTGCCGCTCACGCTCCTCTCCGCCCCAGCCGGATGCGGCAAAACCACGCTGCTTGCCCAATGGCTCTCCCAAAGCGGGAGAGAGGCCGCATGGCTGTCCTTAGAGCCCGAGGACAATGAACCCATGCGTTTCCTGTCTTCGGTGATCGCCGCCTTGCAGACCCTCGATCCGCACCTGGGTAGCAGTGCGCTGGCCATGTTGCACTCTACCCCTCCTGCGCCACTTCCACCTCCTGAGGTCGTCTTTGCCCAGCTTGCCGCCGACCTACGCGAGCGTGCCCACAGGGACCTGATCCTGGTACTCGATGACTACCACGTCATCACAACCGCAGCGCTGCAGGATGCGGTGGCCGCTCTCCTGGCGTATGCTCCGCCCCACCTGCACCTGGTCATCGCGACGCGTGTCGATCCCGCTCTGCCGCTCGCACGGCTGCGTGCGCGGGGCCAACTCTACGAGGTACGCGCCGCACACTTGCAGTTCAGCGCCGAGGAAGCCCACACCTTTCTGCAGACCGTGATGGGCCTCGACCTGTCCGCTGAGGAACGCGCCGTGCTGCAGGAGCGCACTGAGGGCTGGATCGCCGGACTGCAATTGGCGGCGCTCTCCCTGCAAGGCCGTTCCGATGTGCAGCACTTCCTGGCCGATTTCACCGGTAGCCATCGCCATATCGTCGATTACCTGGTCGAGGAGGTGCTCGCCCGTCAGCCGGAGGCGGTGCAGGCCTTTCTGCTTCACACCGCGATCCTCGATCGGCTGACAGGGCCCTTATGCGACGCGGTGACCGGTGGGACTAACAGCGACGTCCTGCTCGAGCAACTGGAGCGCGCCAATCTATTCCTCGTCCCGCTCGATGAGCGGCGGCAGTGGTATCGCTACCATCACCTATTCGCTGAGGTGCTGCGGGTGCGAGTGCCTCGAGAAGTGGGGATAGCGGGACTCGCTGCCCTGTATACGCGCGCGAGCGCGTGGTATGAGCAGAACGGGATGCAGGCCGAGGCAGTCGAGGCAGCGCTCTCAGCGCGCGATTTCGAGCGAGCGGCGCGCTTGATCGACGAGCCACTCGCCACATCGATGATCATGAGCTTGCAGGTTGCCACCCTCATCCGCTGGCTGGAATGCTTCCCGCATGAGCAGTTGTTCACCAATGCCTTCCTCTGCCTGGTGTACGCGATGAGTTTGTTCGGGTCAGAGACGCCTCCTACCTACGAAGGCCCCTTAGCAGTGGCCGAACGGCTCTTTCAAGCGGAAGAGAACCACAAAGGCTTGGGCCAGGCATATATGTTACGAGCAATCGCGGCAAGCGTGCGGGGTGAGGGGGTGCAGGCGATCAAGTACGGCGCCCAGGTGTTCCAGTTGTCGCCAGAAGATGCCCTGCTTGAACGCAGCACGGCGACTAGCGCGTTAGCAGAAGGCTACCGACTGAACGGAGAGGTGGGGGCAGCCCGACGGGTGCTCGCCGAGGCGCGCTTGCTTCGCGAGCAGGCCGGCAATATTCCCAGTATCCTGGGCGATACCATTGCGCTCGGTGACCTGCTCATCATGCAGGGGAAGCTGCGCGAGGCAACTGACGTCTATGCTCCTGTGCTCGAAGCGGCAGGTGAGTGGCAATACTTCGCTATCCAGGCCCTGATCGGCCTGGGGAACATCGCACGCGAGCGCAACGAACTCGATACAGCAGAGGAAGACCTCAGACAAGCCATCGCCATTGCCAGGAAGACGCGAGACAAGGTACTACTGGCGCGGGCATCGCTCGTGCGTGCCAGGGTCATTCAGGCCCGGGAGGATGCCAAGCGCACGAGGGAGACGTGGGCTTCGACACTGATGTTGGCACAGGAGTGCGGATACACGGGCCTCGTGGAGCAAGCCCAGGCGTATCAGGTGCATGGCTGGCTCCAACAGGGGCGGATGGATGAGGTGATCCGCTGGCAGCAAGCGTGCCCCATTGCTGCCGATGCTCCTGCCAGCTACCCACAAGAAGTCCTGGCCCTCACGCTGGTGCGGGTGCTGATGGCTCAGGGGGAAACCGGTGAAGCCCTACGCTTGCTAGAACGCTGGCGCCGGCATGCCAGAACGCAGGAGCGCACCGGCAGCGAGATTGAGATGTTGGTGCTCTCCGCGTTAGCATATCAGACGCAAGGCAAGGCAGAGCAGGCAGTACAACTGCTCCAGCAGGCTCTCTTGCTCGCCTCGCCTGAAGGATATGTGCGGGTGTTCGTGGATGAGGGCCTACCAATAGCTGTCTTGCTGCATATGGTCCTCTCCAGGTGGAAAGGGAAAAGCGGAGCAGATGAGGTTCACAGGCTGCTCGTGGTCTTGGAAGCCGAGCCAGGAGCTGACGAGTCCCTCACTCCCGTCGCCTCCCATCGCGAACCGCCTCGCGAGCCGTTAACTGACCGCGAGCGCAAAGTCTTGCGCCTGCTTTCGGCCGGCCTCTCGAATGCGGAAATCGCTGCCGAACTGGTGGTCTCAATCAATACGATCAGGACCCAGGCGCGCAGCATCTACCACAAGTTGAACGTGAAGAATCGTCACGAAGCCGTGGCGCTGGCTCGCCACTGGCGACTGCTGTAGATGGCCCTTCGCGTCTCTGCGAGCTTCTTCTCCTTCCTCTCGACACAAAAGGCGCGCTTCATCCCTGTTTCATGCTGGGAGGATGAAGACAATTCATCCTATCGGCGGCTACACTTGAGGCATGGAAACACATCCTATTCCAGTTGAGAGGGGAGCCTGACGCATGGTGACCAACCCGGCCAGCTATCATATTCGTGTCAAAGGCCAGATAGGTCCTGAATGGTCCGAGTGGTTTGATGGCATGACCATCACCTCCGATGAGCACAACGAGACGCTCCTTTCCGGGCGAGTGCTTGATCAGGCAGCCCTTTATGGCATCTTGAACAAGATCCAGGCTCTGGGTCTCCCTCTGCTCTCGGTCTTGCGCGAGACACCACCCTCGTCGGAGCTGAGGACGCCTCCCACATGATGTCGAGCTGCATGCCCTCAAAGGAGAGCATGCTCGTTGAAAGGTAGATTTACACATGAACACCAATATCTCTGGTTCTACAACACTGATGACCACTCTTGCTGATCGCACAGCCTTGCGCGCCCAATTGGAGGAAACGAGGACGGCCTACCACGCGCTGATGGAGTCTCTGACCGATGCGGATTGGAACCAAAAAACACGCTCGACCGCGTGGACGGTTGGGGAGGTGATGACCCACCTTGCCGACACGCTCGCGGACAAGCCAGCGGCGATTGCCTCTGTGCGTCGAGGGAAAAATTTCTTAAATCTTCCACCAGCCCTTCACTGGCTGACGCCGAGAATCGGATATCTGATGGTGAAACAGAGCGCGCGCCGCCAAACACGCCAAACGATTCTCGCCCGCTACGACCAGGCCTACTCAGCACTGCTGGCAACCTTTGATGGGATCAAAGACCAGGAATGGAAGCTGGGAGCCTTTTGCTACGGGGAGGGGTACAAAACGATTCTTGAGGTGTGCCAGATGGTAGTGAGTCACTTTCAGGAACATGCGGCTCAGATTGCCACACGGGAGTGAACCAGAGGGTAGCGCGGGAAGGCAGGCTTGCTCGTCGCGGATCACGCGAGAAGGAGAGAAAAAATCATGTGGAGTCTGATTGTCATTCAATAGCTACACGTGTTCTTGGGCATTTTCTGGTTCGGCAGCACGTTGTACCTGGACTTCGTGGTCATTCCTACGGTCACAAGTCTGCCAGCTTTCAGCAGCAACGGAGCGTTTCTAAGCCGTTAAGCACGTTCTCCGAGCGCGTGATCATCCCTGCCGCAATCCTGGTCATCGTCCTCGGTCTCCTCCGGGGGTTCTGTCAGAACTGAGAACACAGAAGTCCATCGTGGGAATCGAATGCTGAGATAGTGCGGCTCTCGCTAGAGAGCGGCTTGTATCGATGCCTTCAAGGCGGTAAGCTGACCAAGGAAAGTTCGTCGCTGCTCTGAGCGTGAGGACAGTTCCTCCCTGGTGGAGCGTGGACGAAGATAGTTCCGTCCTTCGTCAAAGGCAGAACAGAAACGAGCAGCCGAGCCAACGTTTCCGAAGCCATGCATGGGATACTACCGTGGCTTGACTCCCCGATGGTCCCGGCTTTAGGCGATTATTGAGATATTTGTTGGTTCGATGGAGCATCTGATCGCCTGGTGT
>DATAYF010000104.1:0-16197 GCA_036272735.1 Ktedonobacteraceae bacterium
CAGATACTACCCGGTGCCCTGATGGACCCTTTAATGTGGCTGCATGGGTATCCTGCAAGACTGTGGCTGGCAGGACTACGGATGCCGTCGCGAAGTCGCCCGTTTTGTTGAAGAAAAAGGTAACTCCTACCAGGATACCCATGATCAGCACCACGGCAAGACCTCCCAACGCAATTGATTTACGAGCGTTGCGTGCCATTTGTGAAGGACTGACTGCGGTATAGGTACCAAATTGTGACGCGACCGAATGCAGAATGGCTGGCATAATAGTAGATGTTGATGGTCTGTGCTCTGAAGCATTCGCTACGAGCCTCTTGCATGAAGGACATTGTGCAATTCCTTGTAAAACTGGGGCACCACAAGTACTACAATTCATAGGAATTCTCCCGTGATACGCGTTACTATACGCTTCTATGTGGGTAGTAGCGCTTTTACGTTCTATTTTACGCGCCCACGGTAAAATCTACGTGTTGTGCTAGTACTTTATCGGTGCACGCTGTCGTGCTCGCCCAATAGATTTCAACGTATGCCGGGCCCGTGCTCCCGATTGCCGCGTACGAATATGCGTGCGTGGTGGCTCCTACACTCATTGTATAGTTGATGATAGGCGCATTATGTAAGTACCACACGAGGCAGGCAGCGCCAGCGGCACCCCCTGAGTGGACCGCAAAGGCTACATAGATGCGCTGGTTTACGGCAAATGTTTTGCTGGTTTGTGCTGGTTGTGCGGTAGCGGGATCGATGGCCGTTGCCATCTGAGCACTATCGATGTATTGTTGTCCGGGATAGGTTGTCGTTGCTGTTGCAGCGGGCGTTTTGGTGGTCGTAGGTGTGTTTGCCACGTGTGGTGTCGGGGCGCTTGCGACTTTTGCCGTGCTAACTGGGCTTGTTGTTGACGTGGTCATAGTGCCTGGCAAGCTCTGGGCCATGAAATAGACGACGAGTAAAATAAGGGCACCTGTGACCAGGAACAAGCTGGCAAGGGTGAAGCCTACCGAGCGGGATGCCGAGCTCTTCCTCTGTGGAGGGCGTGGAAATGGTCCTTGCTGACTGATTGGTTGTCCAATTTGGGAAACGGGTGCTGGTGATGGGGTGTTGAAATCTGTGCCTAGAGCGGGAAATTGTCCGGCAGGATACGAGGGAGCCATTGTTTGGCCATAGCCATTATTGGCAGAAGGAAACGGAAACTGCTCGGAACCTGCGCCTTCTTGCGGAGGCATGGAACTCTGGTCAAAAGCCATCCCTTGTCCATTCCATGCAGGAGGAAAGTTTTGTTGATCCCATGAGGATGGTGGCGCGGGTGCGAAATTGGCTTGTTGGGCTGGTCCCGCTGGACTTATCGTCTTCCCCTGGACTGATGATTTTCCTGTGTTCCCAGTAGTTGCTCCACACTTAGGGCAATTTGTCCGCGACGGTGAAAGCGGAAAACCGCAATTGGCACATCTCATGCGAGAAAGTTCCCCCTTATTAAACGTCTACTCCTGATTATATCTTTCCAATACTACAACGAATTGTCTTTTTTCTGAATAAGAGTGGGAGTAATGGATAGGACCATTTTCTACCTCTGATGCGGCCATGTCGTTTATGAATGGATACGAGTATGAAGAGGTCCCTTGACACGGCAAGGTGAGCACAACTACAATACATAGATAGACGGGGATCGGATGTTTGCTTTTCAGGCATCCCCTGGTGGAAAGTAGTAGAGCTAGGAAAAAGAAACGTGACACAGAGCGCCAACATCGAGCAGGTGCTAGCACAGCATAGCAGCCGTCTTAGAGCCTGTTTGCAGGATGTTTCGGGAGATAGTACCGGCCCAGAAGCCGGAAGCGATGCCGACTTGCTGCTGACCGCCTTGAGCAACCCGGATCAACAGGATGATGCAGGTCTTTTTCTGCGCTTCGAACAGTCCGGGCAGCAGTTAGCGGAGCAAGAAGGAAAGCTGGATGCGCGCATGAGCGGCCTGCAGCGGTATGTGGATGCCCTTGCTACCGAATTGAGAAGTCTCTTACCCTCTGAAGCGTTTATCGCTGCCCTCGCGCGTTTACAGTATTTGCAAGCTGGTAGTTCTCTCGCGCTTACCCGTGGCTATCAGGAAATCTTCGATCAGCGTATCCTGCGCAATCAACGTGCTGCTCAGCAGCTTGAACAACGTTTTCTGGCTATCCAGCGCGTCAATAGCGTCAGTAACTCCGCGATAGACCTGGATCAAACGTTGGAGGTCACTGCCCAGGTTATTGCTGAGGAACTGAATGCCGATCTCTGCTCGATTTTCTTCTATGATGAGCTACAACGCGTGCTGACCTTGCGCGCCACTAACGGTCCGCGCCCGCTTGGCGGTGTGCATTTTACATTACGTATCGGTGAAGGCTATAGTGGCTGGGTCGCAGATAAGGGGCGTCCACTGATTCTCAATGACGTCCTGGGTGACGAAAATTTTGCCTCCGAGGCTCGTGCTTACTACGCTGATTTTCGTGGCCTGATGGCGCTTCCCATTATCTTTTTCGGCAATGCTGAGCGTCTAATTGGCGTCATCAGTGTGCAATCGAGCACAGCACGCGAATTTACGCACGACGAGATTAATTTTGTGGAAGTGGTCGCTGGCATTGTGGCGATCAATATTGAAAATGGGCGTTTGTACGAGCAGACCGATGAACAATTGCGCCGCAAAGTACATGAACTGGCAACTATTCATCGCGTCTCATCTATTATTACCTCTACGTTGAACCTGGATGAAGTGTTGCGAATCATCACTACCCAGGCCGTTCATCTATCGGGTGCCGAACGTTCCTGTATTTTCGAGCTTGATCAAGAGCGACAGCGCTTACACGTCCTTGCGCACTATGGTATGAATAGCAACCTGGTGAGCAGCATTCAGATTGGGGTGGGGCAATGCTGTGCCGGGCGTTGTGTGCAGACCGGGCGGCCGAGCATGGCGGTAGACTGTTTTCAGAAAGATGAAAATTGTTTTTTGAACAACGACCCAATGATCTCGGACGAGATTCATTCGGTGCTGTGCGTGCCACTCAAGGCGCGACAAAAAGTGCTTGGTTGCATCTGTATCTACAGTAGCCATCGCCATTTGTTGAGCCCGGAACAGATGCAACTCGTCATCACCTTCGCGAACGAGGCAGCCATTGCTATCGAGAATGCGCGCTTGTACGAAGAGACGCGGCGCGGTCTTGAACTGAAATCAGTGTTGTTGCGTGAACTGCATCATCGTGTGAAAAACAACCTGGCTACAGTGGCTGGTATCCTCTCGTTACAACGCCGCCGCACGAAGTCGCCCGAAGTGCGCCATACATTGGCCGAGAGTGTCAATCGTGTACAAGGCCTGGCGGCAACGCACGACCTGTTGGCGCACGAAGATGTGGGGGAAGCTCGTGTTGACGATATTGCGCGCAAAATTGTGGGGGTTGCCAATGCGAACCTGAGTCCCCCTGAAAAGCATATCACGTTCCAGGTTGAAGCTTGCTCGGTGGTCATTCCCTCCCGCTCAGTTACTGTCCTTGCGCTGGTCATGAATGAGATGATTTCGAACGCAATTAAACATGGTATGGCCGATCAGACGCGTGGCAAGGTGATTGTACGTGGCCGTGAAGAAGACGGCCTGGTCATTGTGCAGGTGCTCGATTCTGGTCCCGGCCCGGCATCCGAATTGTCATCCTCAGAAGAAGGAAATGAAGGTCTGGGTCTGTCGTTGATCACGAATCTTATTGGTGATTTAGGTGGAAAGTTCTCGTTGCGGCGTGAAGTTGTGAGTGCCCAGGATGCAGCGGGCGATGAGCAATCCGCCGATTATACATTGGCTGAAGTGCGCTTTCCCCTGGTCAGACGACGCGCCTAAATGCTCCAGGTAAAAAACGTGGCCTGGTATTGGTGTGTGTATGGTGAAGCTGTGAAGCTATCGAAATCGATCTGTGGACAGTGGAGGTTCGTGCAGATGCATGGAGACGAAGAACACCTTAGAATATTGGTAGTTGAGGATGAGAACGCGATTCGCCAGGTATTAAGCTTTTTTCTCTCGCACAATGGTTTTACGGTGCTGGATGTGCAGAGTGGTCAGGAAGCCATTCGTGCGATCCCCGAGTTCGTTCCTCACCTCATCATCCTCGATTTAATGATGCAGCCTGTTTCTGGTTGGGACGTGTTGCAATGGTTGCGTTCGAATCACTGGACCCCTCGTATCCCTGTGCTGGTCGTGAGTGCACTCGTACATTTGCACGAACAAATACATGGTTTTGAAGAGGGGGCGATAGAATATATTACCAAGCCAACGCAGCCTAGCGTCATTGTGGAACGGGTACATACCATCCTCGCGTTGAACAGTGAACAGCGTTCTATGCTTCAGCTTAAGCGTATGGATGAGCAGCGTAAAATATTTGAACGTGTTTTTCCTGCACAGCCCGATGAATTATTTTAATCCCGTTTTTCGTATGAGCAGCCTCTCGTCCTACAATACAAGGGGCTGCCCACATTTGGTACAGAAGCGGTTACTTACCGGATTGCGCTCGCCGCAGACGTGGCATTGATTGAGTGGTGCACCACAGCGGGTACAAAAGCGCATCTGCGGCTTGTTGAGAAATTGGCAATTGTGGCATGGGTAGAGGACAATCTGCCGTCCATCGCCCGGTGATGGTATGGTTGGTATAGTTGGGGTTGGCTGTGGGTAGCCACTGTTGCCCACTTGCGGCGGCTGGGGCGTATTATAGTATTGTGGCGGCGTTTGCGCAGGCTGTACCGGCGAATAGACCGTTGGTGGAAGCGGTGTTGCTGCTGGTGCGCTCATGAGCGCTTGTTTCAGGGCATTTGCCATGTCACTGGCGCTTTGATACCGTTGCTGCGGATTTTTCATGAGCGCCGTTAAAATAACCTGTTCGATGGCCGGGTGAATATGGGGATTAATGAAGCTTGGGCGTGGTGGCGCTTCGTAAATATGGCTGTGGGCCAGGGCCGGGTAGTTATCACCACGAAACGGTGTGTAGCCGGTTTGCGCCTCAAATAGCATAATACCCAGTGCGTAAATATCAGCACGACGATCCACTGGCCCGCCCTGGCATTGTTCCGGGGACATGTATTCAGGCGTGCCGACTCCTGCTCCTGGGTGCGTCAAGTTCAATTGCGTACTTTCCATCACCTTGGCGATGCCAAAGTCCGAAAGAATAGGACGGTTGGCGTGGTCCATTAAGACGTTGACTGGTTTGATATCGCGATGAATAATGCCCTGTTCATGCGCATATGCTAACGCATCCGCAACCTGAGCAAAGACCGTTACCACCTCCGTCGTTTCCAATACTCGCCCTTCGCGTAACAGATTATCCTGGCGATCCTTTAATGTTCCTCCATCGATAAATTGCATGACGATGTACAGATGGCCGTTCTGTTCGCTCGCATCGTGCACGGTGACGATATTGGGATGAGAGAGGCGGGCAACAAGTCGGGCTTCCAGGTGAAAACGCTCAACGAAGCTACGGTCGGCAGCATACCAGGGCGGCAAGACCTTGATGGCTACTTCACGATCGAGATTTTCCTGATAGGCTTTGTAGACCCGTGCCATTCCTCCTTGTCCCAGAGCGGAAAGAATGCGATAGTTTCCCAGCATTGCGCCTATAAGTTCGTCTTGTTGCTGCATCATGTCCTTTTATTTACAAGTTTGTCAAGATTTGCCAAATCGCCAAGAGCCACTGCTAGTGTATGTCACACTGTCGCATCGTTTCGACGTGAACGTTATTATACCGCTACTTCTACACGTGGCGCACGCTGGCTTACGATGACGTGCGCCTTGCCTGTATGTTAACTAGTGCCTGGCGAAAACAAGCACGGTTTGGCCGAGTTGTATGCGGTCACCTTCGTTTAACTGGCAGGTTTGGTACTTATTGACGACCTGTCCGTTAATTTTGGAGCCATTCGCGCTCCCTTCATCTTTCAACGCGTAGTTGCCATTCCCTAGATTGAGAAGGGTCGCATGCAGGCGCGAGACAGCCAGATCTTCCAGAAAGATATCGCTATCGCGGCTACGGCCAATGCTGAGCGACTCCTTACGAATCTCATAGATACGTCCTGGTTCTTTCCCTTCCTCGACGCGCACCTGGCCTATTTGACCTACCGCGCCCGGTTGTTGCCCAGCGCCACGCAGGACGGTTTTATCGGCATCAGCGCCCGCGAACATGGCATTGTTGGGATTGCTCTGCCCGAAGTTCCCTTGCGGCGGTTGCTGCCAGCCCGGTTGTGCTGCGGCGGGAGCTTGTGCTGCGACCTGCGCTCCCCATGGGTCGGCTGCCGGTTGTTGCCCCCACGCCTGGTTGCTCGGTTGCTGTGGCTGAGCTTGCTGGTTAGCCCAGGGGTTATTCTGATCCTGTTGTCCTCCCCATCCTTGCGCTGGAGCTTGCTGGTTAGCCCAGGGATTATTCTGGTCGGCAGGAGCCCCCCACGGCTGCTGCTGGGGTTGCTGTTGCGGCTGTTGACCCCACGACTGTTGTTGTGGTTGAGACGCGGCCTGTGTCGGCTCCCAGCCAGCAGCAGCTTGAGGTTGGGCTTGTGGATTGCCCCAGGCAGCCTGGGGTTGCTGTTGCGCTTGGTTGGCCCAGGGATTATTCTGGTCGGCAGGAGCCCCCCACGGCTGTTGCTGACCCTGTTGTCCCCAACCGGCGGCAGACCCTTGCTGGTTCCACGGCCCCTGTTGCCCTTGTTGGGACTGGCGCTGCCAATCGCTGGCCCCACCATTGGCCGCTATGGCGGAATCTTTCTTCTTGCCGCTGCGCCAGATAAAGACGCCCCCTACAAGGACGATGGCAGCAACGACTACCAGTGCAATGGCAAAGAATGGCAAAGAAACTGGAAGTGCGGCAACAATAATATCCATAATAATAGTTCACCCCTCTGATCGGTAGGAGCGGCATTGCATCATGTCGCGCCGTTGTATGCCAAACGGCGGGAACGAATATGCTGCCACCCGATCTGCTTATCGGGCACCACTCAGGGTACCCCTACAGTTGCGATTCCGTGCCTGCTGACACCATTGTTATCGCAGCTCGAAACGAACTTCTACATTGCCAAAACGTAATGTGTCTCCATCATTCAAAATGTGCTCTTTGTGTGGTGTCAAAATCACTCCATTCAAGCGCGTCTTATTCAACGCGTTGAGGTCTTCGACGGTGTATTGCCCTTGCTGATTGCGCAGGTAGGCGTGTCGTCGCCCAACCGTCTTGTCTGCCAGGTTAATCTCGGGATAAATCCTGAGCGTCGGATCCTGGCGACCAACCACCATCAGTTCACCCTGCAAAGGAAGTGATTGTCCACTAGACATAACTATGATCTGCGCCTCTTTTTGTGGCGTTATCGCCGCTTTGGGTGGGTTCGCAGCTCCCTTCTTCCCATTTTTTGCGTTTACCACTCGCTCCGTGGGGTCAAAGGCCGGCAACGCCTGGACACGCTCCTGGAGCTGCTCTATGGCTGCGATAAACTCTTGCGGCGTTGCATACCGATCCGCTGGCGACTTGGCAAGTGCCTTTTGCATAAACAGGTCCATTTCGACCGGTAGTTCCTGGCGCTGTTGACAGATAGAAGGAACCTTGTCATTCATTTGTTTAATGACAATATCTACTGCGGTGTCCCCTGTGTATGGCGGCTGACCGGTAAGCATCTCGAATAAGACTGCCGCCGTTGAGTATAGATCAGAGCGGGTATCCGCCGAACGTCCACTTTCAGCTTGCTCCGGCGAGATATAAAAGGCCGTCCCCATAAATACATTGGACTGGGTCAGCGTGACGGTCTCACGACTGCGCGCTAAACCGAAATCGGTGATCTTTACCATATCGTCGCTATTGATGAGAATATTCTGGGGCTTGATATCTCTATGCACCACCCCTTGCCGGTAGGCCGCGTCCAGCCCTTCGGCAATCTGGTGCGCGTAATGCAGTGCACGCGCTGGATTCAATGGACCTTCATTGATCAAATAATACTTCAGACTTTGGCCGTCTATGTAGTCCATGACTATATAGTGCGTATTACTATCGTCCCCGTAATGAAAGATCCGTACAATATGCGGATCACTGAGATTAAGTAATATATGTGCCTCTCTTTGGAAACGTGCTAGCAGTTCGTCCTCGTCAGAGAGTTCGAGGTGCATGACTTTTATCGCGTAAATACGGTTGCTGGTCAGATCACGTGCGATATAGACTGTGGCGAAACTCCCCCGTCCTCGTTCATCAATGAGCTTATAACGACCTTCAATTACGCGCCCAATCATGTCACCGTCCATGATTCGTGTGAACTCCTCGTTAATAAGGCTACTGTCAGCGGCTCTATTATACACCATCCATTGGTACGTGTCATGGTACCCGCGTTATCTACTAGAGCATGCAGCTATCTCGTTGCTTTGTTTACGCAATGTGCTACATCTTCGTAACGGATGAACCAACGAATTGGCAGATGTATGAGCATGATGTCCTAGTGGTCTAGCGGAACATTTCGCTGATACTTTCACGATTGTGAATGCGCTTGATGGCCTCGCCAAAAAGCGGGGCGACGGAGACGATCTCGATTTTGTCGGATAGCTCGACCGGCTGACCTTCTACAGTATCGGTGATGAAAAGCTGTTTCAATGGGCTGTTGTGGATGCGCTCTATAGAGCCTGTGGCGAGTACCCCGTGCGTGACTGCTGCGTACACCTCACGCGCTCCTCTCTCGATCAAGCTCTCGGCCACACTGGCGAGGGTGCCCGCTGAAATCGTGAAGTCATCGACGATAATGGCGCTTTTATCGCGCACGTCGCCGATGATGTCCAGCACAACCGCGTGTTCGTCATGCGCCACGCGTTCTTTGTCCGCCAGCGCGATAGATACCCCCAGGCAGGAGGCATAGCGCCGCGCTTGTTTCGCAAAGCCAACATCTGGTGAAACCACGACCATATTCTGAAGATTGAGCGCCTGAATACGCTTGCAGAGTGTCGGCAAAGCATAGAGGTTGTCAACCGGCAGGTGGAAGAAGCCCTGAATCTGTGGCGCGTGCAGATCCATGGTAATCACGCGAGCCGCTCCGGCTACCTCAATGGCATCGGCACACACACGCGCCCGAATCGAGACACGTGGCTCATCTTTTTTGTCCCCTTTGGCATAGCTAAAATAGGGCATGATCACCGTGACCGAGGCGCAACTCGCCCGCTTAAAAGCGTCGATCCAAAAGAGGAGTTCCATAAACTTATCGTTGCTGGGAAAGACCGTTGACTGCACAATATAGACGTTTTGCCCACGCACATTTTCGAGAATGCGCACAAAGGTGTTGCCGTCAGAAAAGTGCAGGGTCTCGTTCTTTCCTTGTATGACCTGAAGGTAGCCACAGATACGCCCGGTAAGCTTCTGGCTGCTGCTACCCGCGAAAACCATCATAAGATCGTCGTCCATCTCAATCCTCTCCGCGGCCGTCGCGCGGACGGCTGCTATTCTCGACAATGATTGTGTTGTTTCTGTCCGCCCCTGCTTATTGCTCGTAGCGGCCGCCCAGGTGTTGCGCCAGGAATTTCTCCGCCGCTTTATAAAAGGTGATGCGGTTCTCTGGTTTTGCGAAGCCATGCCCTTCGTCGGGGAAGAGCAGGTACTCGTGGCTGATCCCTTTGCTCTTCATGGCCTCGACGATCTGTTCAGACTCCGCCTGCTTGACGCGTGGGTCGTTGGCTCCTTGCGCGATGAGCATGGGAATTTTGATCTGATCGACCTTGAATAGTGGTGAACGCGACTTCAAAAACTCCTCTTCGGTATCAGGATTGCCGACGCGTGTATGGAAGGTTGCCAGAAAGGTAGACCAGTAAGGCGGAATGGTTTTGATGAGCGTGAGCAGGTTGCTCGGCCCCACGATATCAACGGCGCAACAGAACACATCTGGCGAAAAGGTTGCGCCCGCCAGGGCGGCGTAGCCACCATACGAGCCACCATAAATGGCGATTTTCTTAGCATCGGCAATGCCTTGCTGTACTGCCCAGTCGGCAGCATCAACGAGGTCGTTATGCATGTTGCGCCCCCACTCACGGTTGCCAGCGTTGAGGAAGTCCTTGCCGTAGCCCGTAGAGCCACGAAAATTGACCTGGAGGCAGGCGTAGCCGCGATTGGCGAACCATTGAGCCTCTGGGTTGTACCCCCACTCATCACGTGCCCAGGGACCACCGTGCACGTTTAGTATCATCGGCAGATGCTCGTGCTGTTCGCCTTCGGGCAAAGTAAGGTACCCGTGGATGGTCAGACCGTCGCGTGCGCTGAACGTAACTGGTTGCGTATGTGCCAGAGTGTACTTGCTCAATTCCGGTTGATTATCGAACAGGAAGGTGCTGGTCTGCGTCTCCCGATTATAGGTATAGTAGGGGACCGGTCCGTTATCGACCGTGAAGGCTACCACCCAGGTCTGATCGGCGTTATCGCGGCTGGTGATAAAGAAATCGCCCTGGTGAATGTCCCGAATACGGTCGAAGTCGAGCTGAATAGCCTCGTCGAGTACTGTCCACTCGACGCGATCCCGATTAAAGGCGACCGCTTGAATCTCGTAGGTGTCGGGGTTCGTCATGACGTTGCCTACGTCGTAGTGGGGATCGGCGGCGATCACCGTGATGTCTCCATTTCCCAGATTGAGCTTTACCAGGCGTCCAGCGTTGGCGTTGCGTGAGTCCTCAAGGTATAATCCTTGACCATCCTGCGTAAAACCTACCGGGCCGCTGGTCAAGGCATCATCGGGGTTCCACGAGAGGATGCGTCGCCACTCGCTCTGCTCGTTGTCGCGCAGCAGCAGATTATATCCACCTTCCGGCGTGCTTTCTAGCGCGCCACGGACCTTGAAATGCCTGTCGATGACCCAACTTGCGATATTGCCTGGGTTCTTTGCTACTTGCGTCAACGCGCCGCTGATGAGGTCGAGATGGTAAACATCGTGCACCTGCGGATTATCTTTATTGAGGCCAAGCAGCAGTTCGTTGGGAAAATGCTTATCGCGCCCAAGCAGTTGCGCTTGCACGTTTTCGAAAGGAGTGAGGTCGCGCGTTGTCTGCGTGTCCAGGTTGGTGGCGTAGAGACGCCAGTTTTCGTTCCCGCCGATGTCTTGAATATACATGATGTGCCTGTTGTCGGCGGCCCAGAAATAGAAACGAATGCCACGCTCAGTGTCGTTGGTGACGGGCTGGTAATCATCCTGGCCCACGTGACCGATCCACACGTTGAGGACGCCATTTACCGGGGCAAGATAACCCATACGCTTGCCATCTGGTGAGATGCTGGCACTGGCTTTATCTGGATTCCCAAACAGGATGTCTCTGGGAATTAATGGAACGTTAGGCGCGGTGGTCATATTTTTATATACTCCTTATGGTTTACTTTTTACCAATATAGGGGCCTACCCTATTGGGACGATGCTGCTTGTCTGTTTGGTAACATTTCCTTGTACACTGCATAGGTTTGTTGCGCAATATGCTCTTGCGTGTAGTTGTCGAGAACACGCTGGCGTCCTTTTTGGGCGAGTTCAGCATAGAGGGCTGGATCGTCCAGTAATCGTTTGACACAAGCACTAAGTTCGACGGCGTTACCCTCTGGAAAGATCAGGCCAGCGTCGCCAATCACATAGGGAATTTCACCGCTACTCGAACCAATCACTGGCGTCTCGCACGACATCGCCTCCGCCAACGTGCGTCCAAATTGCTCCATCCAGTTGGGGCGCGTGACCGATGGCAATACCATCACGTCAAATTTTTCTAACTCCTGGGGCACCTGGTACGTTGCTACGCCCGGTTTAAATACGACGCGCTGGGCGACGCCGAGACGTTGTGCCTCCTCTTCCAACACGCTTTTCATGGGACCATGGCCGACAAAAACCACCCGGCAATATGGAGGCAAAGAGGTGAGCGCCTGCACCATTAGTGGCAGCCCTTTTTCCTCCTTCAAGCGACCGATGAAGCCGAGGGTAAAGGGTTCGCCTGCCTTGCGCGCCGGGCGCGGTGCGCTGCGCTGGTAAATGGTGGCGTCGAAGCCGAATTGCGGAATAATATGGATTGGTCCCTTATAGCCTTTGCGCTGCAACACCTTGGCCGCTGCTCTGTTCCCGGCCAGGGCTGCTGCCGCGTGGCGATAGTTGTACAGCTCGATCTGGCGAAATGGCGGCGGGTAGTCGCGGGCGAGATTTTGCCAGGTAAAAAACAGTGCCGCCGCGTGCTGCTGTGTTGCCATCCGCATAGCCTGGAAAGTGGCGAAGTTATACGGCTCCTCATCGATGTGCACCACTTCGGGGCGAGTTGCGCGCATGATCTGCTTCAATTCAGGATAATAGTGCAGGTGAAATTTGCCGTTCAACCGTATAGGGGTGACAATCATCTGGTAGCCGCTGGTGTAGAGGCGCTCTAGTTCTTGCTTGCTGCCATCATCGCTCTGCCAATAGGGGGGGACGACCAGGGTGAGTTCCACGCCGGGACATTTTGCCAGTTCCTCTAGCTTGCGTTGCGAGGTGCCTGCCACCAGGGCTTTGGAAATCATCAGTACACGCATCGTCGTTTTATGTTATCCTTTTGCTGTTTTTGTGCGAGCGAACGCCTCTTCATACACACTCAAGGTTTCGGTTGCGGTCGTGTGCCAGTTAAAGCGCGCTGCACGCTGTAGCGAACGCTGTTTTAAGTCTGCTTGCAAACCTGGATTGGTCAAGACGTTGCTCATCGCTTCCGCCAATGCGCGTGTGTCTTCAGGGTCCACCGTCAGCGCGGCATCGCCCACCACTTCGGGAAGCGAGGTACGATTGGAGCAGACCACGGGTGCTCCACAACTCATCGCCTCCAGTGGATCAAGTCCGAAGCCCTCGTACAGTGATGGGAAGACAAACAGGCTGGTCCCACTATACATGGCGGGTTTGTCTTGATCTTCGACGAAGCGAAACAGAATGTGTTCCTCCATACCTAACTCGGTCACTACGGGTCGCGGATCTGGAAACAGCGCCCCCCGTTTGTCAGGATCACCAGAGATCAGCAATTGTAAGTTGGGATCACCCACATCGCGATAAACTTGCGCAAAGGCACGCACTAATTGTAACACGTTCTTGCGCTGGTCGAGTCCACCCAGGTAAAATACGTAGCGCTCACCGACCCCGTAGCGCGCACGAGCAGCAGCCAGCATGTCCACATCGGTGATTGGTTGATACTCGTCACCCGCTGCTTCGTAGATCACACGAATGCGCTCCGTGGGCAATTTCAGCGTGCGCATAATATCCTGTTTCGCGTGCTGTGAGACGGTGATAACCATGCTGGCGTTGCGTGAGGCGCGGGCTACCAGGCTCATATATGCTCGTACTTTGGCATCTGCGCGATACGCGGGCAGGAGGAGGGGAATGGCATCGTGGATGGTGATGACCGTTGGTGTGCGTGAGAGCAGTGGCGCGGCGAAGTAGGGAACATGGAAAATATCGACGTTGGTCTTGCGAGCCGCCGCCGGTCCCGTAAGTTGTTCCCAGACCACCTTGGCGATATTTTCATGGTTGGCAGCAAGCCCTGGCACTGGTCGTACATAATAGGGATATGGGATGTTGGCGGTGCTGCCATTGGTGACCGGTTGCGGCCCTAGTAACACATACTCGTTGTGCTGGTCTACCTGTGACAGGGCTTCCAGTAGGTGGCGCATATATTGCCCGCTGCCCGTGGCGGGATGCTGGAAGAAGAGCGCATTGATGCCAATTCTCATATGTTTTTGGCGCGGATACCTCTGTGCTTCAGCCAGAGGAGGAAGCGCCGTTCCTCAAGAAAGTAAGTGATTAGAATGAATATAGGCATCCTTCTTGCAATAAAATAAAGCATGGGCCATACCCTCTCTTCCTTAATCAGGTGCTTCTTCTGTGAGTTCCGATACATCCACCCCTAACACCCTCGCAATTTTCACCAAGGTGCTGTGTGCAACATCTCGGTACGGGTCATTATATATTCCCTGCATGGTTGAGGGGTGAACATCAGCAGCACGTTGCAGCCTCGTTTGAGTCCACCCTTTCGCAGTAGCTATTTCTTTTACACGTAGTCGTATAGGCATCTCAGAACCTCGCAACAGTATTTACGCTAGTATACTACAAGCCTTGACAATTAGGTAGATACATATTATGATTTCGCTAAGCGATATCGCTTTACGTAGCTCTTATACGGCCTCACTTAATGTATCTGCTTAGCATTCCCTTATGGAAACGGCCTAGCACGGTCATGCTAGGCCACTAGAGAGTCTAGCCGCTTTAACTCGATCTAGGCTCTCCATACTGCATCATAAGTGCGGGGAGAGCCACAAGTCAAGCAGAAAGGATGCTTGTATCATGGCAACCAGAAAACAATCAGTTCTTCCGTTACTGGATATCCAGAGCGCGGCGTTCGCCGCCCAATACGAGCATGGTGTCTGGTGGAGTATGCACGGAGATGAGCAAGGCAAAGGCCCACTCTCCATCAGCTACCTCAAAGCTAACCTTGAGAGGTATGGCGAACGCCGGTACTTTGAGCAGCACGACCCCTATTGGCGTCACCACCTTGGGTTTTACCTTGGCAGGTATCATGGTGGTGTGCTCTCTCCACACACGGGCCAGCTTCGCCCTGACGTTATTGCTCTGATTGTTTTCGATCATCAGGATGCGACCCGTAGCTATCGCGTTGGACGTGAGGCATGCTTTCACGACCCTGGACCCACCTACCGCTATACTGAGCACGCTTTGATTGAGCGTTTCCAAGAGCTTGCTATTGAATCTCCCCACTGGGAAGAAACAGAAAACATCTGGAACTACGCACTGGGGTGCCTGCTTGGGGAATTAAGCGGCTCTCTCTCTCTCCTGAAACACTACAGGAACGGCAAGCATGGGAAGAGGAATGCCGTCGGTGAGAAACGAAGCGTGTGCAGGAAGCCGGAGTCGTACAGGGGAGTGTGACCTTGCAAGAGGCATAAAAAGCAGTGTGTGAGTCGTATCAGGTGAGGAGAACGAGTGTCACCTCCCCTCACCTTCTCTAAGGAATGCTATGAAACAGATCCTCACCACGAAGCTGAAGCTCATCACGACACCAGAGCAGCGGCAGGCGTTACGCACAACGCAACTGGCTTATCGGGATGCGCTCAATGCCGTGAGTAGCTATGCCTTCGCGCAGGGCAAAACCAGCAGCGTGACCCGATTGCATCGCGGGATGTACAGGGAACGACGCATCCACTATCAGCTTCCTTCCCAACTGGCCTGTAGCGTGGAACGGCAGGTCGCCGCCACCTACCAGGGGCTGTGGACGAAGCTCAAAAAGAATGCGGAACATCGCCGCAAGAGGATCACCAAAAAACGCTTCAAGGGATTGGATCAGCCCCCACACTATAGTGCTCCCACCATGCAGTATACCTACCAGCATGATTATTCGTTTAAGCGTCACCAATAAGTCAGTGTGGGGACGCTCAACGGGCGCATCACCCTCTCCTATCAGGGCTATGATCACCATATCGCGCTTATTCAGCAGGGAGCCAGCATCGGGGATGCGAAACTGTGGTATGACACAGCCAAGAAACGGTGCTATTTGCTCGTTTCTTTAGAGATCGATGCCCCTGAGCCATCCTGTACGCAGCTTGACGAGGTAATCGGGGTGGATGTGGGCCTGCGTTATCTGGCGGTGACGTCCACTTCCACAGGAGTACCATCGTTTCATCCGGGCAAGCAGGTGAGACAACGCGCTAATCATTATGCACGACGACGTAAACGTTTGCAACAGAAAGGCACTCGTGGGGCCACACGCCGCTTGGTACGCATTGCCCCGCGAGAGAGACGGTGCAAGTTGCAAGCCAATCACATCATCGCCAAACAGATCATCATGCAGCATCCGCACGCGCTTATCGGTCTGGAAGACCTGACCAATATTCGAGAGCGTACCCGACGTAGAAAGCGGAAACGCAAGCAGCAAGGCAAAGGCTCTGAACGGGTCTCAGTAAAGGCACGCAAAGCCAACCGAGTGTATTCACAGTGGTCCTTTGCCGAACTGCATGCTCTCATCAGCGACAAGGCGGCCCTCTCAGGATCACGAGCAATCAAGGTCGATGCGGATTCTACTTCACAAGTGTGCCCCTGTTGTGGGCATACGGCTCGTGAGAACCGTCCTGGGAAGGGGTTGCTTTTTGGGTGTCAGCACTGTCGCTACGCGCTGCATGCGGATCTGGTGGGTGCACGGAAGCTGGTGATGAGAACGCTCCTGGTGTGGCA
>DATAYF010000105.1:0-17951 GCA_036272735.1 Ktedonobacteraceae bacterium
TAGTAAGTTGTGTACAAAGCCAGCAATCAAACTCTACTATACCACCACACACTCGGCCCGCTGTATAAGATATACAGCGTGTACTACCTTATAATATGCCTCACAATACAGAAGCTTCAACATGTATAGTACTGAAAGGGGATAAAAGGTGCAAGGAGTTAAATTTGCTGAGAAGTGAAATTTTCCAGGAAGGTCCACGACTTCAGGTCACGTTCGAGGTGATAACGCAACAGGCTGCGCATGATGGCATCGACTTCGGCCAGCACCCGTGCATCGAGGCGCAGATGCGGAACCTGAGACCATGAAGAACAACGTTGCAGAATACGCATTACCTTAAGAGCAGGAGCAGAGAGTGCACGCCCCCATAAATGGCGGCATTGCGGGCAGAGTGTACCACCCAACGCAGGCGTAAAGCCATTTTCCACCGGTTGCAATTCGGTCAGGCAGTGGGCGCAGGCACGAAACACCGGCTCGTAGCCCACAAGTGCGAGCAGCTTGATCTCAAAATAGCGGATGAGCAACTGTGAACGCGTGTGTAAAGTATCAGGCTGATTGGAATCTTGCACTTGTGCAGCATCTACTTCTAAAGCTTGCAAGGCTTCTAATAAGAGTTTGTAGACGTCCGTATGTCGGTTGGCATCTTCGACAAAGCGTTCAATCAGCTCGGCTAAATAGATGCCACAGGTCATATACCACATGTGCAGATGCAACAGTGGCAATGCATGGATGCTCTGCGCCTGGGTAACGATATCGAGGTTACGGCCCAGTGCTACCTGCAACTGACTATGGCAAAGCGGCTCCAAATGACCTGTTTTTTTGCTCAAAGGGCGACGCACCCCTTTCGCCACGGCACGAATTTTGCCTCGGTAGGGGGTCAACAAGGTCAGGATGCGATCAGCTTCGCCAAGATCGGTATGTTTGAGAATAATGGCTTCGGTGGAATAGCTTCGTTGTTCACGCATACATTGAATATCCTGAGTGAGCGAGCAAAAAAGAGAGACGCGGTTTTAGAGTATCTCTTTTACCGCATCTCTCTCTTGAAAGGCGACGAGCGGACTCGAACCGCTGGTGAAGCTTTTGCAGAGCCTTGCCTTACCACTTGGCGACGTCGCCATGAGAAAAGCGGGAGACGGGATTCGAACCCGCGACATCTTCCTTGGCAAGGAAGCGCTCTACCACTGAGCCACTCCCGCAGGTTAACCGCAATGATACTTGCCGTTACTGCTTCTCTCGTGTGCACAGATAAAATAACACACCTCTACAGATTTGTCAACAGGTTTCTACAAGATTTTTCAAGAATTTGTAGAATTCGATGCACTACACTACGCTCGTTGAGCACTAACCTTCAACGTGAAACCCACGCTCACGCAAAATTTCAATCACCTGTTCCAGCCGCGCTTCATCGACGCGAATCAGGCGATTTTCGGTCTCAACCTCCGAACCAAGTAACGCTTTCAGGTCCTCGTCTGCCTGTATATCGCGCAAGACCTGTGCTGGCAGGCGCAACAGGGGTGTGCTCTCGACGTAGATATCATCTTGTTCACCGTACCCATTGCCCCAAAGTTTCAAACGAATGAGCAGCGAACCGGGAATACCACCCTCGCAATACGTTTGTAGGAAGCGCGTGATATAGTCGAGCGAAAGATCGTCGATGCGCGCTTGCTCGATAGAAGCAGCCGTGACTCGTTGCCAGCCAGAGTCAGCGTCGCGTACGCTAAAACGTGCCGCTTCTGCGCCTAAATAGAGGTCGGTCACGGCGTATAACGGCTGTAGCAGGCCATCATGATGCAAACGCCACTGCGCCTCGCGTATCACCAATTGCTCTGCATCAGAAGCACCGCCCTCGCTGGGAGCAGTCGTCAGTGCAGGCAGGTAGTTATGCCGCCACAGAATTTCCTGCACAGCCGCGAGTTGATAAGGAGCAACCTCAACCAGGCAGGGCGTCAAGCGCCGCTTAAACAGGCCACGCGTTTCAGGAGCAGCCAGCAAGCTATCGAGCAACGCTTCATCGTCAACCTCAACGATTGTTGCAGCGGGCCAGACCTCAACACGGCGCGCCTGCCGCTCCCATTCGCTCAACGAGTAACTTACGTTTTGTGGGATATCCCCGCCTGCCGCCTCTTCCAACTCGGACTGAATCTGTCCAGCATGCAGCCCAAACTGGATGGCGCGAGTCACGCTGGCCTTGGAGAGCCGATATTGCGCCACACGTTCCAGGCTCACGCGATCCGCAAAACGGTCGAGCTTGATCAGCAGAACCTCCGAGACAGGAGCCAGGGCTACCAGCTCAAAGTTCGGCTGCACAATCAATCGTCCCCACGTGGTCTCCTGCGGCACAAGCTGCGTCTGTTCAGTCATGGCTATCGCGGCAAGAGGCACGCTAAACTTCTGGGCATGCTCCGCGTGGTCCTGTTCAACCAGGCCCAACCAGGCAAGCGGACCCGCGACTACAGCATGCACGAAGCCTCCTTCAACCAGGTGCCACCCCTCGCGATGCGTGAGCCAGCCTCGACGCAAACGAAAATCCCAACCGTAGGGATTGCTCGTGCTCGAATAGCGCTCGGCACGCGTCCCATATTGGCGCGGGAAGAGCAGGTGGGGGATATGCAGCTTGCAATGGGCAATAAAAGCCGGAAAAGATACCCACGTGGCATCGCGCTCCTTCAGTACACGTTCCACTACCACCTGACGCGCATGTACCACTTCCTCGTGCGCCGGTTCCAGCGGAGCCGGACCAGGGCGCACGTTTACGTCTGGCAGGTAGGACATCTCGTTCCAAAATGGTGTCTCGACATATAATTGATAGCAGCGTCGAGCACGTTCGAGGAGCGGCAACGCAAAAAATTCTTCGGCAGGCGCAGCGTAGACCACGTGTTTACGTATATGCAGAAGCCCTAATTTTAACAATAACAGGCGTACGAATAAGAATTGGGGAAAATCGCTTTCCAGGCGCACGGGTTCGTTATGCTTTTTGCCCAGCATATGCTCTAGTACCACACGCAAGGCGGGGCGCGAAAGCAATCCATTGCTCAGCAACGTCAGGCCCTCGTGCTGCCCTGCTACCATCGACCAGTAGAAGTAGAGCGTGCGTTGCAGGTTTGCGGCTCCATTGCTTACCTCTTGTTCATGCTCGCCAGCACACAAATCTCTTTCCGCGCCCCACAGATCCAGAGCTACTTCCAGCACGGTTTGTGGTACGATCAGCACCCCATCATGCGCACCACTGGTATAATCACGTCCCGCGAAATTCGTCTGCTTGCCCCAGAAGAGAAAACCCAATAGCAACAACTCGCGCACTGCCAGTTCGAAGGGGCCGTGTGGATGAACGGGAGGGTACTGCGAAGTTACTGGCGGCGCAACGTACGCTCGTACCGGGTCAAAAGAGGGGGCAACGGCTTCACTACGCTCCTCACGCTCCTCGGTCGCCTCTTTGCTGGTGGTGAGCAGACCGGCGCTGGTAAAATAGAACGCAAGATCACGACTATTGGCGCGCCCACCGCAACGGACCAGCTCACGCAGCACGCGCAGGGGCAAGTTATCGAGATCTTGCAATGCAGTATGCACGGCGTTGGGGGCAAAAAGTTGGCGGGCAATATCGAGTAGATCGGGCACGGAAGGTGCGGTAGAAGAGGTTGCTGTGCTGGTTGGCTGCGCAACTGGTATGATATGCCTGGTCTTGATGACCGCTTGTAGATGGTACGGCGGCACCATTGGCAATAAATCGAGGTCACTCTGGTGCATACTCATCCCTGTTGTGCAAGAGAGGGGTTTGTCCACGCCGCTTCAATTCTTCCAAAATAGGTTCAGCCCCCGATTGCTTGAGAATATGTAAGGTAGGGTTGAGCGTCTGCACAATCTGCTCATTGACATTCGTGGTCGCGGTCAATTCGTGCATGACCACTGTATCCACGGTTTCCAGCAAGGTCACGCCTGTGTAGATACGCACCCGCCCATAACTCGCTATCCAGCGTTCCAGGCGCTCTAACATGCGTACCAGCGCATTATCAGGTTGTACCGTCTGTAGCGTACGCCTGGCAAGTGAGCGTAAAACGTCCAACAATGCGTCCGGACGACTGCCGTGCTTGAGGGCAGCGCTCAACGCACCGGGAGTCAGACGATAATACAGGCGTCCCTGCTGCACCTCTTCTGTCTGGGCAAAACGTTCTAGCAAGGCAACCACGGGCCACGACTGCGCATCGCAAGAGACCGACACAACCTCATCATCTACAATTTCTAACGCATCAGCAGCGCTAGCGGGTGCAGAAGAAGCATTTTCCACTGCCGTGGGCATGCCCGCAAACAGCCAGCCAGCAATAGCCGTAAGACGAAACGCCACGATACGACCATCGTGCCCACTGGCAACATCACATGCACCCCACCAGTGCAACGGCCCACGGAGTAAGCGCGCAAGATAATAAAACTCGGCGTGCAGCCAGTCGTTGAGTTGGGAAGGATGCAAAGGCTGCCCGCTTTCTTGCTCGATCCACCAGTGTGGAGTGGAAAATTGACGCTGCTTGCGCTGTAAAAATACGGGATTGAGGCGATAGACAAAACGAGCAAAGGCCGAGTAATTGACCCACTGATGGAGCGGCACCTGGGCCAACAAATTGATCAGCGTTTGGCGAGCATCACGATTTTCGCTGTCAAGCTCACCGGAGCGCAACACCGGAAAATTCAAAGCGGTCGCACGACAACGCAGACGCAAACCCTCTTCCTGTAAATCGAAGAGTTCGGTGTAAGAAGATTGCGTCAACCACAGTTCGAACAGGTCGCGTGCAACCTCGGCCCGCTTCGCGCCCAGAAACAATTGTGCGATATTGGGCAAGACGCGTAACTGCGCCGTGCCACTCTCGTCCTTCTGCAAAATGTCGGCCAGTTTGAGCAAACGCAGCGCGAAACGCAGCGTTTCAGGCGCGTGAGGTATCTTCTTCTGCACGGCTGAGAAGAGTGCAGCGGTCGGGAGATCAGACGGTGGGGGGATTGCAACCGAGCCATCGCTTGCCGCGCTCTGCATACGCGAAAAGCCCGCTGTTTCGCTTGAGCGCCCTGGACGCTCCTGCCAATCCTCCTCACGGCGCAACACAAAACCATCAAGTGCTCGTGCCACAAGCAAGAGATCGGCGAGGATACGATAGGGTTGGGCCAACTGGACCAGCGGCCGCTCCTCGCGCGCGCTCAAATTTTGCTCGGTATTGAACACCGTGGTCGGCACAGTCACGCGTAGCGCGGTACGTACCTCGGACGGCACGTACCAACTGATATCGAGCAAGGCATTATTCAGCCCGATACGCGACTGACCCGCGCTATGCAAGGTCGTGCGAAAGAGCAGGGCCTTGCTTTGCAGCGTCAGTAGCACGCGTTGAAGTTGCTCAGTTGGTCCCAAAGCGAAACGCTCGAAGAGGCCGTACAGATCTTCATCGGTCACCAGACCGCCCGCCAACGTTATGGCCGCTAACAACTGGCGCTGCGGCTTTTCAAGCGTGGTAGCAACACGGCGCACCACCTCTGGCTTGCGCAACACATCGGCAATGACTTCAGCGATGCGTTGTTTGCTCATACCGTTTGTGGCAATGTCATAAGTACGCGTAATGCTACGTAGCTCACCGAGGCCCAACTGGGTTAAAATTTCCAGCAGATCCCAGGTGATAGCGGAGCCAGGCGGCGCAACAATCGGCTTGCTCGCTAGCGTGGGGAGAACTGCATCTTCTGCAAACTCTGTTGGCGTAGACTTTGCTTGCTGCATTGGAATCGTGCCTCCCTGCTGTTGTGCCATATTAGCCACGGGTGAAGTGGCTGGTGGTGCAAATTCTGTGGGATGCGAAAGCCAGCGATACATGAGCGCCGCGGCATGCGCGCACAAGAGCATGGAGTCGGCATTGCACGAGCAATGACTCGTCCAGGTATTCGCGCTCTGTACCTCAACTTCAACGGCAAAACGGCGCAATTCGGTCCTGTCCGGCTCTTCATCTTGCGCTGGCAACAGGTTCGTAGAGACACGCGGAATTTCCACAATTCCAGAGAGTTGAGCATCCTGGCGTTGCGGCTCGTGTATCGCCCCAGCCCGTGCATACTCCTGTCCAAGCGAAGCCGCGTTTAACCCTGCCATACGAATAACATCGGCGGCACGTAGACGTTGTAGCGTACCTGGTACAATATCCTTCATAAGTATTGTTCGCTACGAATCAATTTAGACCTATTTGACTATATCTGGGCCATAATAGCACGGATGACACACGCTGGTCAATCTAGCTAGCCAACTATCCATAACATCCCGAACTGCGCAACACACGAGAGAAACGCTGTCCGCACGCTTGACGTGCTACCCATGAGATGCGTATACTACAGTACAATAGTATAGCGTCTTTTTTGCGAATGCAGCCGATAGCCTCGCTTCTGATTGGCTAGCGGCCAGGTGAAAGGTATGTGCACATGATCAATCGTTTTCAAAAGCTCGCACGACTTTTCGCGGATGAAAACGCCTTTACCAACGAATTGTTTGCCTTTGTGACCGACCCCAACGCGAACAACCGCAACGAGCGCGAAATAGTCGATCTACTCCACGATTACGCCCCACAGGTGGTATCGGTGGCCGAATGTATGATTATTGATGGTGTCCATGAACGCAGGTTTGTCGCCGACTACGTCCGCGCATTTATGCACGGCGAAGGGTCATTTGAGTAAGTAACCTTCCAGTTCATACATGACGTTGGCGACGCTAGCCAGCGCAGCCGTTTCCGCGCGCAGGATGCGCGCACCTAACGAGACAACCTGCACACCGTAGCGTTGGGCAAGCTGCGCCTCTTCGGCGGTCAAGCCGCCTTCGGGACCGATAAAAAGTGCCACGGTCAGCAGCTCTCTGGCAGACTTTGTCGACGCGACCTTATCGATGTAGGTGCGTAGGGCAGCGTGCAGGCTGAGCGCGTGCTCCTCTTCCCACGGCATCAGTGCCAGCGTGCCCGTTGGCAGATCTTTCAACATCTGCTCTAACGAACAAATCGGCATGAGCGCGGGCAGGCGTGCACGCCCACATTGTTCGGCAGCCTCTTGCACGATATGTTGCCAGCGTTGTATTTTTGACAATCCAGCGTGCTCCAGGCCTGCCGTGGAGCGGCGACACTGCATGGGCGCGAAGGTCGTCACCCCCAACTCGGTCCCCTTCTCAAGCAGCCACTCGAAGCGCGCCGATTTCAGCAAGCCTTGACAGAGCATCACCTGCACCGGCGACTCGCGTTGGCCCGCACGCCGCTCGCGAATCTCAACTTCGACCCCCGCCTTACCGCTCTGCACGACCACGCACAGCAACTCGTCACCACTATTATCCAGCAATACCAGTTCTTCATTTATGGCTATATGCAAGACGGTGCGTACCTGGTGCGCTATCTTGTTGGGTAGGCGCAGCGTGTGGCCCACTTGTAACGTGGCGGCAGATGGAGCAAGAAAGAAGCGATGCATGTCGGCTAACTCCGCTTGCGCAGCATGAGCACCATCCAGTCGTCGATCATCGACTGCTCGACAAGTTCCAAACCGGCAGCTTGCAAGGGATCAAGGGCATCGTGCAGGCGTGCCTCAATGATGCCGCTGGCGATCAGCGTTGCCTGCGGAGCCATGACACGGGCAAGTTGCGGTGCTATCGAGCCGATAATGTGCGCGATGATGTTGGCAACGACGATATCGTACTGTCCCTGCATACGCGCCGCCGAAGCGTCATCCAGCACGCCCAATACAGCCTGAACCTGTGTGTCCAGGGCATTGATTTTGGCGTTGGCACGTGTGCTCTCGATGGCGACGCTGCTGTTATCAATGGCGTAAATCTCGCGCGCGCCCAGTTTCGCCGCCGCCAGCGAGAGGATACCCGATCCCGTACCAACATCGAGCACGCGCATCCCCGCTTGCACGCGCTGTTCAAGCTGTTCGAGACACATACGCGTAGTGGGATGCAGACCAGTGCCAAAGGCCATGCCAGGATCAAGGGTCAGGACAATTTCTTCAGGTTTGGGTGCGTATTCGCGCCAGGAGGGACGAATGACGACACGTTTGCCAATATGGGTTACGTAGAAATGCTCTTTCCAGGCATTGGCCCAATCCTCATCGTTTACCGTACGCGTCTGTAGCTCACTTACGAAATGCGCCCCAATCGTGGAGAAATGCCACAACCCGCGCTCGATCTGCCGGCGCTTCTCGTCTTCGGTGCCATCTTGCGCCAGGTATATGCGTACCGAAACTGGCTGACCGCTCAGTATACGATATTCCTGACCCTCGTCGATTAATTCAATTGGCTCTTCTATCACCACTCCATCGGAGGTGTACCGGCTTAATAATTCGCTGACCGATTCGACAGCCTCGGGATGAACCTTCGTCGCGATCTCTAACCATTGCATCGTAAATACTCTCCGCCTTTCGCCACTCGTTATGACGTGCCTTTACATAGACCCACCCATTGTAACACCCATCGACAAACGGCCTCCCTCGCGGAGCCGTATTTTTCGCATTTTTTCATTCATTACTATATAACAATGCATAATCTATCTAGCACCTTTTTCTTATTGCATGCTGTTATTTTCGAACTTCAAGGTATACTATGTTTAGTAATCGTGTATCAGAGGGGTTAGGAGCACTTCTATTATCTTTTGCTCTCGCCTCGAAATTTAAGGAATTTATAGAATGAATATGTTGGTGGGGAAAACTCTCGGCGGATATCGGCTCGCCCGACTCATCGAGAGTGGAGGTATGGGCGATATCTATTTAGCACAGCACGCACGCATTGGCAGGAAAGTCGCCATTAAGGTTATTTGTGGGGATCTGCGTGCTGTTCCAAATACTCCTGAAGGCAAACAGGCGGCGCAACGTTTTGAACGAGAAGCGCGTGCTGTGGCTGAATTGGATCACGAACATATTTTGCCGCTCTACCACTTCGATGATGAAACCCTGGACCCTGGCGGACCGCCCATTACATACCTGGTAATGCCCTACATGTCCGATGGCTCGCTGTGGAACTGGTTGCAGAAACGCACGCAACAATTTGGCTTCGGCTGGCCGATATCCGCCGAAGAGGCCGGGTATTATTTGTTACAAGCGGCATCCGCGCTCCAATACGCCCATGATCATGGCGTCATTCATCGCGACATCAAGCCGACCAATTTTCTCATTCGCGTGGAGCGCGGAGCCAAGGGGGGTCCTGCATACCTATCGACCATATTTCCGCACGGTCGGCCTATTTTGTTGCTGGCAGACTTTGGCCTCGCGGCATTCTACCGCGCCGGACGTTCGCTGCATCGTTCGGTGGGCACGCCGCTCTACATGGCACCTGAGCAGTTCGACGATCCCACCGAAGCAACTTCGGTCCACGTCGGACCATCGGCCGACCAATACGCGCTGGCCGTGATGATCTACCAACTGGTAACGGGACGCGCCGTCTTTGATGGCACTGCCGCACAGCTTTTGCATCACCATCACAACACGCCACCCACACCGCCGAGTGTCCACAACCCATCGTTTCCGCAGGAGCTAGACGAGGTCTTCTTGCGCGCACTCGCCAAACAGCCGGAGCAGCGCTATCCCTCCATTCTGGCCTTTGCCCAGGCATACGATGACGCCTTGCAAACAGCCCGTTCTAAGCAGATGCAGCCCGAACAGCCACGTGCTACCTCTGCTCAGGGCGAGAGTGCGCTCGAAGGCCAGGCGTTCTCGCTAGCCAGGCAACGCGAACTCAGTACCATCCCAATCGCCGCCATGGAGAAGGTCGCGGAAGGGAGACCAGGCATGCCAGCAGCGTCCCATTCAGGAATAACGCGAACCCATCCGCTGGTGGCGTTCCAGGTTGCTGTGATGGCATCCCTGGGGGGGCACAAACGCGCCTCGCTCGTGGACATCAAACATGGTGCAACCGCCATTCACCACAAACCTATTTCGACTTCAACGCTTGCCAATATCCAACAAAAGCTGAAATCCATCGACTTCTCCAAGCGCGCCACGCTCATGGGGATCGTGGCGGTAAGTTCGAGCTTCCTCTTGCTAGTGACCATCAGTGTGATTATGGCGATGTTTTTCCTGTGGCACGTGCATTAGCAGCGTGATAACTCGCTTGATCCTGCTCCTAAATCATTAGTATAGCTTTACTACATTGATGGCCATCTACTGAGCTGGCGACTCAGTAGATGGCCATCAATGTAGTAAATGACCGACGGCCCAATTAATGGCCAGCAATAGCGCAAAATCAGATCAACTATGCTCTTGCAATACATATCAATGTATTTGCTATACCATTGGCACAAGCGGCAGGACCACGTGTGAGGGATGTTCGGCGTCGTGCAAAATCGTTTGCTGCGCCACTACGCCTTCGCTGTCGGTGCCGAAATCGTGGCCGGTATTGGGGTTGCGATCCCAACGCGGGAAGTTGCTGCTAGTGATGTCCAGGCGGATGCGATGGCCCTGTTTGAAGACATTGCTGGTCGCCCACAGGTCGATTTCATACTCGTAGGTCTGTCCAGGTTCGAGTAGCGAGGGATCCTCACCGTGCGCAAAGCGACGATAGCGGGCACGAATAATGCCATCGGTCAGGTTTTGCGCGTAGCCATCGGGGGCAACATCTACCAGGCGCGCCACAAAGTCCGTATCGGGTGCGCTGGAAACGGCCCACAGGTGCACCATAATCGGACCAGTCACCTCAACGTCCTGCTCCAATGGAGGCGTACTGTACACCAGCACGTCTTCGCGGCCCTCGGTAGGACGCTGATCGAAGGGACCAGCAGGGAACTCGGGCGTCATCAATAGCGCGCCACCACGGGTGGTCACAGGGTTGGCGGGATCGTAGTGATACTGGTCGCTCGACTCTGCTTCTGGCACGGCCGTGCTGAGCAGACCATCGCCATTCAGTGTGTTGGCGTGGCCCTCGCTGTGCAGGTAGTAGCGTGTCTCTACTGCGCGTGCCAGCGGCCACTCTTGCTCGTCGCGCCATACGTTCGCACCCATCACGAAAAGCTTGATAGGTGCCTCGTTGAGCATGCCAGTATCGGTACCCTTGAGCCAATGGTCGAACCAGCGCAATTGCAGGCTAATAAAATCGATCTGCAAATCGATCAACGCGGCGGTCGCGCCCAGACCGAAATTCAGTTCACCAATGGGATTGGTGACGCCACCATGCGACCAGGGTCCGATCAGTAGCTTGCTCTGGCGCGCCTCTGGTGTGCTGCCATGTTCGCGCATGATCTTGAAGTTCGCAATTGTATCCTGCAAGAAGATATCGTACCAACCACCGACGTTGAAGGTGGGAACCTTGACCTGCTCGTGCTTGCCCAGGATGGTCAGCGGATCGGCGTGCTCACGATCCATATAATGGTTGATGGCATCGAAGAAGGCGGGAGCGACATCGTTGCGCTTCAACGGGCCAAATTCTTTGAGCGGCAACGACTGATAGCCCTGCGGACCGAGCGCGTCGAGGTCTTTCACTAGCGAATAGAGCGCCTGGCCGAGATTGCGTGGGTCGAGATCACCAGCGTAGCGACGCATCAGTACATTCAAGCCAAGCATCGTCTGCCACGACGCGGAAGTGCCCAGTTCGAGCGCACCACCACGGAACAGCACCCCATTGAAGGGATCGTTCCAGGTGATGAAGGGGACCATGGCTTTCAAGGCGGGCGGCTGCTGGACGGCGGCACTCCACTGGGTGAAGCCGAAATACGAAGCGCCATACATACCGATGCTACCGTTGCTATAATGCAAATTCGACGCCCACTCGACAGTATCGAGGCCGTCGCGAGCCTCGTTGCGCATCGGCTCCCATTCACCGCCCGAGGCAAAGCGTCCACGCGTATCCTGCACGATGACCACGTAGCCCCGACGTGCCGCCATCGCGGGATCGAGCACATTCGAGGCACCTGGAATATCCTTGCCATACGGCAGACGCGTGAGCAGCACGGGCCATTTGCCCTCCCCGGTCGGACGATACACATTAGCACGCAAAATCGTGCCATCGCTCATTTTCGCAGGCACATCGTAATCGACAGTGATCTGGTGTCCCAACTGCATTGCCATGAGTTCGCTTACTCCTTACTATACCTACATTGATGTTGCTACATACACATACCCTTATCATATAACCCACAGTAGAGATTGTGCCAATGCTGGCGCGGTATGCACTCGCTATCGTCAACATATTGCACAATTTCATAATGGCGTATAGCGAAAGTCCGAGGACAACGCCTGAATAGGCTGCCCGGTATTCTGATCATTATAAAACCCAAACTCTATCTCATCTGTAGTGGAATACATATCGTCTTGCACTGAAGCAATTTTCTTGTTATCAATGCTTAATGTCAGCACCTTGTCGGTCACCTCTACGGCTAGCAGATACGATCGCTTTGCGTGTGGGAGGTTGCCAGAATCCAGCAGATACTAGGTATCACATTGCACACTACAGTGGTAATACCCCCAGCTTCCATCAGCACAGGTCTCTAGTTCCTGATCACCTTGGAAATCTTGCACGTGCACATGTAATGACAACGATGGGAAGAATAATTGTGGAAAGTTTCTCCAGAATCCATCGTGTAAACCATGCAGCCAGCCATACATAGTTCCATAGCTGGCCAGGCGGCACGTCATTAATGCTGGGGTAGGCATGCGAGAGAAAAGGAAAGGCAATGTAAGCATATAAGTCGTAGCATGAACAACCAACCAGGCAAAAAAGAACAGCAGTGTAATTACAAGGCCAACTTGTACCAGGCAGTTTTGATGCCGTTTGAGTGGTGTTCCTACACCGTGGCTAGCGGCAAGCACATAAATTTGTGGCGGAATCTTCGCATCCGGTTGAAGTGTGGTAATCAAGGGGCCCTCATAGCACATTGGTAGCATTTATAATAACTCATCTATACATACGACGTAAAGTGAGATTTATGCCCAAAACCAGACGATTTTGCCAACAGAGAATGAGTATCTCATCTGTTACCATCTCAACCATCAATTGAGTTCTCCACAACCGCGTGCTATAATGACACTCAGCACGACAACTATGTTATCGTGCAAAACATTTGGCTGGTAGAGTAATCCCCCCATGTCACAAGAACAAGCATCTAACGCCTATATCGTCATCCACAAGGACGCGCTGGTTGGCAAACGCGTCGAGTTGTGGAAGGAATGCACAACCATCGGTCGTAGCCGTGACCGCGATATCTTTTTAGAAGATCTTGCCGTCCATCGCAAGCAGGCCAGCATCAGGCGCACCGATAGCGGCTATGTGCTGTTCGACGATCATGGCAGTGGTGATAGCTTTGTGAACGATAAGCCAATCTGTGAACAGGTTCTAAACAGTGGCGATCAACTGCTTTTTGGCAATACACGCCTGACGTTTTTTGCCAGCGAGGGAACCAGGCCATTCCAGCTACCCTCCTCTCGTGGCCGCGAACTCTACCTCGACAAAACCCCGGATCCCCAGGCGACCGTACCGGCGCACCTGGATTGCATCAACAAACATACAGGCAACAGGATGCGCAGTATCGAACTGATGTCGGAAATCACCATCGGGCGCAGCCGCACCTGCAATATCTTTCTCGAAGACCTCGCTGTCAGCCGCGTACATGCCACCGTGCATAAACTTCCCGGAGGCGAATACGAGCTGCTCGATAATCATTCCGCCACGGGCACCTTTATCAATGGACAGCCCGCGCTCCGTTGTGTGCTCCATGAAGGTGATAGCGTGCAGATCGGCTCGAACACGTTCGTCTTCCGCCACGAAACGTAATAGTGATTAACATATTGAACGATTCGTGAGATTACGCTGGTGAAGGATGTGCGTATCCATCTCACTTTTCCCATGTTTCAAGCTCAGATCACTGCTCCTTATCATCAAATGATGGATGATTTTCCTGGTAGAGATTGTTTGTATGTATAAGACGTATGTACGCTATTTACTTACAGAGCAAAAAATCTACAAGAAGAGGCGATCTCACGTTGCTGCGTCGGATCGCTTTGATGGTGAAGAAAGAGCATATCGATGAAAGTTGAAATCTGGTCCGATATCGCTTGCCCCTGGTGCTACATCGGCAAGCGCCATTTTGAAGCCGCACTGGCGCAGTTCCCCCAACGAGATCAGGTCGAGATTACCTGGCGCAGTTACCAGCTTGATCCCAATGCGCCGCGTCAGTCGCATCAAACGACGAGTGAGGCTCTTGCGCAGAAATTTGGTGGCGTCGCCCGCGCCCAGGAGATGAACGAGCGCGTGAGCAAGATCGCCACCGAGGCGGGGCTAGAGTATCATCTAGACAAAGCCATCTATGACAATACTTTCGATGCTCACCGCCTGATCCATTTTGCCGCCCACAAAAACCTGCAAGGCGAGGCAAAGGAGCGCCTGCTCAAAGCGCACTTCACCGAGGGAGTGGCAGTTTCCGATACCACAGAACTTGTACGTCTGGCTACCGAGATTGGCCTCGACGCGGATGAGGTTCGCGGTGCGCTTGAGAGCAACGCTTACGCAGACGAAGTGAAAGCAGATTTCCAGCGCGGCAACATGTTTGGCGTCCAGGGTGTGCCCTTCTTCGCCATAGACGAGAAGTATGGCGTCTCCGGTGCGCAACCAACTGAGGTGTTTACTCAGGTTCTCGGAAAAGCGTGGTCCGAGTCCCATCCCCTGATCAATATGAGCGGGAGCGTGCAGGATGCAAGCATATGCGAGGGCGATAGCTGCGCGATTCCCCAAAACGATTAACAAACAAGCTAAGGTCCGTTGATGGTTGGAATAGCCCAGAGTCATCCCGATTTTATAGAAGCAAAAACAGTATTTGATGTAGAGACCGATTTACCGTGTCCGCCGTGCCTGAACGACCAGCCACCACCGCAGCCGTAACGGTTTAGGGCACTGGGTTGGTTGATCGACAAGGCACGGCGGACACGGTAAATCGGTCTCTACAGGTTTTTCATGCATTTCCTTCGTGCAACAGCGCGTGTAACTCCTGCTCACGCTCGGCGTAACGGTCAACGGTCGAGCCATCCGGGCGCTGTACTGGTGGGGCGTAGGCGTGCGTTGTACGGATGAATTGGCGCACCTCCCAGGGCTCATAGCATAACGCCGAAGGCTCCCCGGCGCGCACACGTGTGGATGATACCGCACGATAGGAAGTGTCGAGGGGCAGGGCATGAATGTAGCGCGCGAAAGGCGCATTTTGTGGCTGCTGCACCAATTTTTGCAATTCCTCGGCTCCGTCGTCGCCACGCGGCGCAACCAACAATTCGGCTTGCTGAAAAAGCTCGCGCAGCGCAGCATCACGATCCTGGTAGTAGTGCGGGTCAAGAATTTGCACGATCTTGTCATAGCCCATTAAAAACAGGATGCGCCTGACGCCATGCAGCGAGGTGCGCATGGCCTGCGCCTGCTCGACATACAGCCCACGATTGAACAGCAGAATACCCACGCGCGGCAGACGATGGGCAAGCAGTTCTTGCAGCAACATGATCCGATCCAGCAACAGAGGCCGCTCAACCGTCTCTTTATCCACCGTCTGTTTGCTAAAAGCGGCATAGACCTGCATCGACCCATGAGCGCGAGCATAATGTTGAGCCTGCTTGAGCATGGCCAGGTGCGCCCGCGTTGGCGGGTTGAACGAGCCGGTAAACACGATCACGTCTTTGCGCAGTCGAGGCGAACCGGCGACAACCACGGCACGTGGCGGCGCGTCTGCCCGCAATTGATCAATTTGGTGTTGTATACGCCGCAAACGTTGGACAATGGCAGGCGAAAAATGCACGCTTGTGTCCCCCTGCTAAATCTTATATCCGAGCTGGCGAGCCTGGCCGTATTCCTGCTCCGCCTCTTCGCTAAAGCCGAGCTGCATCAACGCCTCGGCCCGGTTGTAGTGAAAGGCTCCCACCCTGGGCTGGAAATTGATAGCTTGCTCGAACGCGCCCAGCGCCTCCTCGTAGCTCCCCAATTGTGATAATATCTTCCCCTTGCCATTATACGCGGAAGCCAGGTGTGGATTGAGCGCCAGCGCCTGCTCAAAGGCCAATAGCGCCTCCTCGTAAAGTCCTAGTTCGTAGAGCACGCGCCCTTTGCCGCTCAAGGGGGCTGCGATGGCTGGATCAAGCTCGATGGTCGTCTGGTACTCTTGCAAAGCCTCTTCGTACAGGCGCAAGAAGTAGTAGGTGTCGGCCAGGTATTCATGCGCCTGCACGTGGTCGGGAACCAGCTCAAGCACATGCACAAAGCAGTCCTGGGCCTCGTGGAAGTGTCCAAGCGAGTAGAGCGAACGGCCCTTGCCGATCAGTGGTGATACATTCTTCTGATCCAGGCGAATAGCATGATCGAAGGCTGTTACCGCCCCCTGGTATTGCTTCGCGTGCCACAGCACCCAGCCCTTACCATCGTAGGCTGGCACGCTGCTGGCATCCAGGTGGATAGCCTGGTCGTAGGCCGCTACCGCCTCATCGAATTGTGCCAGGTAATACAGCGCATTGCCTTTACCCACGTACGCTTCGGTCAAGCCAGGATCAAGTTGGGTCGCGTGCTCGTAAGCTTTGCACGCCTCGGCGTAGTTGTGGGCGTCGAAGAGAATATTGCCCCTGCCGCTATAGGCCGAAGCATAGCTGGGATTGAGCTGAATGGCTCGCTCATAAGAAACAAGCGCCTCTTCGCCTCGTCCCAGGTAGTAGAGCGTGGTGCCGCGTGCTTCGTAGGCATCGGCGAACTCGGGATCAAGGGCGCATGCACGCTCGAAGGCCAGCAGCGCATCTTGATAGCTGTGAGCATTGAACAATTGGTAGCCCTCTTCCAACCACTCCTCCTTCGTTTTATGGGTGGCACCAACCGGAGCAGTCGCCAGCGCGTGAATAAAGGCGGCGATATCCGGGTAGCGGTCCTCACGCTTCTTTGCCAGTGCTTTCAGGATAGCGCGCTCGATGTGCACCGGAATATGTGAATTGAGATGCGAGGGAGGTGTTGGAATGTCATTTTGATGCTTCATACCCAGTGCCAGGGGATGAGAGGCGTTAAACGGTGGCTGGCCGGTCATCAACTCGTAGGTGATACACGCCAGTGCATATTGATCGCTACGACGACTCGCCAGCCCCTCAAACTGTTCGGGAGCCATGTAAAGTGGCGAACCGGTCGCGTTCGCGTACTTCGTTTTCGTGGTTTCCAGAAACACAGCGATACCGAAATCGGCAATTAACGCATCATTGTTGGCGTCGAACAGAATATTCTCCGGCTTCAGGTCGCGGTGCACGATATACTGTTCATGCACAAATTGGAGCGCCTCACCAACCTGGGTAATGATGCGCAAGCACTCTTCAAGTGGCATGAGTCGGCGCTGATTGCGGTATTTACGCAGGTAATCACGCAGCGAACCATTCACAGCAAGCTCAGCAACCAGGTAGGGGAAGCCTTCGTCATCGATGCCAACATCGTATATAGGAAGGATATGGGGGTGTTTCAACGAATCGAGGAATTGCGCCTCCTGCAAGAAATTCTCTTGCTCTTCGGTCGAGCCAAGGTAATTGGTGTGCAATAATTTGATGGCAACGTCGCGGTGTGTCAGAATGACGTGTACACCCTTATACACCCGCCCAAAAGCGCCATTGTTCAGCACGGAGGTAATGCGATAGTTGCCGATCTGCTTGTCGAGGTACCTGTCTTCAGCTTGCATGGCGTTTCCTTCCGAGGTATGGTAGCGTAGCGAACCCGTAGAGTCGCGAAGCGTGAATGACAGTATAGCAAAACGAGCTTTAAAACGTCAATGCAAAAAGTGGAGTTGCAACAAATCCGTCTTCTCTTTACTAAGACGCATTTGGGAAATAAAAAATGAGAAGCGGATAGGTAAGGCCTCCCATCAAGGCCAACACATAAAGGAACGTTAATGGTTTCCGCAAACCATTAACGTTCCTTTATGTGTTGGCCTTTGCGTTGCTTATGCTTTTAGCAGACGGCGCAGCACCGTTTGCAGGATGCCGCCATTCTCGTAGTAGGT
>DATAYF010000106.1:0-4870 GCA_036272735.1 Ktedonobacteraceae bacterium
CTACTGATCAGGTTCTAATGAGCATAAGGCCAGGACGGTTTTTCCGTCACAGGCACTGCCCAAATACGTAAAGCATCATGTGAAGAACAGTCATGTATACCTTAATTGCAGTGGACCGTCATGTGCGACCGTGATATGACCGATCTCCCCGGCCCCATCGTAGCTACCGCGATAGGATTGTCCTTTTGACTAAATTGCTTAAGTTAGTTAATATATTAGATATTATATAGAGTGAAAACGCGTGTATTGTCAATGCTTTTGTTTATCACCTTAGGTGGTGGGGAGAGAGGAGAGGCGAGGACACCTCATGCTCTGGCAGGGATTGCCCCCTCTGCACTCCTGCTGCTAGCTAGCTAGAGAGGACAGATATCATGACAACGCTCCCGCCGCAAACGTCGTCGTCGGCTGCGACTGCTTCGCAAAAATATGCCGGTCCTATGATCGACACCGATATTCATGAAACATTTACGTCGTTACAGGACCTTGTTCCTTACCTTCAACAACCCTGGCGCGGACTCATTGAGCGCAAAGCCTGGACAACGGGTGGTAATGGTGGGCTTGCATATTGGGCCAGTCATGGCGTGATGCGCCCCGATGCGCTGCTCGATGATGCGACAGCCGGTTCGGATTATGGGCTGTTGAAGCAGCAGGTATTCGATCTCTATCCGATCAAGTATGGCATCCTGACCGCTCAATTCGCGCCTGGTGTTATGCCCGGTCAGTTCGAGTTCGCTGCGGCGCTGGCCTCTGCCTATAACGATTTTGTTGTAGAACATTGGCTGCCACGCGACTCCCGCTTGCGCACCAGCCTGCATGTCACGCCACAAGATCCCCAGGCTGCCGTACGCGAAATCGAGCGTCTTGGCGATCATCCCCAGGTGGTGCAGGTGATGATGCTTATTGGCAAACGCGCGTATGGTGACCCCTTCTATCATCCCATCTTCGAGGCAGCTCAGCGCCACAATCTGGTTATCGCGATGCACCATCATGGCGCGGTGAACGGGGCGCTTGGACAGGAGCACTACTACATCGAATGGCATACCAACGTGCCACAGGGCGCGATGGCGATGGTTACGGACCTGGTCTTCAATGGCGTCTTTGAAAAGTTCCCGGATCTCAAGTTCGCTATTCTCGAAAGTGGCTATAGCTGGCTCCCGCATATCCTGTGGCGCATGGACCAGAACTATAAATCGCTGCACCAGGAGATTCCGTGGGTAAAAAGCATGCCTTCCAAGCATATTCGCGAGCGCGTGAAATTCTCTACGCAGCCTGTCGAAGATATTAGCGTGGAAAACTGGATGCGTCTTATTGATATGCTCGATAGTGACCGCATGTTTATGTTTGCGACCGATTATCCACATTGGGATTTCGACTCCCCCGATGAAGCCATTCCCGGAGGCTTGCCCGCCGATGTACGCCGCCGCATTTTTTATGACAATGCTCGTGAGCTGTTTGGCTTTGAATAGAGGAAAAATATATGCGTTATCATGTCTGCTCTACCCAGGATGTTCCGCAGGGGGAAAAACGAAGCTACACGGTCAAAAATATTCCGCTGGTTGTGATCCACTCGGCGCGGGACGAGTTTTATGCGATCTACCGTTTCTGTCCACACCAGCGTGGTGATCTATTCACGGGCATCCTTGGTGGTCAAACGGTTGCCAGTCAGCCGGGGGAGCCGTTTAAATACGAGCGCGAAGGGGAAATTCTGCGCTGCCCCTGGCATAGCTTCAGCTATGATGTGACCACGGGTGCCTGCTTGACCGTACCAGAAAAGCTGCGTGTGAAAACCTATCCGGTGATCGTCGAGGATCAGCAGGTCTTCCTCGATATCTAAATATATGGACACAGGCAACTCCATAGACGATGGTGTATGGTCGCCGGCGACCATACACCATCGTCTATGGAGTTTTGTGCACTTTTAGCATATGTGTATGTTAGCCGGGAAGCCACCAGCCGAAGAACGGAGCGAAGGTCGAGTAGAGCAGCCAGGCATTGAGGCCAAGAATGAGCACGCTACAGGCGATAGCCGCCCAGGTGGTGATAGCTTTGTTCACCAGGATGCCCATAATATCGCGTCGTCGTGTGAACATGATCAGGGTGATCACTGGTAGCGGCAAGACGAAACTCAGGACGACCTGGCTGATCACCAGGGTGCTGGTCGCATTCAAGCCGACGGCGGCGACGATCACGGCGGGGATCATCGTGATAAGACGACGCATCCAGATAGGAATGGTGAAGCCCACGAACCCCTGCATGACAACCTGCCCCGCCATCGTGCCAACGGTAGAGCTAGAGAGGCCAGAGGCCAGCAGCGAGACGGCAAAGATCAGGCCAGCCGCTGTTCCCAGTAAGGGGGTAAGGGTCTGGTAGGCGGTATTAATATCGGCGATGCCGGTCTGCCCATGGGCAAAGAAGGTGGACGCCGCCATATAGAGCATCGCCATATTAACCAGTCCCGCTAGGCCCATCGCTATCACGACATCGGGAATGCTCCAGCGGAAGATGCGCTGTGCTTCCTTTTCACTGCGCGGGATGATGCGTTGCTGGGTGAGTGAAGAATGGAGATAAATGGCGTGGGGCATCACCGTAGCACCGATAATACTGACGGAGAAGAGAATGCTCTGGGTCCCGCCCAACCAGGGAACCACGGTATGGTAGCTAATCTGGCCCCAATCGGGATGAGAAAGGAACGTCTCAATCACGTAACAGAGCGCGACAACCCCGACTAAGACCCCGATAACTGCCTCTAGGGGACGAAATCCGTGCCGTTCCAATGTCAAAATCAGGTAGGTGGCAGCACCGGTAATGAGGGTTGCATAGAGCAAAGGAATGCCAAATAAGAGGTTGATGGCAATGCTGGCTCCCAGGAATTCGGCGAGGTCGGTTGATATCGCCATCAGTTCTGAGGCGATCCACATCGTGTACACGACCGGTTTACGGAACTGTCGACGGCACATCTCCGCTAGATTGAGCCCCGTAGCCAGGCCGAGCTTCGCCGACATGGTTTGTAACAGCATCGCCATCAGGTTTGCCAGCGCAATGACCCACAGCAGATTGTAGCCGAAGGCGCTGCCTCCTTGAATGTTGGTGGCAAAATTGCCAGGGTCAATGTAGGCCACACAGGCAATAAAGGCGGGTCCCAGGAACGGAAGCAAGGCGAGTAATCCTTTTTTGCGTCCATCGAGGGCTGCGCGAGCAGCGGCCCGCGTCCCCTTTTCCTCCGAGGAATGCTCAAAGCTGACGCCATCAGGTACTTCTGAAGAGGTTGACACCGGCGGGTAGGTTCTCATGCACGTGCTCCTAACAATGGATAAAAAATGGTGATCCGCTTCAAAAGACTCAGGTGTTGTCTAACCAACAAGGATTTCTTGCCCATGCGTGATCCTTTCACAGAATGATAAAACTTCAAATTCAAGAAATCAAAACATTATTTTTTAGTATCCTAAAATAATAGTAACGCATTCGCCCATAATTTGTCAAGCTCCAGAAAAAACGCCCCTTGCACCTTTGGTGCTCATAAAGGGGAAAGGTTGAGATTTTGCAGACTGCAAGTCTGCAAAATCTCAACCTTTCCCCTTTATAGAAATTTTTCGCTGCTGAAAATTGACGCGCTCAGGCCGTGGGTAGGGCGGAGTCGGGTAGTGACGTGTACAGTTCGACCACATGCCCATCAGGATCGGCGATATGGGCCGTGCGAGCACGCCATGCTGGTCGATCCTTTGGTGTGGAAACCGAGGTGGCACCTTGCGCAATCAGTTCAGCATAAGCGGTATCCACATCATCTACGCGTATATCGATAACGACCTGGCGACCCTGCGGTGCCGCGACCGGCGTGATCTCGCCGATTGCGGCGGCAAATTCGTCGCGTGTATGCAGTTCCAGCCCCACTTTGCCCGTATCGAAGTACGCGTAGCCCAACGTGTCATCCTGGAATTGCAGCGAAAATTTCATGAGGTCGCGCCAGAAGTGGACCGCCGCCGCAAAATCACCAACCAACAAACGAATGCCAAAGAGTTCCATTGCTGCAGGCTCCTTTTCATTGTGTGACGGATACGCCACGGTTCTTTTATCTCCTGTAGTGTACACCGAATAACGGTTAAGATTGGTCCTATATTTGTACAGATTTTTAATAGATACAAGTGCCTGTATTGATGGCCTGAGCAGGCCATCAATACAGGCACTTGTATCTATTGCGGAGGGTGAAAGGTAGTGCTCTGAAAGCTCCCCGTGCGAAAGCAGCGGGGGTTCTGAGCGGCGCTTCCACGCTTCCAGGTGTCCTCGACGGGCGAGGAGCACTGGCTCTGGTGTCGTTTCGCTCGAGATGTTGAGGCCGACGGGCTCCGGCTCTGGGAACGCCAAAGCTTCGGGCAACGACTGCCCCTCTTTCGCCCGTTGTGCTACCCGTGCGTGTGCGACCCGCAGGCGCGCCTCCGCACCTTCGAAGGCGAATGCCCGCCCGGGCACACGAGGGATTGAGATGGTCTCGATCAAGGGTAGAAGCCAGAAAGGCCGAGTACAGATCCCGCTGCACGGGGCCGACTCCGCAGGCGCAGTGATGCCAGCGCTGCGACCGCGGCTTTTTCACGCACTTCCCACAGCCATGGCAGAACTGGGAGAGTTTGGCTCGGCCCGTGGGGACTTCGAGCAGGGTGCCGCCCGTGCGTGGCCCCGGTGCGTCTGAGGTGTTCGACAAACATCCCTGGGGCGCGCAGACCCACGCTCTTGCCATACTGTTTTTGCCACGCTCGGTAGGAAATCTTTTCGAGCATGATGGTAGTGCCCATGGCCACGATCTCATGGACCCTTTGGCCGTGCAGGCTCTTGCGGTGAGCCGAAAGCCGGCGCTCCTTTTCGGCCTTGCGCCGCCGGG
>DATAYF010000107.1:0-11632 GCA_036272735.1 Ktedonobacteraceae bacterium
GGTGAGACATTTCCGCTTTTTTCTCCTCAGAAAGAAAAGGGAGAGGGGCTTAGGCACTCGGGCTCGCCCGAGAGAGACAGTTCGCCCCAGAGGTCCCTTGACAACTGAGTGGCCGGGTTCCAGGCAAGCATGCCATGCCTGGGGAAAACATGCCCGGTCGATCACAACGCTCCTTTCTCGCAAGCAGTTCGTCTGCCGCTGTGGGACTGGACGAGCCGTTTGTCAGACGGCCCTATACCTTGCGCAGGCTCGGTGATGTGTCGGTCGTTGAAGCTGAAGCGTGGGCAACCACGAGTTGCGGTGGAGGCCAGACACAAGCCCCTGACTTCAGTCATGGGGTATCTGACTCTCTTTACTACTTCTCCGAAAACCTGAGCGCGCAGCGCTAGCCACGACAGTGGCGTTAGTTTTCGGAATAAGGACTTAGTGCATCGTAGAGCAAGCATAGCGTTGACCATTGAACGGGAGTAACACACCATGAGCAATACATTTAATCCAAAAGAACATTTGATTACCATCAAGAGCAAACAAGGACCATCCGACTACTTACCGGTAAAATGGCGTCTCGTCTGGTTCAGGCAGGAATGCCCGAATGGTACTATCGAGACCGAGATGGTGCGTCTTGATGTCGATAAAGAGACCGAAGAGGAAGCCTTCGTCTGGAACAGCGAGAAAAGGCGCTCCGAGAAGGTTGTGAAGACGGCTCGTGGCCTGGCTATCTTCCATGCAGTCGTCACCGATGGAAAAGGTGGTTCCGCCACCGCCACGAAAATGGAGACGGCGGCCTCATTCCCCGACTACCTTGAGAAAGCGGAAACTTCGGCCATCGGTCGCGCGCTGGCCGCGCTTGGCTACGGCACCCAGTTCACCGCCGATGAACTCGACGAGTCGAACCGCATCGTGGATAGCCCGATTGAGCGTGCCCCCGCTCCTGCTCCTGCTCCTGCTCCTGCTCCTGCGAATGGCAATACTAGTAATGGAACCATGACAGCACAGCAGATCAACGAAGAGTCGGCCGCGTCTACGATCACCGAGCAGCAAATCGCCAGTATTCGCAAGCTGTGCCAGTACCTGAGCAAACCAGAACCCGAGAATGTGAACGCGCTGTCGTTCCTGGCCGCCAAACGCCTGATCCAGAAGTTTACCGTCGAGTACAAAGAAATGCGACAACAGCAGCAGCAAAATAGCAAGGTGTCGTAGTTCGCTAACGATTTCTCTCGTTGCATAAGTTTCTGTAAGCGATAGCGTATAGATAGGCGTGTATGGGGTCGGGCCCCATACACGCCTATCTATACGCTATCGCTGGGTATCTATAAAATAGGTGCCAATATATGTATGTATCCCGGACACATAATCGTTCCTTTATGTATTATGCTCGTGGTTTGTCGGTAAATGTTGCAACAAATGCGGCATCCAGATTTGTAAATACTGTTGTGCTTGCTCTTCGCTAAGCTTCCCACCATAGCGCTCTCTGCTATACGCGTCCGTCAGTGCCGCCAGGATAGCCCGGTCGCCTGGTGTGTCATCTTCTTCCTCACTTTTGAGCGCCCTTCGTAGCCGTGCCTGGTATTCCTGCGGCGTCTCGTGCGCCTGGCGTTGCCACGGACTTTGCTGCTGCTCCAACGCTAGCAAAAGTTCGCGATAGTGCGCGCGTGCCGAACCGGGTTCGAGTGTCGCCAGTTCTGTGCTTGCCTGCTGGTCGTGTTGGCGCTGCTGACGCCGAGCCTGCAAAATAGCCCGTAGCGACAGATTTTCCCGCTCCTCTTCCTCCGCGAATTCATCATCATCTTGCCCCGACCGGCGATGTCGCAACACGAGTCGGATAATCACAATCAGTACCACCAACAGCACCAGTCCTAGCAAAATAAACAGGATGGTATTCAAAAGTGGCGAACCCGGTTGCATGTGCCCCATTTTAGATGGTTGTATGTGAGTCGGTTGCTTAGATTGTGCTCTCGATATGCTGGATGGAAGCTGGCCGACAAACCTTGCGAAAATGAGGTTGAGCAGGTAGGCCAGACCGTAGAGTAGCTCGCTGAGGAGCAGCGTGAGAAAGTTCCAGATGGGGCCGAACAGTGTCCGCAGTGGTCCCAACAAGAACGTTTCCAGCACGAAAGCAGCGACGACGATGGCGACCCACAACACGGTGAGCACAAACTGCCAGGTGCGCGTCGGGTCGAGTCGTGAATGTCCACTACGCTCGTGCTCTTTTCTAATTATTGCCAGGCGCGTGAATGAAAGCGCGATGACGCCCGTAAGAAAAAAGATGGGCAGTGCCTGTGCCAACTGACCCAGCATATAACCATGAACGACTCCTGCGTTACTATTCTCGTTTATTCCTGTGGCGAAACGTAGCAGCGCCAATAACAGAACCACGACGACCACTACGAAACCAACTTTGAAGGTTTGGATGAGTCGTTCGTCCTGCTGATCCTCCAGACTGATCCACATCACGCCTCTGCGCCAGGCCCAGACCACGATGGCTCCGTTGACGATCAACGCGACCACGTCGAGACCAGACAGGATTTGTAGCGCGCACACCAGCAGCAACACCAACGCCAGCCCGCCAATTTGCAGCGCTGTGCTCAGTCCTTCAGTACCGCGCTCGTGTGCAATATGACGTGCCACCAGCGCCCACACGTGCAGACCGTATAGGATGATGGCAATTTCCCCGCCGTCTAGCAATGCAACGGTGATCTGTCCTGAGAGAAACAGCGGAAAAAAGACGAGCACCAGCGCTATCGGTTGTGCCTCCATGATGCTGCTGGCAAGCGGAATAATGATATACTCAGTCCAGTTGAATGCCGGACTCGTCCTTGCCGACTGCGTTGATGAGTTCATGCCATTTCTCCCTTCCTCCAGGATAGTGCACCGGCAAGCGATATAACTCCGTCTGCTTCTTTACCGCATCTGGTTCTCCAGTCAGCACCAGGTGCACCGCTGCTCCGCGTGCACGTACGTCCTCCAATAGCTCCAGGGTTGCATCATTGACGCTACTGGCAGCGCTCACCAGTACGACGGTGGTGCCGAGAGGAAAGAGATCGCGCTGCTGATCGATCAAGCGTTCGAGCGGCGTGTTATGATCGGGTAGCAGCCGTGCCAGGGTCGTCAGGATACGTTCGTACTGGCTGTGATCGGACGCGAAGGGAATATGTACGCCCGGCGGCGAAATCCTGGTCGTGCTGGCGGTGTGAAGTTGGTTCGCCTCTTCTGCCGCTTCATGCTCGCTTTCCTCTTCTTCGGGCGCATACAGCAGCGAACTATTGCTGAACAGACCCACCATGTACCCTTCATCCAGTGCCCAGGTTGCGAAAGAGGCCGCCACTGTGATCGTGAGTTCTTGCACTTCCCGGTCAACGCTGTTGAGGTCGTGCGCGTAGTTCCAGGTATCCAGCAGGACGAGAAAGCGTTGTAGGCTGCTTGCCTCGTAGATTTTGCTTTGCAGCACCCCCATACGCGCCGTAGCCTTCCAGTGAATGCGTCGGGGATCGTCACCCATGACATAATCCCGCACGCCCGCTATGCGTAGTGGGTCCTCAAGTAGTGGGCGATCCGTAGCACTCTCACCCAGGGGATGCGCCGAGTGAAATCCGAACACGTGCATAGGAACCAGCAGTGGATACACCACGATGCTGGCGCTGGTCGGTACCCTGACGTCAGTTTCCAACCAGCCAAAGGGGTCGCTACTGTGTAAACGCAGCGGGCCAAAGGCATGAAAGCCGCGCTCGGTGCAACGAATACGATACCTGCGCGTGACACGTTGAAACGACCAGAGTAGCCACGTGCTGAGCAGGGTATCCTGGTCGGTTTTTTGCAGTTGCCAACTTCTGCCTTCGTGCCTCGATTTGACGAGCGGTGGCGTGATTTTATTTTCGACCTGGAGCCAGGGCAGCGGCAAGAATTTGTGGTTCTCGATACTGACGGCGAGCGTCACGTCTTCGCCAAAGAAAATATGCTGCTGGCTGACCTTTTGTTGCACCACGAGATGGCGCAACGCCAGTCGGTACCACAATTCTGGAATCCAGGCGATGATGGTAGTAAATAATGCGGCAAGAAATACCAGAGGCTGCTGTACAAGCAGGCTGAGCACAAAAAGTGCGGCTGCCAACAGGTACCAGGGACGACGTTTTCTGAACAGCTCGGCATCCTGCTCAATGGTTAATACATCCGTATTCATTTTTTGAAGTATGAACTGTAAATTTGTATGTAGTGCTTATGAGTATAGCACGCCATGATTGCTGGCGTCCAGCATGAGTCATCCCGATTTTAGAGTGGCAGAAGCGGTCCCTACGTCAAATGCAACTTTTCCCTCTAAAATGAGGATGATTCATGTTTCCATTGCTAACCATCACAACATAGCAAGCTTGCGCCGTAGCAGGAACAGGCAACCACCACCCAGTAGAACCCAGGCGCAGACAACGTAGGGGGCAAAACTCAGTGGTGCAGGTCCCGGAGAAATAGCCGATGCCAGGAAGATACCAACCATAAGCACCGTGCTTACTACTGGTATCACAGCATGCCGGAGCCATTTGAACTGTTCCCGTCGTTTGCGTCGGAAGAAACGGATGCAGGAGATGTTGACCAGGATATAGATGAGCAGTATGAAGAGTGCATCAAGCGTGCCCAGAAAGCCGAACGCATTAATGGGCTGCATGAGGAAGCCCAGAGGTAAGCCACAGAGCAGGCCAAATATGCACAGGGCGGTGATTGCACCAAGCGGCGTGGCGCGTTTGCCGTGGGTGCGTGCGGCCCAGCCTGGCAATAAGCCATCACGCCCAACGGTATAAATGATGCGTGCTCCGCCGTTGACGATTGCCAGTGCCGCGCTGAAGAATGAGAGAATGCCTGCAATATCGATCAAACTGGCGAAAACAGGTCCTCCGAAGTGGTGGCTGATCGTATCGAATGGCGCGGCATCGTTTGCATAGCCGCTTACCATGTTGGAGAGACCATAGCCGATAGTGGCAATGTAGGCCATAATGATATAGAAAATGCCAACTACGACCATAGAGCCGAAGACTGCGCGCGGAATGTTGCGATGGGGGTTATTTGTCTCTTCCCCCAGCGTCGCGGCTGTTTCAAAGCCGATAAAGCTGAGCACCGCGAAGATAATACCGCCGACCAGGTTGCCGTTTGCCGGCACCTCGCTGGTGGTAAACGGAGCCGCCGTCAGACCACCTTGCGTCCCGACATGCAAAAGCACGATGAGCGCTAACACGAGACAGATACCCATCTCAAACGCCAGCAGCGTGAGATCGACACTCAACGATTGGCGAATACCTATGTAGCTGATGGCGAAGACAATGCCGATGGCAATGACAAACCAGATGCTCCAATTGATGTTCACACCGAACCAGCGCGAGATCAAGTCCTGAATATTGGCGCTCATGAGGATGAATGAGTACGGGACTCCGATTGCTATGCCCGCTAGGCCGATCCAGCCAGTCAGAAAACCCCAGCGGGGACTGAGTCCTTCCAGCACAAACGTGTAGGCAGAACCACTTGAGGGCAGTTCACGCGACATTTCACTGTATTGATTGGCGACCAGCAGGGCGACGACAAAGCCCACGATGTAACACAGGGGAATAGCGGCTCCAACCAGACCAGCCTGGGGAATGGTGTTGAAAAAGATTGAGGCGGCTGGTGACATGACAGCCACCGAGATAACCACCGCGTGATGCAGGTCCAGGGTGCCCTTTTTGAGGGCTGGCGATCCCTGGGTCTGCGGCACTTCTGAAAAATTAGCGGGAGAAATATCTCGCATACAGGCTCTCCTTGCATTGCTCATTTGTGATGGCGTTTGAGATTCTGTCGGGTTGGATGGTGTTCAGCCTTTGCGCTCTCTGGCTTCCTGCTTATCCGCGCCGTTGACCGTGGGTGGAAATGGACCGTCAGTGTCAAAAAGTTGGCGCAGGTAATCGTTGAGGAAGAGCCCTTGTGGGTCGAGTGCCGCGCGAATGCGCCGGAAATCGTGCCAATGAGGATAGAGCACCTCCAGGCTTGCCGCGTTTTGCGTGTGCATCTTGCCCCAATGCGGGCGTCCCTGATAGCGTTTAAAAATAGCTTCGACCTGCTCAAAATATGCTCGATACGCCATACCGCGATACATGTGAACCGCGATATAGGCCGATGTCCGTTGATATGCCGGGCTGAGCCAGATATCATCGGCATGCACAAAGCGGCACTCGACCGGAAAATGCACTTTGAATTGGTGTTTGTCGATGCATGCGCCAATCTCCGCGAGCACGGTCTGGAAGTGCTCCATCGGGATGTTATATTCCATCTCCTGAAAACGGACGACGCGTGGAGTAGCATAGAGACGATGGCTGTAGTCGATCTCGTCAACGGTAGCGATACCCATAGCGGCGACCTTACTGATGGATTTCGAGAGCGGCGGGACCAGACGGCAGCATTCCGATAGCAGCCAGTACAGGCCATTCTCTAACGCCACTTTGTTGAACGTGCTCCAGAGATTACTGCCGGTGACGTCAGCGTCTGTCTCGTTAAGAAATTTTGCCTGCACCCATGCTGTATAGGGCATCCAGAAGAACTCAAAGTGGCTATTGCTCTGTTGGTAGGTTTCCAGGTTGCTCAGGCAGGTAGCCAGGTGTTCACGGTAGCCCTTGAAATGCAGGCGTTTGGCCGGGACAACGCGCAGTGTGACTCTAGCAATGACTCCAAGTATCCCCAGCGAGACCTGGGCGGCCTTAAAGATATCGGGATGCTGTGTCTCTGAACACTCAAGTACTTCGCCATTGGCCGTGACCAGCGTCAAACCCGCGACTTGTGTCGCCAGGTTCCCGAAATGGATACCCGTTCCATGGGTGCCTGTGCTGACCGCGCCAGCGATACTCTGCACATCGATGTCGCCAAGATTTTCCTGTGCCAGCCCATGTTGCAACAAGGCATTCCCCAGTTGCTTGAGCGTGGTCCCACCCAGCACGGTCACCGTGTTATGTTCACGATCAATACTTTCAATGCCCTGGATTTTGTGAAGCGAGAGCAAAAGATCGTCGGTCTGGACCAGGGGCGTAAACGAATGCCCTGAGCCAACGATGCGCACATGGCGACCAGCACGCCCAGCGCTGCCAATTGTCTGCGCAAGCTCATCAATGGTGGCAGGCTCCACGATCTGCCGGGGTTGGGATTTCACGGAACCGGACCAGTTGTGCCAGCGAGGATGTCGTATCGTTGCCATCGGCTAACCTCCCCTTTGAGTCGATACTTTGCTGCATCTGTATTTATAGAAAACATTGCCCGTCGCCACGGTAGGTTGTGACCTCGTCAACAATTTTGCCATTGGAGACAAGTAGCAGGTGTGTGAAGCGTTCGCAAAGCTCGCCAGCTTTACTATGGCGCAGAAAGATGGGATCACCAGGCTTGAGGGCAAGCGGGCCCTGATAGATGATGGGGGTCTGAACCTCTCCGGCTCCTTCGAGAGAGACGAGATGGGCTCCCTCTGGTAGATGCGGTTGTGGTAGCTTGTCATTATTAGCGACGCCAGAAGCCACATACCCTCCACCCAGGCAGGTATAGATGGGTGGATTGGCAACCCTGGCCTGCCGTACGATTTCAATGGCGAAACCAGCGGCGGGCTGATAGCGGAAGTCACGATAGTTGTCGAAGAGCGCGGGTGCGTAGAAACCCGATCCAGCGGTAATTTCCGTCACTCCCGGCTCCTCACGCGTCGTATGTAGGCTTCCTGTACCACCGCCATTGACGAAACGTAGGGGTAAATTGTAGCTCTTTACCAGGTCGATGCTGGCGGCCCTGCGTTGAGCCACCTGGCGTTGGGAACGCTTTTTGAAGTTGCGTACCAATGCGTTTTTGGCGACCTGGCGCGGGTAATGATCGCCCAGGCCCGCGATCTGAGCCTCGTATCCCATGATGCCGTCGAGCCGCACATGCGGAGAGGCAACAATGCTCTCAATCACGGGCCGAATCTGGGCAACCGTGCGCAATGGACTACGCCAGACGCCAAAGTGCAGACCGGGTAAGTCCAGGGCCATATCGAGATCCAAACAGACAGGTATACTCACTTCGTACTGCCGCGCCACCTGTTCAATCTGTTTAATGTGGTCAACGCTATCGATCATCAAGGTGATCTGTGCCCCTGTGGCGATGGCGCTGGCAGCTACAGCGATATCGTGCCACGCGGGATAGCCGATCAACAGGTCGTCGAAGCCCTGACTTGCCAGGTACGCTGCTTCTTGCACCGTGAAGCACATGATGCCCTGGAAACGTGTATCGACTGCCATGATCTGTTTGAGAATGGCGACGCTGCGTACCGACTTGGAAGCAATACGTACATGCTTGTCACCCGCGCGGGTCGCCACCTGCTGCATGTTCTGCGCGAAGAGATCCAGGTCGAGATAAGCGAATGGCATAGGCTGACCAGCGAACACATTTTTGTAGTAGTGATAGTCGCGCGGTTGGGGCGGCGTGATGATGGCTGAGGGGGGCGTAGCACCAGAAGTCGTGGTATTCACATTCTTGCTCCTTTACTTCAGACATGGTTGCGCCTATCTTAAAAGTGAGCGGTATAATTGTCGGTACTTTGCGACAAAAACAACGTTTGTTCTCTTGACCACGTGCTGGTATTATAGCAGGGGCAGCGCGACAATGCCAGCGTTTGTAAGCAAGCGGGCTGTTATGGCTTCCGAAGCCATAACAGCCCGCTTGCTTGAGGCAACTTTTGCGAATTTCCTAGCGGAATCGTAAATTGGAGCTTATCCTCAATTGATACCCATTGCCTGCAAAGGGCTCGCTAGCGCTTACTCAAAAAATCGCTAATCGCGTTGCTCACCGCGTCCGGTGCATCGAACAGGATCAGGTGGCCGGCGTTAGGCACCACCACCAGGTGTGAATCAGGAATTTCACGGTGCAGTCGCTCCGCGTAATCGAGCGGATTCTGCTGGTCGTTCTCGCCCCAGATGATGAGTGTTGGTTTGCCAGTCAAACGCAGGTCGGTAGAAACCGAGTTGACATAATTGGGGAGCATATGACTGATGTGCATGAATAATACCTCTTTTCCCAGCTCGCTATTCCACTGGGCAATATAATTATCAAGCACATTGGCAAAGTCGCCAGGTTTTTGTGAGGCTTTTGGCAAGGTTTCGGTCAGGTTCTTGATCACGTCTTCAAGCTTGGTCTGCTTAGCGGCGTCCATATCCTGGCGCTTCTCCATCTCGGTGAGCGGCCAGTCTGGAGCAAAAGCGTGCAAGTAGCAGACGGTATCGACGAGGATCAGGGCCGCCGTCTGTTCGCGATACAGCCGTGTCGACAAGATCTGGGCAACGCCGCCGCCCAGGCCGTGCCCCACCAGCACGATGTTGGTCAAATTGAGCTGTTTCAGCAGAAAGTGCAGCGCGTCGGCCTGCCCCCAGACGGAGGTATCGGCGGGCCAGGGATGCTCGGATTCGCCATATCCCAGCATATCAATCGCGTAGACGGCGCGGCCCAGGCCAGTCAGTTGCGGTATCACACTTTCCCACGCGAAGGCTCCCGCTGGAAAGTCGTGGAGCAGCACGATAGCCCCATCCGGGCCGTACTCCTCTCCCTGGACGATATAACTCAACGTATAGTGTATGACGTTGGCTGTACGCCGCGTGGACGCTGTCGTATATGATATTTTACTACTCATAATTTCTTCACCTTAGATACGTTGTGCAGCAAGTATTTTTTCGGAGGGCTATAAAGGCTACCCATTGCTTTGCTTATACTATAGCGCAAATCGTGTTGTTATGCCTTCGCATAAAGCGAGGGCACATTGTAGAAGGCGCTGAAGCCCGCGTAGCGCGCTGCCTCGCTCCCTAATTCGTCCTCGATTACGAGCAAACGGTTATATTTTGCGACCCGCTCACTGCGTGCAGGAGCGCCTGTTTTGATCTGTCCAGCGTTGGTGGCAACCGCCAGGTCGGCGATGGTCGTATCCTCGGTTTCACCTGAGCGGTGCGAGATGACCGCCGTAAAGGCCGCACGCTTCGCCATTTCGATGGCCGCCAGCGTCTCGGTCAAGGTACCGATCTGATTGAGCTTGACCAGAATAGAGTTGGCACTCTGCTCGCTAATGCCGCGTTTGAGTCGTGTGGTGTTGGTCACGAACAGATCGTCGCCGACCAACTGCACCCGGTTGCCCAGCCGTTGGCGCAGGATCGCCCAGCCCTCCCAATCGTCCTCGGACAGCCCATCTTCAATGGAGATAATGGGGTATTCGTGAATCCACTGCTCGTACAGGTCCACCATCTCTTTCGAGCTTAACGTGCGCCCCTCACGTGCCAGTACGTACTTGCCTTTGCTGTAGAATTCGCTGGATGCCGGGTCCATGCCAAGAAAAATATCCACGCCCGGCTTATAACCCGCCGTCTCGATAGCGGCGATGATGACCTCTAGCGCATCACGGTTCGAACTGAGCGAGGGGGCAAACCCACCTTCGTCGCCCACGTTGGTGTTGAGCTTGCGACCCTGCAACACCTTCTTGAGTCCCTGGTAGACCTCTGCGCCCATACGCAGCGCCTCACGAAACGAGCTGGCCCCTACCGGCAAGATCATGTATTCTTGCATGTCAGTCGAATTGTCTGCGTGCTTGCCACCGTTCAAAATATTCATCATGGGGACCGGTAGCGTGCGTGCAGCTACACCACCTACATAGCGGTACAATGGTTGGTTCCAGGCTTGTGCGGCTGCTTTAGCGACTGCTAGCGACACACCCAACAACGCGTTGGCTCCCAGCTTGCCCTTGTTCTCGGTGCCATCGAGCTGGATCATGACTTCGTCGATCATCGTCTGATCGTTGGCGTCCAGGCCAACCAGGGCATCATTGAGCACGTCATTAACATTGGCTACGGCGTTCAAGACACCCTTCCCGCCATAACGGCCCTTATCGCCGTCGCGCAGCTCTACCGCTTCGTGTGCGCCTGTTGATGCCCCGGAAGGAACAGCGGCCACGCCGCTTGTGCCACCCATCAAGAGCACTTCAACCTGCACGGTAGGATTTCCGCGTGAGTCGAGGATTTCGCGGGCCGAGACCGCTTCAATCGTGGTAAAATCGTTGGTGTTCGTTGGCATAAATATGTCCTCCACGTGTTTGCGCATAGGCTGCATGGTCTTCTTCGCGTACCAAATGCTGTGTATGTAGCTTGCGCTTACAGTAAACGAGCCAGAAAGCCCTGTCTCTTCAGAGCGGGGATGAATGGCTCTTCCTCATTGACAATCATTAGAACATTTGCTATCCTCTTTTGTATGAAATGAAGCCATTGCAAAAAGATTCGTCGAAGGACGATGAGGCATGCTACCCACCTCACGGTCGGTCTGGCTTCATCCACCACAAAAATTGTGGTTGGTACCGAGGGGCACTCGGGAACCTGCACGCTTCGGTTTGCCTAACGCTTCTGGACATGGGACCTCTACCTTTCAGTTGCAAGACTGACGGGCAAGTCTCATGGATGAAGGAAGAATCCCCGCTCTTTTGAGGCGGGAAGTGTCAATACATAAGCGTTGCGGAGCTATTGTACATCGATTGTGGCAGGTTGGGCAAGGGATAGGCAAAAGGGATGACCCCCGCGCGGGGGTCATCCCTTTTGCCTATCCCTTGCCCAACCTGCCACAATCGATGTACAATAGCTCCGCAACG
>DATAYF010000108.1:0-2702 GCA_036272735.1 Ktedonobacteraceae bacterium
GCTTGACCGCTTCCGCCAATTGCACATGCAATATCCCAAGGTGCCTCCAGAGTTCATTGCCGCGCTGATGATCAAAGGTCATTTTCGGGCTGATCTGCTGCAAAAAATCTTGCAAAACTATACACCGACAGCCATTACAGCGGCCTCCATGACCCCTGAACAACAAGCGTTATACAATAGGCTTATCCAGAAATTCCCAAGTGTCGATTCAAACTTTTTAAGCCAATTGATCACCGTTCACGTAGAAAAACATTAAGCGAAAAACAGATACGCGATTTTCTGACGGAGCATTCCAAGGATGTCGCGTACATTGCCATGTTGTATGCTCAATTGCAGAATATTCCAGGGGCAGATCGTGTTCTAAGGGACATCGCCAATGGAGGTGAAGGGTACTATAAAGGACCATTGTTTCAGCTAGAATGGGCTTTCTCGGTAAAGCCAGACTTGGATGAGTTGGAAGTGCTCGGGGAACAAAACGAAAAGACAGCGGATGCCAGGATGAAGAACGGCACAATTGTGGTGGATGTAAAAACATATACCTGGTGGGGAAAAGATGCATCGTATGCTAGAGCAAGAGCCAGGAAATTTGCACAACAAGTAAGAAAGACGTGGTACAACTCGTCTATAGCATCTGGCACTCAATCTATGGCTATCAGGATGATCCGACTGGAGATCTCACGTCGCTCGAAGCTGTACGTGGTCTGGACATCACCTGGCTTTACGAGATCAATCTGTTTGGTCCCGAAATTGTCGACCAATTTGGGCGTGAGCGCGTGCTATCCACTCCGGCCTGGCTTGTCAAAACGCTCGATGACGGCGGTGTCTTACTCGTGCCTATACTTGTTCGCCAAGATGGCAGTGACGAAGATTATCGCTTCAGTTTCGATGAGGCGGCACAGTATCTTGGATTACGCTACGAATTGCCAGAGGAAGAGTAAGCAGTTTTATCACGTGCCCAATTCCTACCCAAAGGATCGATGCCATCCCACGTGCCGAAGGAAGCCAGGGAACGCAGGCGAGCAAACAACTTCTCACGATACCAGTCTCTTGCCGGGTGCGGCGAATGACCTCAACGTGCGCAGCAGGGCCTGCATAGACGAAGGACATGATGGAAGGCAGGGTGCGCCACAGGCTTGTTCCAGTGCCTCATTCAAATGCGTTTCCCCTGGCTCTTTGGCTTCGACAATGATGAGTGAGGTGCCAGCAGTTTGTTTCTGTTGTCCGTAGTTGAGAAATAGACTTGATCAATAGCCTTCCCTTGCCCCTTTGCTTGCGAGACTCATACATTTTCTTTCAAGGAATACTGAGGATGGCGGCATTCTTCACGATATCCCACATGCTGCAATAAGGGCACAACAAATTTCGATTCCACCTCCCCTTCATTTGGGAGCAAGGATGGAGCCAGGCAAGGAACTGATCGAACTATGTATGTATCATCTGCTAGCATGCAATAGGGACCTCTATTCGCAAAGTACTACGTTTCCTGCTGATCTTCTCTCCCCTCTCATGGTTAAGGAACACGCTCGATGAAGGCCTAGTACAGCATGATATCATACATAACAAAAACGCTACCACATGCTGCGAGGTTTCCTCCTTAACGCCGGGCCTTGAAGATGGTTCTCGCTCATCGTCTTTTTTGTATGTTTTTCGGCTCATCCGCTTGCTCTTTTCTCGGTGGTCGAGATCATTTAGCATGCTTATGGTGCAAATAATGCATATTATAAACACCATAATTTGCCCTTTTCAAGCCTCTTCTTTCCTAATCCGAGTTTTGGTTCCAACTATGAGCAAACCCCAAAGCGCTGCACCTATCATTCACTCCTTTTGCGGGATTGTCTTGCCTGTGGCTGAGGTATAGCGATTGCGTGTGATGGAAAAGGTTTCATGAACGACAGTATAATCTGATCCAGCAAGTCGCCCAATAGGTCGCAGTTTCTGTATATCAACATGCGCACGGCCATCGATGATATCATCGCGCGCATGCAATAAGAGGACCTCACCAACGACCAAGGTATACCCGCTCGTGGCTATCCCGACTGGCAATAGGCCATACAGCCGGCATTCCATATTGACCGGTGCTTCCTTCGCACGTGGTGCACTTACTTTTATCGAAGGCAGTGCGGTAAGTCCGGCGCGAGCAAATTCATCTACCGCTGGTGGATAATCCGTCGCCGTCTCATTCATGGCTTGTGCAAGTGTCTCGTCCGCGATATTGACGACAAACTCGCCGGTCGCCAGGATGTTCCGCAGCGTATCTTTGCCTTGATATCTTTCTGGAACGTGTTCAATCGAGATACTGATGGTTGGAGGCGAATGGCTGACCACATTAAAAAAGCTAAAAGGGGCCAGGTTGGCAATCCCATTGCGATCGACCGTCGAGACCCAGGCAATCGGTCGGGGAACAACAATGCCAGTGAGCAATTTATAACGAGTACGTGCTTCTAGAGCGTGAATATCAATGTCCATCTATGTATTCCTTCTGGCAACCTTTGCCTATCGTCATCCGCTTGAGTTTTATGCCGTCAGCTACTTTGTTGCAAGCGAGACATGTTCTCAGTCAGAAACGAATAAAAATGAAATAAAGTTGTGAACGCATCAATTCAAATTGTTGTAATGCAGTTTACCGGTAGCACCTATGCATGCTGTTCACGGATTTGCTATAATGCGGGAGGAGCAGAGCGTCGGCATGAACACAAAGAAAC
>DATAYF010000109.1:0-9224 GCA_036272735.1 Ktedonobacteraceae bacterium
CATGCCCACTTTGGGGGTAAGCTTTGCACAGACTGCAAGACTTACCTTCCATTCGCAGTGTGTGCGGATTACAAATAAGTTTGGCAGTTTTTCCTTAACTGAGCATATGATTGTCATCTCAAAACGCTAAATAAGTTTGGCAGTGATTTACTACGAAATTGTTGTTTCTTCTAATTCATGGCTCATACACAACTTTGGTGAAGGATGAGCTTAATTTGGGAGTTCCTCTCATTTTTCAAGCGTAGTCCAAAGGAGTCTACCTTATTATTGAAGAGCTTATCACCAAAGTTGTGTATGAGCCTAATTCATGGCGCGTTTATATCATGTAACTTGTCCATATTGGCTTGAGAGGCGCGTTCAGCAGATTGGTCTCTCACATAACTTGCCTCATGGTCAGATTTGGGGCATTCTGCTTACTTGCTGATCTCCACCTTTGAAATGTGTGAGCACAGCAACCAGCCAGTAAGCCCCAAAAGTGGTCAAGAGGCATAACTTGGCGTGACATCTTAGCTCATCTATTCAGCCCTTGCCAGACGCGATAAAACGACCAAGGTTTCTCGTATAAATTGGATCTGGCTCACTTTTGGGGATGGATGGGTTTATTCCCCTGGCAACCTCCACGTCTTGAGCTCAAGAATGTCACTCGTCCCCGCTGAAAGAAGAGCTTATCACCAAAAGTGAGCCAGGTCCACTCTTGGCCCTAAAATGGGGTCTTGCTCACTTTCGGTGTTTAAGCCCAACAGCGGACAGAGAGAGACGCTTGATTGGCTTGTGGAGCAATCTGTTGCTCAGCTTTTCCACCGAAAATGAGCAAGACCCGATTTTGCACTGAAGGACGGAACTTGACGTTTCGCTACTTGGAAAAACCGCTCCATACCTAGGGTCGAAGTCAGGAATGTTGTAAATAGAGACAGGGCTGAGATCCTAACAGAGAAGTCTCCAGCAGTGCTGCTGGAGACGCTCTTTCAAAATTGCCCATCAAGAGGATCTGGTCCTGCCCACGCAAGCTAAGCGTAATACGCTGGCAACTTTTTCAATGCCTTCCACCCATCGCTATCATGTCCACAAACCACCAATGTCACCTTCTCCCGTTCTGCTAGGTCTATCAGCTTTCGTGTGCTCGCAATGGTCCCATCCCTATCCATATCCTTTGGCCCTGTCTCCCGATCTTCACGCCAGAACTCTTTTCTTGTGACCGCATCGATTGCTAACAACACGGCGCCTGTCTGTGGTAAATGGATCAGGACTGACTGATGACCCGGCACGTGACCGCTCGTCTCAACTACCTGTAATCCCGGAAACAATTCGACATCTCCATCAATCAGACGGTATTTTCTCCCAGAAAGATCCCAATGAACCCGACTACGAGCGAAACGCTCGAGTCCCTGAAGAGCTGCCTCATGATGTTTTCGCTGCACCACAAACTCGGCATTGGTGAACGAGCTATGATAGCCTATATGGTCTCGATCATAATGGGTACAGATAACGGTATCAATGTCGAGAGGCCCTAGACCTATCTCGGCAAGTTGTTCAACCACATTCTCCCCCCAAATAGGAGGCTGATCATCAGCTTCCTCATTCTCTCTAGGCAAGCCACTATCGATGAGCACATGCTTTCCATCGTTTGTCTGCGCGAGATAGCAGCCAACTGGCCACTCAGGATCAGGTATTACTAATATGAAATACAAACGCTCGATCGTTGAATTAGCCATTGTTGTGTTTCAGACCTTTCTTCGTGTTCCTAATTTTGCACCCTCATCGAAGGCGAAGGCGCGATCTGCAATGCGAGAACAGATCAATGCCTTCAACTGCTGGCGCGACCATGAGCAACCCCGCCTGCCTACTTCAGGTGCGTCTGTCTTCCGCATGCCAACGATTCGTCAATCTCCGATGAGGAGCGCAAATTACATACTCAGTGAAAAGTATACCTGATGGGGAGTGGTTTTCCAGGTTCTGTCAGAACTCAGAGAAAGACTTGCCCTGACGATCGTCTCCAAGGTATGCTGAGAGCAACGCTTCATCGGAGAAGGAGTGATTCATGAACTGCCCACATTGTGCCTCTGCCACCACCAGAGAGCAAATGCAGAAAACAACACTCGGCTATCGCATATTCCGTTGCTCCACGTGCAAGCGCCTCTTCAACGAGCGTACAGGAACGCCGTTCACCTTCCTGGAATATCCTACCGATATTGTCCTCCTGGTTGTCCTGTTGGGGGTGTGGGCGGCTTCGGTACAAGTTGAGCTTGCGAGATCTCACCGAAATGTTTCTTGAGCGAGGGGTCACGTTCACTCATGAGGCCGTTCGGGACTGGGAACGGCGGTTTGCTCCACTTCTTACAGAGCAATTGCGGATGAAACGACGTGGACAAGCGGGGCAGTCCTGGTATGTGGATGAAACCTACGTGAAAGTCAAAGGGAGATGGTGCTACCTGTATCGCGCCATGGATGCGGATGGCAATCTGGTGGATTCCCGCTTGAGCGAGAAACGAGATATGGAGGCAGCCCAGCGGTTTTTCAAGCAGGCTCTCACTGTCGTTGGTCATACCCCAGAGCGCGTGACGACGGATGGTCATGCTTCCTACCCACGAGCAGTACGTGAGATACTTGGGAGCAGTGTGCAGCATCGTACCAAGAAATTTCTCAATAATCAGTTGGAGCAAGATCATCGAGGAGTGAAGCAACGTTACTACCCGATGCATGGCTTCGGAAATTTCGACTCCGCAGCTCGTTTTTGCGGTGCTTTCGATGAATTACGCAACTATTTCCGCCCACGTCATACCATGGGAGAAACCATGTCGCTCACGGAACAACGACGTTTATTCTGTGAAAGATTTGCTACCCTATACCTCTTGATGAGGATGGCCTCATAAGCCCAATAGATTCGTTGGGAGAGACTTACACCTCTTTCTCTGGCTTTTGTGTTCTCAGTTCTGACGGAACCAGTTGTCCTGTGTAGCAACTGACAGGCATACATTCCTTTTTCTGCTTCCATTGCCTCTTTAGGAAACCTTTTTTTGGTACCTCCACCATTTCTTTTCGATCATACGTATAAGTGATCTCTGTCTTGCTTCTCTCCCTGCTTGTTTACTTCCACACCCTTATACATAACTCGTTATGCATCTATTGATGGGTATATTTAGTTTGCGACTGTTTCCGCAACCAATTGCAAATTCGCTTGCAGCAATGCCTTTATTTGTTTGGCTGCTTTAACTTTCGAGTTGAGACACGGCGAAATGTGCACCTGATGCGTATTGGATTGGATCGCCTGACGTAATTCGTCAATGGTGTTACATTCCTGTTCCAGGGTATTATAAACACTTGCCAATTGCAGTGGATGATGGGAATCACTCCCTGCAACGACCGGTTTTCCCAATCGGGTAGCGAATGCATAGACTTCGGTGCGGGTCTGCTCGATGCCTTTGGTGAAGAGATCGGACCCGTTGAGATCAAATGCATCAAATTGGAGCAGAATGTCTTCTGGTAAATGGTGTAGTGGGTTTGAGGGCCGGAACGGATGAGCACCAATTTTCAGAAAGTTATAGGCTGCACTGCGTTGAAATAACTCTCGTACAGGAATGTAGTTGCCTTTACTGGTATACCCCTCCAGTTGCTGGCGCAATGCGCAAAGATCCTGGCGATTACCAGTAAACAGGAGGTGGCTACCTTCTTGAATGTCAATCTCCATACCTGAAAAGACCTTGAAGCCATCAACGTCATAATACTCGTTCACATATGGGTATTGTGCATCCAGCGTATCGTAGATATCAAAGAAGCGGTCAGCATTAAAGTGTTCTGTGAGCGTAAAAGCTGTTAACCCTTCGCTCTGAGCTTCATGAACCGTGTTCAAAAAATATTCCAGGGAGAATGGCGCTTTTTTCGTGAACTTGGTATGGGTATGAAAATCGATGTTCATCAAATTGTTCCTTACTCTAGTTAATCGTAAACAGGTTTTTGTTTTCTCAGCCTTAGCCGAAAGTGGAACGTGGCGCGATACCCGTAACAACGAGTACGATAACAACCGCAATAGTAAGTGCATAAAAGGTCCAGGCCCACTTGTCTTCCAGGGTCGTATTATGCACTTTCAAGGTTCCTCGCGTTTTCTGCGCTCCGAATGCGCGTGCATCAACAACCATTGCCATAACATTCGTTGCACGCTCGGCATTTCGCTTGTGTTCTTTATCTCTCTTTGCTCAGATCAATAGAAACCTATTGTAAGATACCATTGAACAGGTACAAGAAAAGCATAAACCAGTTAATTTAATGAATTGTGACATATTCATTAAATTATTGTAAAACCTGTTACTTGTAGCGGATGATACTTGTTATTTATGTTACTTCTGAATACTTGTTACAATACTGTAGGATAGGTCCATTGTATGGAGATGGAGAGGAAGAACTGAGAACTTAAGGTAGTGTTGCAAAAATTTTTAAACGCAGCAAAATAGGCTATGGAATTGCAGTAGCAAGGGCTTTATCGAATAAAAGATGCGATTCTTTTGAGGGTGTAAAATACTTTGTGTATGTGGCCACACGAGAAGAAGTGGATGAAGATGGAAGAAGGAGAAAAACGTATGACCATTCGACGCGAACTGATCGATGAACTGCTCAAAGAATGCCCCGATCCCAAAGAGCTTCTGGCCGAAGGTGGCTTGCTCAAACAACTCCCCAGCACTTTGATTGAGCGCTGCCTGGAAAGTGAGATGGAGGAGCACCTGGGCTATCCTAAGCACGGAAAACGCGATGAAACCACGCGGAACGTACGCAACGGAAGCAGCCATAAGACCCTCAAGGGATCGCAAGGAGAGATCACGATTGCCGTTCCACGTGACCGTGAAGCCAGCTTTGAGCCGGTCCTGATCCCCAAGCACCAGACCCGGCTGGAAGGCTTTGAAGACAAGATCCTGGCCCTGTATGCCCGTGGCATGACGACTCGTGATATTCAAGCACAGGTTCACGAGCTGTATGGCGTCGAGGTTTCACCAACCTTCGTTTCTAACGTAACTGAAGCTGTACTTGATGAGGTGCGGAAGTTCCAGAACCGTCCTCTGGAGGCCGTCTACCCGATGGTCTACGTGGACTGCTTGGTGGTCAAAGTGCGTGAGAATCAACGCATCATCAACCAAGCCCTCTCCCTGGCTCTGGGTGTCGACATGGAAGGGCAAGAAGAGCTGCTGGGGATGTGGTTGGGCCACCATGAGGGAGCCCGCATTCTGGTTGTCGGTCTTCACGGAATTGCAAAACCGAGGATTCAAAGATATCTTCATCGCCTGTGTTGATGGTCTGATCGACTTGCCAGAGGCGATTGAAGTCCTCTATCCGCACACCCGGGTTCAGCTGTGCATGGTGCACATGGTACGCAACTCGCTCAAATATGTCTCCTACAAACATCGCAAGGAGGTCGCGGCGGATTTAAAACTGATCTATTCAGCAGCGACGGAAACGGAAGCGCAGGTCTACCTGGAGCTCTTTGCTGAAAAATGGGACCGGCAGTATGGGAGCATCAGCAAGATGTGGAGAATGCACTGGAGTCATGTGGTCCCGTTGTTTGCTTTTCCTGAGGATATTCGTAAGGTGATCTACACAACCAATGCGACCCGGTCGGTGAACATGTCCTTACGCAAAGTCACCCGCAACCATCGCATTTTTCCTCCGATGAGGCAGTCTACAAGGTGGTGTACCTGGCCATGCACAACATTGCCAAGAAGTGGACCATGCCGATCCGCAACTGGATGCCTGCACTCAACTGTTTTGCGATTGAATTTGGGGAGCGATTCCCTCATTAAATAAAAACACATACACAAAATACTTGACAGACTCCAATAGGGACAATTCATCAGCCAACGCTCCTGGTTCAACGCTCTTTTGAGAGGATGAGCAGAACAGAAGCGTGACGGCTTGCCAATAGGTTGTTTGAGTTCTGACGGAACCCATCATACCCATAGAACTCGGGACAGAGAGAGCAATTCTGTCGTTTATCATATGTCTCCTTGTATTTTTCGTGTACGGGCCAAATAGGCCAAAACGCAAGGAGATATTACTGCGCCCTCTTGAAGCCGATGTTGTCCGGCACAACCGTTGCCGGTCCCACCGGTAACAACTCGGCAGGGTCAATGCTAAGCCTGGTGAAGGCGATCTTTTCGTTCCACACCTTTCTGAGGAGATCCTTGAAGAAACCAATGGTGAGGAACTCGCCCGCGCAACGGCGATACCCGAAGCCAAATGGCGCATACCCGGCATCGTCGCACACTGGATAGGCCTGGTCGCCGACACGCGCGTACACGGCGCCAAACGCACTGTTGGTGATCGAAGCCTGTCGGCCATCCTTGACTCGAAAGACTTCCCTGCTGAAGGGGCATTGGGCCAACCCGACTTGCTTGCATCTGATTTCGTCGTTCTGTTCACTCATCGGAGCCTGCATATAGCGATCCGGGTCGAAGTCATTCGGGTTGTTCCAGTGAAGAGGGTCTCTGCTGGTTTCCGGATGCGGCGTCAGAATGGTGCTGGGGCCAGGGGACCCGGTGCCAAAAGCGTATTCCTGAGCAGGTAGCACTGAGGTGCTGCCGCGGTTGGGCGAGATGGTCCGGAACAACTCCATCACGAAACGGTCCAGCCTGCTGAAGGCGGAGTGGTCCGTTTCGTTGGGGCCACTCTTCATCGTCTTTTCAAACCAGGAGCGGACGGCCAGATCCCCATGCGTTGCCTCCAGGCGGGCCATCATGTTGTAGAGTGTCGTGCCCCACTGGCTGAACGCCAGAAAGTTGTGGAAGCACTCGAAGACGATGTCCTTCCTCCTGAAGTTCTCCCCCAACGCGCCGTTCTTGATCCAGTAGTAGACCAGGGTCTTCTCGGGATTGGGTACATGACCGTCAATCAGATCTTCCACCCGCTGGTCAACCCAGCCCTTGAGGAGGGGACGGAGCTGGCGCACACGCATGTAGTTGTCATGGACGACCTGCAAGGTCGGGTACCGGTAGCCAAAGACCGCCACGAAGCTCTGGCCGATCTGCCTGACTTCGGGCGGAATGTCGTCCCCCGTAACGCCAAGGTGAAGGTCCCAGTACAGGTCGAAGTATCTCTGGTAGTACTGGTGCATCAATGGCTTGCCCTCGCTTTGCTCGTCGAAGAGGGAATCGAGGAAGCGTTTAATCTTGTCCGAGTACATCGGACCATACAGATCCGGAGTGACAGCCGAGTAGTAGATCCTCTTTCTCTCGTTGTTTGGTCCGCGCTTCTGGTACCCCTGGATGAAGACGGTGAGTCCCTCCTCCTGCATATTCAGCTCCCACTTGTCGTAGAGCATCCCGACGAGATGAGCTGGCATCGCCGCCTCCTTGCTAAGGGCGAGGTCAATCATGGGAAGCAATGGCCGTTCGCCCTGATAGATGGAGCTCTCGAAAAATGGCTTCACGGCACCCTGGACATAGGCCGGGTCGAAGGTGGGCGGCATCTTCCTGGTGTCGGCAGACGTGTCCTGCTGTTCGGCGGTTTTCACTGGATCAGTCATGTTCTGCTCCTTTTCTCTCTTTTCAATCGCTCAAGACATCATTGGGCTGTATAGCCACCATCCACCAGGATCGCGCCGCCAGTCACGAAGCTGGCATCATCAGAAGCAAGCCAGAGAAACGCTGTGGCGATTTCTTCAGGCGTGGCAAAGCGTTTCAAGGCATGGCGGTTTTGCAATTCCAGGAGTTGCTGCTCGTCGGGGCACCAATCATCGGTGTATCCACATACCCCGGGCACAGTGCCACGACACGGATCTGATGAAGACCAAACTCCAGGGCGGCAGATTTGGTCAGACCAAGGACCCCATGCTTGGCCTCGACATAGGGCGCGGTGCCTGCCTTCCCAACAGTGCCAAGGACCGAAGCCATGTTGACCATCGTGCCGCCCCTCTGCTGCAAGAACTGTTGCAGTTCGTACTTCATGCAAGAGAACACACCGTTCAAGTTGCTGTTGATGACGCGCAGATACTCTTCCTCGCTGGTTTCTGCAACGTTCTTGCTCCGAAAACCTCTGCCAGCATTGTGCAAACCGACATCCAGTCTCCTGAAGGTCTTCACGGTGCTTTCGATGGCTTGTTTCATGCTGTTCGCATCGGCCACGTCTATCGGCACAAAGAAAGGCTTCTGATCGAACACCGATAGTTCCTGCATGGTCGCTTCGTGCTGTGCACTCGCGAGATCTGCCACGACAACGGTTGCGCCTTCTTTGGCAGCTTCAATGGCTGAAGCCTTGCCAATGCCAGAGGTACTGCCCGTAATAAAGACAACTTTGTCCTGTAACCTCCCCATGATGATCACTCCTTTTTGGGTGATGTCCTGCTACTCCCTTTCACGGTGAAACGACCTTCCGCTCAAAGAAAGGCATCTGGGCCAGGAAGGTGATCACAAGAACGATCCCCGCGCCGAACAAGATGGTGACCACTCGCCATACAGCAAGGGACTGACCTGACGTCGCGATACTGATGAGCAGCAGGATCAGGATCGTGAAAAAGAAGAGGTACAGGAGGTAGTTCAGCTCTTTGACGGTAAATGCCTGGAACGTGATCGCCATGACGATCAACCCTACCACCAACGTGTTCTGCACGCTGGCAATCAATACCGCTGCCAGGAGCGCACCCAGGAACGTCGCAATGACATTCTGTAGCGCCATCATCAGCGAGGCCTTCTGATCCTGCCGGGTGCAGATGATGACGGTGAGGGCCGCCCAATAGAACGGCGACCCTCCCCAGATCCAGCCGCTTCCTGCTGCAACTGCTGCGCCCACGGCACGCAGCAAGCTCAAGCGCAGCAGTGGGGAGGTCAACGTGAGCTGCGCTGTGAGCGTGGTGAGTCTTGGCTGTGGCCTGTTCCGTCTCGCTTCATTTCTCGGCGTGCTCCGATGTGATGGGAGCCATGCAAACAAGAGCGCGAACAGCATCAAGACTGCCCCACCAAGCAGAAAACCTCCCACCGCGGGGAGCGTCGTTGCCGGACCGCCACGGTTCGCAAGTGAGATCACGAACGGGATCGTCAAAAGTAATCCCATGGCAGCCGCAACCCGACCATACACTGAGAGGAGTTTGCTGATGAAGACCACGAGGAAGATCTCCACGATCTCTACCCACCATGGCCCACCGATAAGCCGACCCAGTGCAGTCATGAGCGCGCCGCCGACTGCGGTCATTCCCAGCGACCATGCCTGGGTGCGGAACGACGTGCCGACGTCCCCGAATGAGGTCAGCA
>DATAYF010000110.1:0-6833 GCA_036272735.1 Ktedonobacteraceae bacterium
TGGGTTTCTCGCCCGCTTGATACTGCCGGTCCCATTCCGCCAGTGCCCAGTTCCACACAAAACGGGCAATTCCTGCAGCTCTGGCAAAATAGTTCTTTTGCTCTTCTGTCGGATTGAGGCGGATCTTGTGCGCGCGAATCAGTGCTCATCCCTCTTGCCGTTCGTCAAAACCTCTCTTGCCTCTTTATTGGAGAACATTTTTTCTCCGACGTCAATGGGAAGGAATGTATGCGGTTTGCTCCTTTTTAACCATATTTTCCCATCTTTTTGAGAACTGTTACAATCTCTTTTCGCCTCAGCCATGAAGCATGAGCGAGAGGAGATGGAAACGTCATGAGCCTGCATCCATGACGTTTCCAGGAGAGACTGCACACTTGTCATCAACCAGTGACAGCAGAAGAACGAACGTTGGTGATCCAGTCCTGAGGCGATCAGCCGTGGTAGTAGTTGGCGAGTACGGTGAAGGCCGCCTTGGGTTCCCAGGGCATGTCGGGGTAGGCGTCACCAAGGCGGTTCTCCAGGACCTTGACCACGCCCCAACTGGCCATGTCGAGGTCTTCGCGGGGGTCGCTGCGGTGCGGAAAGCCGTAGCAGACGAAGGTGCACACGAAGGCGGCGTCGACTCCCTCCGTGGTGAAGATGTCCAGCAGCTCGCGCAGGTAGGTGGCCTGCTCCTGCTCGTCGCGGATGTAGTCGCCGTTGAGCCGCACTGGAGCGGTCCCGTCGTACTCGATCATCTCTCCGCCGCCGTGACCGCCGTGGTCGGCCGCGCCACGGTGGGTAGTGCAGCCGAACTCGGTGATCGCGACCGGCTTGCCCTGCGCGACCAGTGTGCGAACGCCCTGCTGGTAGACGTGGGCGATCTCCTTCGAGCGGTGGAGGTCGACCGAGATGATATCAAACGGCGTCCAGTCGACGCCCTCGAACGGGATGGAGGCGTAGGTGACTTTGCCGCCGAACCGCTCTCGGACCACGGTGGCGGCCCTGGCGAGGAAGTCGTTAATGCGGGCAGGCACCCTGGCTACCAGCTCACGCATCCCCGGCTCCCGCCGGAGCAGGGGGCCGGCCCGCTCCTCGAGGCTGTTGCCCGGCAGGAACCCGCTGTTGAACAGGCTTAGCTCCGCGCCGGTGACGAACACGACCTCGGCTCCCCGGCGGCGGATCCGCTCGGCGCGCTCCGCGCCATCGGCGAGCAGGCTGAGCATCTCCTCGGGGCCGAGCTGGTAGGTGAACGGCGAGAACCAGACCTCCAGGCCCAAATCGGCGGCGTGGCTCGCGGCGAATTCGAGCCGGTCCAGGTCATTGCCGAACAGGCGCACCGCTGTGCAGTGCAGGTCGTCGCGGACGATCTGCAACTCGCGCTGAACGATCTCGTGGTCGAACGGCCGGCGGGTGACGCCGTCGTAACTGAATCCAGTGTCGTAACCGATGCCCTTGGCTCGCAGGGATCGTTTTTGTTGTACGACTGATTCGGCGTTATTGAGTTTCATACCAGTTTTCCTTTTGGGCACTTTTTTGCTTCATACATGAAAACGAAAGAAAAGGACAGGAGGACATCAGAACATAGTATCTACTAAAGCACTATTTCCTTCAGTCTCCAAGCAAGCTGCTCTAGGATTGTTCTGAGGCTTTCTTCTCTTCTGTTGAGGGCTGAAAAAGTCGCAGAACGATCTGAGCATCAGGAACAGAGGCGCGGAATTGTTCTGGATCTCGTAGAGCCCAACGCGTGAGGCCATCAAGACAGGCACTCATCACGGCCACTAGTTGATCTGGGTTGCCCGGCGCAACCGAGCCTTCGGCTTGGCCCTCAACAATCAGTTGCCGCATCGTCGCCAACAGCATTTGATAGCGTTTGCCGAGCAATTCGCGTATCTCTTCAGGCATAGCATCGGCATCGAGAGCATGTTGAAGCAGTTGATGGGCCTCAAGTGGTTCGCGCTGCCCGCGTGCTCCCACGATACTCGAAATCAGCGTAGCAAGACGTTCCCCTGGTGTTCCAGGCATCTCCACCAGCTTCTGGAACCCGGCAGAATCGTCTGGTACGGTCTGCTTGACCAACTCAGAGAAGATCGCCTCCTTGTCAGCAAAGTAGCGGTAAGCCAGTCCAAGACTGATCTGAGCTTCAGCGGCAATATCCGCGATCGTCGCCTCCATCCCCTTGCGAGCAAAGACGCTCCTGGCACTCTCCAGGATCTTTGCGCGCTGCGCTTCGCGGATACGCTGATTCGCTTCTGGCGTTCGAGGCATTCCACTGTCCTTTTTTGATGAATGAAATTTTCTTTCATTGATAAGTATACTTCTTCGATTCATCTCTGTCAAGTCACAGAGCAGGAGATGTGCAGAGGAGAAAAACGGCCCGCCTTCAAAGGAGAATATGAGGAGTGCGGGATCATGGTGAGAGATGATCGTTGTGGATCTCTGGCGCGAGATTGCGATGAGGGAAAGTTGTCTCATTCTAGATGTGCAGTGTTAGGACTGGCCCGAGGCCCTGAAGAGACCGTGTGCCTACAAGATAAAAGAAAAGCCGTCGGATTTCGGCAACAGAGAGAGGAACCATCACAGGGAGATCAGAAGATACTTGGGCTTGAACAGAGTCGATCTCCTCTGACTCTGGGGCCTGGAGAGGCTGTCCAGACTTTTTTTAAGCACATCTTCTTTCTCATTGGCTCGCAAAACAGTTAAAAAGGGCAAAGCGAGCATTGAGAGAGTCACATGACGGTACCATCCCTGAAAGGCCCGCACTTCGTACTCATCCAGGCCCACTTCACCTTTCCCTTCCTCAAAACACTGTTCCACGGTCCAGCGCGTGCCAAAAGTTTCCACCATCTCCTCTAAAGAGGTGCCAATGGGAGCAAAAACCAGCACATAGGCCATCTCGGCAGGTTTCGTTCCTTCGTCCAGGCTTCGTCGGATCAGGAGAAAGCTGGGCCACCCGCTGATCTCTGGTGCCGCCAGTTCAATGCGCGTCCACGCGTAGAGGCGCGGTACGCGGGCTCCCTGTGCCTGCACTCAACACCTGCCAATCCTCTCTGGCGATGCCATGCGCTAGTCTTCTCCACTCGCTTGCGGGTTCCTTGCACCTCCACGTGCTCTTTGCAGGCCAAAGCCCTCGCATATGCCTGCTTACGAGTCTCCAGACCGGCCCGGAGCGTCCGTGCGCTCCCGTACACGGTATCCCCAGTTACCCAGGCGACAGGGAGACCTGAATCTAAGGTCCGTTCCAGCATACGCTGCGCCAACTCCGGTTTGGTGACGAACGTCACCTCTGCTGGTACATGAGCTTCTCGGCAACGCTCCTGGTCGTCGGTCCAACTCTTGGGCAAATACAATGCTCGATCTAGCAAGATGTGCCCACGCGAACTGGCGTAAGAAAGAAATACTCCCACCTGGCAGTTTTCGATGCGACCTGCTGTGCCACTGTACTGCTGTACTGCCGTTGCACGCCCACTGATTTGCGCCCCTTTTTGAGAAATCCGGTCTCGTCGATGACCAACACCCCGTGAGGATCTGCAATCGCCTGCGATATATACGTCCGCAGTTCGTCTCGCACACTATTACAATCCCACTTGGCTCGGTCTAAGAGGTGTTGCATCGCGTAAAGGGTTACTTCTCCCACTTCTTCGGCCACTTGCCACCCATTTTTTCGCGCCACCGGGCTCATCAATCCTTGGAGATAGGCGAGCGCTCGCTGATGAGATGCTTGCCGCACGAAAGAGTCTGCGATCCGTTGACCAAGGTCCTGAAATGCGGTGGTCCATATCTCTGTGGGAGAGGTGCTAAAACGCTCTGCTCCAAACCTCACCCCACGTTCTCAGGCTCCCACAAGTGGAAGAATATTCCCTAGGAGCCTGAGGGCGAAGAAGATCAGAGCAAGGCCACAGACGAGGTTGACGAGGCGCAAGAATACCGGTGTGACGAAGCGCCGCCCCCAGGCAAGCAACCCCGCCATGAAAACGGCCCAGAGGAGCGCGCTGATGAGAAACCCTGCAAAGAACGCCGCTACAGCTCTGACATCGAGGATAACCTGCCCGGTGGCAATCAGCGCGGGGAGGACACTGAGCCAGAAGATCACCGGAAACGGATTGGCCAGCGTCAACGCGGCCCCGAGAGCGAACCCTCCCCGCACGTTTCCAGCTTTCACCTCACCTCTTTTTCCTCGATAAGCATCTCTGAGCGCTTGCCACGCCAGCCAGAACAGGAGCACGACACCCGTCATGCCGAGAAGTACCCGCGCGAGCATATTTTGCACCAGGAATGCTGCGCCAGCCAACGCCACAGCGGCCCACAAGAGCAGTCCGAGCAATGCGCCAAGTTGCAGCAACATCGCCCAGAGAAAGCCGCGCTGCCCCACTCCTCGCAACAGTTGAGCGGTGATGGCGCCAGGCGTGGCGAAGAAGGCCAGGCCAAGCCCGAACGCCGACACAAAGAGTGACATGAGAGAACCTCCGCGTTTTCCAGGAGCCAGCTTCTTTTCTCGGCTCCATACGTTTCCTCCAGAGAGAGAAACTGACCTCACGTTGTGTGCTTACTGGTATTCCGCTTGCAGCGGCAACGCGACTTCCTCTGCCAGACGACGCAGGATGTTCCCAGAAGCGGGCACCGGGACATGATAGATGATGTGCATTGCTCCCACGTCGAGAAAAGCGCGTGTCTCAGCCAGCGTCGCCTTGAGATCAGTAGGATCGACGGAGATATGCCTGGAATACGCGATGGTCGTCGAATCGCGCCCAATAGCTGTGCACAAGCGCTCCAGGAAGATGCGCTTGTGCGCGTAGATGTCAGGGGTCGCGACGCTACAATCCCAGATATCGGCATAGCGCGCGATGACCTGTAAAGTCTGCTCACCCTCACCACCGATGGCAAATGGCGGGCACGGCTTCTGTACAGGCTTGGGATCGCAGGGGGCTTCGTGGAGCTGGTAATAGCGCCCCTCAAATGTCACGGTTGGTTCGCTCCAGAGGCGGCGGATCAACTCGCACGCCTCGCCTAAACGGCGTACGCGTTCACCTGGCGTAGGAAGCGGGATGCCATAGGCGCGATGCTGCTGCTCTGACCATCCTGTTCCTATGCCGAAGTTGAGCCGCCCGTGGGAAACCACATCGACGGTCGCAGCCATCTTCGCGAGCACAGCGGGTTGGCGATAGGTGTTGTCCGTGACCATGACCCCGATGCGCAAACGCTGCGTCTGGGCGGCCAGCGCCGCGAGCAGGGTCCACGATTCCAGGTAGGGGCCAGGGGGAGTGCTGCCCAGGCCCATGAAGTGATCGTTGAGCCAGGCATGCTCGAAGACGGGGAAGTTTTCAGCCTCCTGCCACACGTCGAGCAGCGCATTATGGGTGGTGTACCGTTGCCCCGTTTTGATTCCGAAACTGAGCGGTTTGCGTCTCGCCATAGGTTCTTTGCCTTTCTGATATGCATGTGGACTGATCGAGCTTGTCGAGGTCCCTAGTATATCCCTTCTGTGTGCTAGAATACAGCGAGAAAGAAAGCTCTTTTTGGTGTTTTGCCTGAGAGAAGAAGGGAAAAGTCTACTATGACCTTAGAAATTGAAAAGCTCCTCGATGAAACTGGCTGGCGTTTGCTCGTGGCATTGCAGGAGAACGGGCGTCTCTCCTACAAAGAACTGGGGCAGCGCGTGGGACTCTCCCTCCCCTCGGTCGCCGAGCGCGTTCGCAAGATGGAGGAGGCAGGCATCATTACCGGCTATCACGCGGAGGTCAATCTGACGAAACTCGGTTTCCCGGTTCTCTCCATTCTGCGCCTGGGGAGCTTTGTCGGCGAGAGCTGTAGCCGGGTTGCTGAGCAGGCCAGCGCGGTTCCTGAAGTGCTGGAATGCTACAAAGTCACGGGCGACGATTGTGTGGTGGTCAAAGTGGTTGCTGGCTCCATGCCTCACCTGGAGCAGGTCATCGAGCAACTCTCCCGCTTTAGCGTTGCCTCGACCGCCATCGTTTTCTCCAGACCCATGAAGAACCGCGTCATTACCCGAGAACTGCTGGAACGAGCGGAGGCTGTGCAAGAACATCCATCGTAAAGGGAGGTACATGGGGCACTTGTCATCATGGCTTGGTTCCGCTGCCATCCCTGGTGGACGTCTGGCAGCACAGGAGAGTCAGAGACATGCCACTAGTTATATGAACAGATTCACCCCGAAATGGAAGGCAAGCTACATCCTGAAGTCCATCTCATTTACGCGACATGTTTACAACTGTAGGACTAGAATGGGACGAAGCGCTTCCTTTTGAGCAGGAACCAGATCAGCAGTCTCATGCTAGATGTGCAGACATGTGAGTGGCCTGAAATCCTGGCAACCTATTTGAAACACGAATAATTACAACAACGACGATGGTCGGTGGGTCGTTTTACAAGAGCACCTCCCTGCCAGAGGGGATCTATACTCTGGTGTGCTCAAGCGAACACAGAACTGGCCCGCTATTTCTATATTTTTTCTGATACCTCATCGGTTAATTTTGCCGTTCCAACGCGTTATGACAGACCTGCTACTGGCGATGGTTTCATCAAGGCCAATTCCTTAAAGCATTCTCTGGCATCTCTTCTCGACGCTATGATGATCCTCCAAATTGGGGTTGCTTTTCTCTTTATAAGGGGGTCGGTTTTCTGGACAGGTGGATAAGATAAAATGGCTGTATCGAGAAGCGTCAAGAAAGAGGGAAATGATGCCCAATCATCGGAAACGATACAGTGCCAACCTGAAAGCGGAAGGTGCCCTGGAAGCCATCAAAGGGCTGTACCTTGGCCCTTCATCAAGGGATAATTTATTCCATTCTTTGCCACTTCCTTGCGGCACGAACAGTACGCCTGATTGTCTCATA
>DATAYF010000111.1:0-7912 GCA_036272735.1 Ktedonobacteraceae bacterium
CATCTATACAGAAAAAGAGCGTTTCCTATCCTTTCAAACCGGAGGACTTGATGGATTCCACCAGGTGGCGCTGGAAGACGAAGAATAGGAGGAGCGTTGGTAGCGCGGCAACCGTTGAGGCTGCCATAATATAGTTCCACGAAGCGGCATACTGCGTCTGGAAGTTGGCAATGCCAATCTGGATCATCCATAGGCTCTGATCATTGGTAATTGTCAGCGGCCACAGAAAGTTGTTCCAGTTGGCAAGAAAGAAGAAGACGGCCAGTGCGGCCATAATAGGTCGGCTCAAGGGCAGCACAAGATGCCAATAGACCTGCCAGAAATTACAGCCATCGAGCACGGCGGCCTCCGAAAGCTCCTTGGGAATGCTCAGGTAGAACTGGCGCAGCAGGAAGATGCCAAAGGCATTAAAGAGCGATGGAATGATCAGGCCGCTATACGAATTGAGCATGCCCAGCGCCTTGACCAGGATAAACAGTGGCACCAGGATAATGGGCAAAGACACCAGGAATGTCGAGAAGATCAGCAGGAAGATCGTCTCGCGGCCTGGAAATTTGAGCAAAGCCAGCGCGTACGCTGCCATCGAGTGCAAAAGCAGCGCCCCAATCGTCACGGTAGATGCAACGAATAGGCTGTTGAGCATGTAAGTGAAAAATGGCACCTGGGTAAAGACGTAAGTGAAGTTGCTCAGCGTCGGTGCAATAGGAATCAGGTTGGTGCCGTTGACCTCTGTTGGACCTTTGAACGAGCTGGAAACCATCCACAGGAGTGGAAAAATGGTCAAAATCGCCAGGAGTGCCGTAATGAGAAAGATAATGGTCTTGCGGGTATAGCGAGGGAACGTTGCAGCGTGCAGCGAGCGATTAGTCGAGCTCAAAGCGGCCTCCTTTCGTGACAGCGAACATGATCAATGTAGCAATGAGTAGCACGCCAACCACGAATGACGCCATGGCAGCGGCATACCCGTAGTTGCCAAACTGGAATGCCTGCTGGTAGATGTAAAATATACCCAGCGAGGTTGATTGCACGGGGCCACCCTTGGTCATCACGTAGATCAGGTCGAAGCCCTGTGAGCCAGAGACAGACGAAACCACGGAAACCAGCAGCACGAAGAAACTGGTTGGTTGGAGTAGAGGCCAGGTCACGTGGCGGAAGGAGTTCCACCCTCCTGCTCCATCGATATAGGCGGCCTCGTAGTATTCTCGTGGAATATCTTGTAAACCAGCCAGGAAAATAATCATATAGTAACCCATGCCGAACCAGACGTTGACGAGAATAACCGTCCAGATAGCAAAGGCAGGATCGCCTAACCATGAATGGATAGGAAGATGGAGCGCACCCAACGCTTGATTGATCAAACCAATCTGATCGGTGAGCATGAAGCGCCATACGAAGCCAACCACTACCAAGCTGATAACGTACGGCATAAAAAACATGCTACGTAACACCCCAATGAATGGGATCTTCTGCTTGACCAGCAGCGCCAGTCCCAGGCTGACGAAGAAAAGTACCGGTACCAGCACGAATACGTAGAGTAGCGTGACACGCAGACTAATCAAAAATTGATCATCTGTGAACATTTTGGCGTAGTTAGCCAGTCCGGCAAAAGCAAAGTTGCCGAAGCCATCAACCGTAAAGAAGCCCAGCGCCAGGGAAAAGAGCATTGGAACGCCCAGGAAGAGTGTGAGCCCCAACGCGTCGGGCAGCAGAAAGAGATAGGCTGCAATCCACTCGCGATGTTTCCTTGATAGCCCTTTAGGACGGGACTTGCGCATTGTTTGATCAATTTCAGTCTTGTTCCTGGTCATGGAACTTATACCCATAACATGGCTCCTTCAGCTAGGAGGGACGGCTCAGACCTCTCATTGCGTTCAGATGAGAAATATGTAGTGAGCATATTTCTCATCTGAACGCAATGGAATAGCAAACATGCTAGATTTTGGCACCCGAATAGCTGCTCAAGAAACTATCAATAGTTTTGCTGGCAGTCTCTGCCTGTTGTCTAGGATCGGCTCCACTCAGCATACAAGCTTGAATGGCATCAGAAATCGCTTTGTAGACTTCAGGCGGATAGCGTGGCTCCGCGCGTCCACCAGGGAAGATTTCCTCCTTAAAGGTTTTCAAGGCTCCCTGCGAAAACTCATTTTCTTGCGTTGCCAGTGCCATGACGGATTGACGTGGCCCTATATCAGATTTGGCTTTGGCAATCCAGTCTGTTCCTCTTTGAATGGAGTCCTGCTTCATAGAGGCGAGCGCCCAGGTACAGAAGCGAGCAGCCTCTTCTGGATTTTTGCCCTTGGCGTTGGCGACAAAAGCCCAGCCACCTAAGACCGTTGCGTACGTGCCGCCCGGAGGTGTCGGCAACTTAAAGACGCCGTATTTAAAATTGGGAGCATTGACGCGTAGGTCAGAGACAGACCAGATACCAGTCTGTTGTATAGCACAGTATCCTGCTACCAGGTTGGAAACCACGTCACCACCCCCAGTGCCGAGCAGCGTACGTGGTGCGATGCCACGCTTTACAGCATCTTGCCACAATTGCAGCGCCTGAATAGTTCCTGGTGAGTTAAAGGTACTTTTTTTGCCGCTTGCGTCAATCGCATCTGCCCCGCCCTGCCACATGAAAGGATACCAGGTGAAGTTCTGGTAGTAGCCGGGTGTGGTTTCAAAGGTCAGGCCAAAGCGCTTGCCAGATTTGAGCCTCGCGGCAACCTCTAGCAGTTGTTCCCACGTTTTCGGAATATCGTTCTCGTTGAGACCAGCCTTTTCAAATGCATCAATGCTATAGTAGAACGCCATCGGTTCGACTTCCATTGGAATTGCATAGAACTTGCCGTTCACCACGCGTGAAGCCGCCACATCGGGATAAAAGTCTGCCTGGACGGCCTTATCCATATAGGGGGTGAGATCTTTCAGCACACCACCATTATAGTAGCGCAAGAAGTCACCAGGACTAATGAGGAAAATATCGGGTCCTTGACCAGAGGCAAACGCCGTTTGTAGTTTCGACCCATTGACGTAATCGGTCAAGTATTGTAGCTTCACCTGTGTCTTGTTGGCCTTGTTCCACGCGGCAACCGTGTCGATAAACCACTGCGACTGTGTTTTAACAGTGCCTCCGGGAGCATAGAACTGCCAGAAACTGAGTGGCCCCGAGGAATTTGCTGCACTTCCACAACTGCTCAATATGGCGGGCGCTACACTTGCGGCACCCAAAGTTGCCAGGCCGCCATAGCCTGCTCGCTTCAGAAAGTTACGGCGTGAAAAAGCTGTATCTGCTTGTTCGCTCAATAGAGGACGATCAATGTCCATGCGCTCTTCTCACCTTTCCTTTGAAAATAATTACACGTTATCATGCTATTCGTTCACGGGAGTGTGAAAACGCTTTCAAATCTACAACTAACTATAGAGATAGTACCTATCCATTGTGTTTTTGTCAAGGGGTGGATGAGTTAGCGCAGCGTCTCTTCTCATTAGATTATAAGCTTTTCTTCTGTTATGCTTTCACTTCTACTTTCCCTAGTTAGCTTGTTAGCTTGACAGATGCCACAAATTTCCTCTATACTAATTTTTGTGGAGGATTACTCACGCGGATACGATTGTATGAAGTTTTGAAAATACTTTCAAAATTTTTAAAGAAACAGCGATGTTGTGATTTTTAAGCAGAAACTGCTTTCAAAGCTATCGTATTGTAGCTGGCAGATAGGCAGACAAAGGGAAGGAAACAGTAATGGTATGCACAGTAGCACTTTGGGGCGTTGTTCTTTAGAAAAAGACGCTCGTGGCAAGATAAGTGAGGGTGGTTGGGCATGAGTAATATTTATGACGTGGCAAAGCGTGCGGGAGCCTCGATTTCTACCGTCTCGCGCGTGCTCAATGGCTCCGCGCGCGTGAAACCGGAAGTTGAGGCTCGCGTACGTGCCGCGATTGAGGATTTAAACTATCAACCCAGTCGTGCAGCGCGCTCGTTACGTGTTAATCACTCGAAAATTATTGGCTTGCTTATTACCGATATTCAAAATCCCTTCTTTACCGCTCTTGTGCGTGGAGTCGAGGATATGGCGCAACGCAATGGCTACAGTCTGATTTTATGTAATTCGGATGAGAAGCCGAGCAAAGAGCTGCAATATACCGAGATATTGTGCGCCGAGCGCGTGGCTGGCGCAATTGTTACCCCTACACGCGAGAGCGCTCGCGCCTTCCAGCCGTTTCGAGATCGTGGCATCCCCATTGTCGCTGTTGATCGGCGCATCAAGGATCATGAAACCGATGCCGTGCTTGTCGATAATAAGCGCGGCGCGTGTGATGCTGTGAAGCACCTGTATGAGAATGGCTATCGCCGTATCGGCATTGTTACCGGTCCACAAACGACAACCACCGGCCGCGAGCGCCTGGAAGGCTATCGGCAGGCATTGAAAGAAGTACATCTGCCCCATGATGCCGCACTTGAGCGCTATGGTTCCTTCAAAGAAGAGAGCGGGCAGCAGCTCACTAACGAGTTATTGGCGCTTGACGAACCGATAGATGCCCTCTTTGTCGCTAACAATCTGATGACAATGGGTGCGCTTGAGGCCATCGATGCGCGCAAGTTGCGCATACCGGTTGATATTGCTGTGGTCGCCTTCGATGAAATGCCGTGGGCCTCCCTCAACGCCGTTTCACTCACCACCGTGACCCAACCTGTCTACGAGCTTGGTAGTACCGCTGCCCTGCGGCTCTTCCAGCGTCTACAAAATACAAACACATTCACCAAGCAGGAGATCGTGCTGGCTCCGACACTGCGTATTCGCGGCTCTTCGCGGCCCAGGAACGAGGACGTGAAGCTGAATGCAGCACGATGAGGCAAGTAGTTTCCTTCTTGAGTATTCTATCGAAAGGTGGCATGATCCTATGACAACTATTGGTATCCTTACCTTCTCCGATGGCAGACCATTTGTCGCCAGCCAGGTCGAGGATTTTAACCGTGGCTATCAGGAGCGTCTGCAGCACAGGCTGACGGCTGACGGCTATACTGTGGTGACGGGAGAAGCGATTATATGCACGAACGAAGACGCCGTACGCGAGTCGAAGCGCCTGGCTGCTCTGGGCTGCGACTGCACCATATTTAACTTCGCCGTGTGGTCTTTCCCACATCTTGCCGCGCTTGCCTCGCGCTTCGCGCCCGGACCGCTGCTGCTTTTTAGCAATATTAACCCACAGTACACAGGGCTGGTGGGCATGCTTGCCAGCGCGGGTGCTCTCAATCAGGTTGGTACAGCGCATGCACGCGCCTATGGTGAAATTGAGGACGAGGCGATCTACGCAAAGGTACAGACTTTTGTACGTGCCGCTGGTGCTGTCTCACGATTGAAAGGGCAAACCTTTGGCCTGATTGGTGGTCGTCCCATGGGCATGTATACCACCACTTCTGACCCGGCTGCCTGGCTCAAAACCTTTGGCGTCGATGTCGAGCATGTGGACCAGGGTGAAATTGTGCGCCTGGCCGCCGAAGTGCCCCAGGCTAAGGTCGACGCGGCTTTCACCTGGTTGGAAGAGCATATTGGCTACATCCATTACGATGGCAAACAGCTCACACCGGAGAAGCTGAAAACGCAGATTCGTGCCACCTACGCCATGAAGCGTATCATCGAAGACTATCGCCTGGACTTCTCCGGCATCAAAGCACAGCCCGAACTGACGAACCATTTCTGCACGATGGATGTTACCGAAGCTTTTCTGAATGATCCGTACGATTGGGATGGTCCCCATGAGCCGTTTGTCTGCGCCACCGAGGCCGATATGGATGGGGCCATGACCATGCAAATCTTCAAGCATCTGGCACATACGCCCGCGCTCTTTGCCGATGTGCGCCACTATCATGCTGACCTGGGTATCTGGGATCTGTGCAATTCAGGTGAACACGCGACGTATTTTGCTGGCGGCTCGCTTGACCCCAAAGACAATCTGCCCTACGTCCATTTTTATCCCGAAAGTTTCTACTTTCCGGCTGGCGGTGCTAGCGTACATCACCTGGCACATCCCGGCAAAGCTACCTTCGCTCGCCTGACGCGGCACGACGGCAACTACCAGATGGCTATTTTGCGCGGCGAGTTTGTGCAGTACGACGCCGATAAAAATATGGCATTGATGCAGCAGACCGATCTGCCCTGGCCCCATGCCTTCACGCGTTTCGATTGCTCCGCCGACGAGTTTATGGCAACCTATTCCAGCAACCACATTCATGCTGTGTACGGTGATTGGGTGAACGAGTTAAGTGAGGTCGCCTCGTTGCTTGGTATTGAAGCACACGTGTATGGGCAAAAGTAGACGATAAAGATATATAGATAAGTATGTATGGTCCTCCAGTCCATGCATACTTATCTATATATCCTCATAGCAATATGAAGGAACATTACCATGAGTCGTGATCTTGTCCTGGGCATCGATGCGGGCACGGCAAGCTTACGGGCCGGTCTCTTCGATTTACAGGGTCAGCCCCTTGGCTTCTTCGACCAGGCATACCAGACGCACTATCCCCAGCCGGGTTGGGCGCAGCAGCGCCCGGCCGATTGGTGGAATGCACTGGTAGCAGCGGTACAGGGATGCCTGGCGAAAAGCGGCGTTGATGTCACCCGCGTCATCGGGCTGGCTATCGATGCTCCCTGCGATATTTTGTTGACCGACCAGCAAGGCATACCTTTGACGGACAGCTTGATGTGGATGGATCTGCGTGCCAGCGAACAGGCGCGCCAGCTAACGGAGACCCGTGATCCTGTGCTGCGCTATTGCGGTGGCGATGTGCCTGCCGAGTGGCCCAGCCCCAAAGCGCTCTGGCTCAAACAACGGCAGCCAGGGTTGTGGGCGCGAGCGTCGTACCTGGTGGAGCAAATGAGCTGGCTGACCTGGAGGCTGACGGATGAACGCGTGATCCCACTGAACAGTGCCGCTGCCAAATGGCATTATCGCGCGCATACCGATGAGACCAATTCTACTGGTTGGCCGGTCAGCCTGCTCCGCTCGGTTGGCCTTGAAGATCTGCCCGCGAAGATGTCGGGTGCGGTACTGCCGATGGGCACCAAAGCGGGCGAACTGACGCGCCGGGCCGCTGGAGAACTAGGGCTGCTTCCCGGTATCGCCGTCTCCATGAGTGGCATCGACGCGCACGCGGGCATGATTGGCCTGGATGTCTTAGCGCCCAATTCGCTGGCGCTGATCACCGGCACCTCGACCTGTCAACTCGTGCAGTCGCCGACGCCAATTGCCGACCCAGGGTTATGGGGACCCTTTGAAGATGCTGTTGTCGCTGGTGAGTGGACCATTGAGGCGGGCCAGGCCAGTACTGGTGGTACGGTACGTTGGTTGCTCGATACGCTTGGCGGTGGTCTGCCACCTGGGGCGGATCGTTATAGTGCTGCCGATGATCTTGCTGCTGCCGTTCAGCCGGGAGCCGAGGGACTGACGGTGCTGGATTTTTGGCAGGGCAGTCGTACGCCAATAAAAGACCCACGAGCGCGTGGCACGATCTGGGGGCTTACTCCCGCGCACAGTGTAGGCCATCTTTTGCGTGCTGTCTACGAAGGCACGGCATATGGCAATCGCCGCATCCTTGAAAAGCTGGCCGAACTTGGTGTATCCACGAAAACTATTATCGCCTGTGGTGGTGGCACGCGTAGCGCACTGTGGTTGCAGATTCTGGCAGACGTAGCAGGCGTCCCAATCACACTGACAACAGAGCCAGATGCAGTCACATTGGGCAGTGCTATCTGCGCGGCTGTGGGCTCGGGAGCCTTTACCGACCTGCATACTGCGGCACAGTCGATGGTGCATGCAGGTAAAACAGTCGAACCGTCTGAGGCAACTCGCGCCGTGTACGACGAGGGCTATGATCGTTACAAAGCAACGTACGATGCACTCCAACCACTTTTCCAAAGAG
>DATAYF010000112.1:0-8372 GCA_036272735.1 Ktedonobacteraceae bacterium
TGCGCCCTCGCCCCGACGCAATCTGCAGCGCCGCCAGCCCTCGCTGATTGAAGCGCTCCACCAATTGGCTCACGCTATCTCCGCTTTTGTATCCTGCCTCCCGCGCCGCCACGGTATACGGCTGGCCTGCCTGAATGGCAAGCAATGCCCTGGCCCGTTTCACCACATCAACTCGTTCACTGCTCGCTTTCACGATTCGCTGCAAGCTTCGCTCTTCTTCTCTCATCAAGGCTCGCAAGGGATGGGTTGGTCTCATGCTCATTTCCCTCAGGCGCGCGGTCACGACGCCCCTTCACAACCTCCAGGCGCCTCGTTCCGCCACTAGGATGCGCAGACTTGGCGGACGATGGCCTGCATCCAAGGATAATGGTCTCGCAAATGTTCGGTCATGCGGCGTAATACTTTGGCCGCCGTCCACTCTGCTTCTCCGTGGATATACACACGAGCGCGCTGTTCAGCCGTCAGCCCGCGCAAAAACGTCTCATAGTGCTTCCCGTTCTCAATCAGCTTGATAGGAAGCTCTGTCTCGGTGACGGGCAGCATTGTGTCTGGAGGCTGATCGGAGAGACAGCCAACATAGTGTGCTTCGGCCTTGAGAATATGCTCAAGATGGTTCGTAAGCGACCATTCACCTGGCTTGAATGTGCAGCTCCTTTGAGCAGGCAATACCTCGTTGTACAGTTTGGCGAGCAAGGCGCGTGCGGTTGCGGCCACCGTGAGAGCATTGCTCATCTCTTGATCAGTTGGGGCCACCAGCTCAGCCTCGAAACGCGGTCCAACTCGGTCTGCACGCATATGTTCCTTGACCACCACATTGATTGGATTGATCTCTTCTTCGAGAAAGAAGATCTGGTTCTGCTTTAACCAGCGGAGATATTCTGTGATTGCCTCTGGGGCTTTCCGGATAGCCTCTTCAGCGGTTGAGGCTGTCGAGAGGCAGCCAGGCAACTCACGAAAGCTGACCAGACTCTCATGTGGCCACTCTTCATCCAGTGCATACAAATCCATTTGTTTATTTCCTCTGCTTGCGCAATCTTTTCTGTCTCTCTCACAACCACCCAGCTCGTACTCTTTTGCTGAGGTGTTGTTTTTGGGGCGGGTGGCGAAAGCCACTGTATCACTTTTCTTCACTCATGGCAAGCTATTTGCCGTGTGACCCACTAGTAGTGGGTCAACTGCCAATTGGTTTGCAAACCCGCATGGCTGCTCCAGAGCCAGCTAAACGTCGCAGTCGAGCGCGTTCTCGACGCCTGCGGCGCTTGCCATTCCAGACAAAGGGCGTGGGATCAGCATTCCAGCCTGCGACGGTTTGCTCCAACCACTCGATGACCTGCTTCGCATCTTTGGGATGCTGCCCGGAGAGGGCGCGGCTCACAATGATGCGCTGGACCGACTCAGCCATGTTCAGCCAGGAACCGCCAATCGGCGTGTAGAGCGGCATCACTCCATGATCAAAGAACCAGCGCACCAGATCATATGACAGGTGTCCCGCTAGATTATCCAGCACCAGCACAATGCGTAAGGGAGGCTCGGGATTGCGCGGGGGATGGCCCAGCCAGGTCTCCCAGCGCGCGCAGACAGGGCGCTCCCCCTCCGGCGGCAGGCTTTCTGCTGGATGCTTCTTCTCAATCTCAGCCAGGATCTCGGTGAGTTGCTCGATCAGCCAGGGATGCAACACCGCGTTAGGAGCCGACAGCACGCCTTTGGTGCGCAGTTCGCCAGTGGCTGGACGGAACAGGGTCAGCATTTTGGCGGTGCCACCACGCTCGTACTCATGTGGCTGCGTAGCGGGACGGCCTTCGGGTTTCCACGAAGCCCCAGGCTGGGGAATGGCCTGATAGGGTCCAGTTTCGTCTTCATTGAGTTGCACGATCCCGTCTGCTTCCGCGTGCTCACATGCCAGTTCGATCAGTCTTTTTTTTCCGGCGTCTCCACGTCGTAGACCGTCACCGTGCCGCTTTTGCGCTTGCGCAGGGCGTAGCCAGTGCGGCACCAGGTGCGCGTCCGCTGGTAACTGTAGCCTGCCTCGTGCAGTACCTCCCGAATCGTTTCGGCAGCGATCTGGGGCAGATCCGTCTTGCGCAAGGTGTCTCGTAGCAGTATCAGTGACCAGGTGGCCGTCTGATCCTTTTTACGATCTGGTTTGCGCTGGACTTCCGCCAGCACTCGTGCCCGCTGTTCGCTCATATACGTCGGCTTGCGGCCTCGCCCGGCGGCAATCTCCAAGACCGCAAGCCCGCGTTGATTGAATCGCTCCACCATCTGAGCCACCGCCTCTCGACTCAGACCCGCCTCCTGCCCAGCCGCCGTCAACGTGGCTCCTGCTGCCACCGCCAGCAAGGCTTTGGCCCGTTTAACAGCGTCTACTCGCTCGCTCGTCGCTTTCACGACCCGCTTCAATTCCTGCTGCTCTTCTTCCTTCAGTTCTCGTGGCTCTTCTTTTCTCGGTCTTCCCATTGCTGGCTCCTTCCTGCCTCTTCTCGAACCTCATCACGACCTTGTGACATACACGATTCCTCTCTCTGAGACGAAAACGAGAGTTCGGCAATGCTACCTCTTTTGGAACCTCATTCCCAATTGTTGCATCTCATCTTCCAGCGTCTCTGGCAGGCTCTGCTCCAGCGTGCGGGGCGCATAGCCCAGTTCTCGCCGGGCCTTCTCGTTGCTGCCCAGGTAGCTGACGCCCGCGCTGCTGCGGATGCTCTCCGCGCTGTAGGGTTCTGGGAGAGGGGATACGGCTTCAATGAGGGCCATCGTTGCTGCCATTGCCTTCATCATCCAGGGCGCTAGATGCAGGCGCGGCGCTTGCACACCGCTGATCTGTTCTGCCAGGGCGAACGCTTCAACAAGACTGTACTTCGGCCCGGCGATGATATAGCTCTCGCCTGCTTTGCCCTGCTCCATTGCCAGGATATGCCCGTGCGCCGTGTCATCCACATGCCCCCAGCAATACGCCGTGCCGTCAGGTAGCATGGGCAGTTGCCCGCGCAGATAGTTCACCAACCCATTGTGAACGATGCTGGTGTCGCCCGGCCCATAGACCAGCCCTGGTAGGACAATCACCAGCGGGAGTCCAGCCTGCATCATCGGTAGCGCCACCTCGTAATGCGCCTTCCACTTCGTGCGATCATACTCACTCAGAAAGGTGGCGCCAGCGTACTTATAGCTCTCATCCACCATCTGCTCCCTGGTATCTGAGAAGACTGTCAGCGTGCTGGTATAGACGCCCTTGGGGATGCCCAGTTCCTTCATCATCTCCAGCACGTTGCGCGTGCCACCCACGTTGATCGTCTCGGCCTGGCTCTTATCCCGTGCGCCCACTTTATACCAGGCGGCAATGTGAAAGACGCCATCAATGCCTGTCATCGGTATGCGCAAGCTTTCTTTGTCGGTAATATCGCCTACATGCACCTTGACACCCAGAGCTACCAACGCTTGCGCCTTGGATGGCGTGCGAACCAGCGTGATAACCTCATGCCCTGAGGCGCGTAGTTGCCGCGCCACGCGCCCGCCAATAAAGCCAGTGGCCCCCGTTACAAAATATTTCATACAACATTCAACTTCTTTCTGACAAAGCATACAAAGCGGAAGGAACATGGATTCATACCATCAGAGAAAGGAGATATATCTTTATATTACACCACAATAGTGAGCCGAACAAGGTTTGCGCGTCCAGAAGGTATGAATCACATACGTCAGGCAAGTGGTAATAAGCGCGAAGAGTGGTCAGATTTTAGGGGTCTTGGTCACTTTCGGTGGAAAACCTCAACAACAGACGTGAGTGAAAGGCTTTCTTGGCTTCTGGAGCAATCTCTTGCTGAGCTTAAACACCGAAAGTGAGTAAGACCCGATTTTAGGGCCAAGAGTGAGCAATCGGCGCGAAGAGTGAGCAGCTCAACCATTGATAACGCAAGAAGCCGCCTCCAGACAGGTTTGTTCATCTCGATTGTTGTAAATTCGAGCTATCAGTTGTAAATCCTAGGATTAGTAGGAAAAATCAGTACAGGTATCTGAGTGGGCACAAGGGCTGAAAAGAGGAGCTTTTGGCAAGAGAACGACCCGCAGAATCCTAGGATTTGCATGTGTGTAAGAACGAAAGTATTCTACAAATGACACTCATTCCCAAGTGATTTTCTTGTAGACGACCTTTCCATCCTGAGTGAACGGCCCTTCAATGCCCCAGCTCCAAGAGACCTTCGGCGTAATAGCAAGATAGGTTCCAGGGCCAAGAAAGCCCTCTTGGCGTGTAATAATCTCAGCTTCTCCATGGATCTTGATCCCGCGTGGGTCGATAGGCTCAAGTGTCTTCAGATCGTCAATGATCAGTGACACTTTCCTTTGACCGGCAGCGATATTTTTATACCTGCGCGATCTCTCTAAAGAATATCCGCCAAGCAAAAAGCGTGCTCCATCAAACTCAAAGCCAACTGCATCGGCATCAGGCTGACCATTGGCAGCCACGGTTGCAAGTCTGGCAAGCAGTTGTGTTTGAAGATATGCCCGTTCCTTTTCTGAAAACATACACACTCTCTTTCCGATACTGAATTAAACCTGACCTCTGCTGTATCCTCTCCACTGTTGCCTGGCCCGGCCCTGCACGTTCTGGTGCGGTATGCCAAAATCGTTCAGTGTTTGGGGAAGCTTCAACGCGCTCGTGCTCGAATGGCCTTGCTGGTCATGCATGTCGTTCCTAGATACAAGGAGGTTCATCCTGATGATATCAGAGGGGCGTGAGAAACGCGCCTCCTCTCAGAACGATATATATGGAAGGAGTATAGCAGGGAAATGCAGGTAAAACTTCTCCAATCTTGCTCTTCTCCTGTTCACTTTCCTTGTCTTTCATCCGTTCTCAGAAGCATCGAACCTGCGTATGAGCCGAATACAGTTGGGATTTACAACATATCAAGCAAACATGCATCAGATCATAAAGAAAACAGGAAACTCTGTTCTCAATCCAGCACTTCGGACACGCTTTCTGTCGCTTTTTGCTGAAATCTTTCGACGATCAAGGCTGTGAATTTACAAGTCTCGAAGGGTGTGAGCCGCTTCTGGAGCCATGTTTCCAGAAAGCAATAGTTGAGCTGCTCACTCTTCGCGCCGATTGCTCACTCTTGGCCCTAAAATCTGACCACTCTTCGCGCTTATTACCAGCAAGGTCGTGATGAGGTTTGCCTCTTTTCCTTCTTCTTCTTTTGCAAGTCAATTGGCAGTTGACCCACTAGTGCAACCCGAACGCGATTGATCTGGCTGATACTAACACGCAGATTAAACCGTTTTTGAAGTGCGATCTGAATGCTTGAGCTGGGCGTAGAAGGGGCCTCTCGGCAAGACATTTCGAGAAGAGTTCGTGCCTCTCCACGCAGTTTGCTGGGATGACCGTGCCGTCCATCGGAGAGCGCCTCCTTGCCCTGCTGTCGAAAGGCCTTCAAAAGCCGATAGGCGTTCGACTGACTGATCTGCAACCCAGCAGTTGTTGCTGCTGTACGCCATGTCTGACCTTGCTGCATACAGGCCACCAGGTGGACCTTCGCCGCCTGATATTGTTCCTTATCCATCTCTTGATCCCATCCTCTGTTCTGGTTTCAGTTGTTCTGGGAAAAGCACTATGTGTGCTGCTCTCGACCCTTCAAGGACTGTCCGTTGGTGCGCATTTCTGATGTGCAGGAATCGCGTGCGATGTGACCCGCCTTCCATCCTCATGAAAAGAGGACTGGTGAGGTCTTTCTGACTAGCGTTTTCGCAGCCTGATCTCCTGGATGAGATGATTGGCACTCTTTTTGAGAATCAGATGAGCGCGTTCGCGGGTCGGTAGAATATTTTCGTGCAGATTGGGGACGTTGATCTCATGCCAGATGCCTCTGGCGGTCTGGATCGCCTCTTCAACAGAGAGTTGTGCGAAGCGGGTGAAGAAGGAAGAAGGATCTCGGAAGGCCGTCTCGCGAAACGTGAGGAAGCGCTCGATATACCACTGCTCAAGGTCGCGCTCATCGGCATCAACATAGATGGTGAAGTCGAAAAAGTCGGAGACAAAGAGGCGCTGTCTCTGATGCACGTGCTCATTTCTGCGGAGAATGTTGAGTCCCTCAACGATCAGAATATCGGGCTGGTGAATGACCTGTTGCTGGTCGGGCACAATATCATAAGTCAGATGCGAGTAGACCGGGGCGCTGACCTGTGGCCTGCCCGCTTTGACCTCGGCCAGGAAGCGCACGAGCCGACGCAGATCATAGCTTTCTGGAAAGCCCTTGCGCCTCATCAGGCCACGCTCCAGCAACAGACGGTTCGGAAAGAGAAACCCATCGGTTGTGATGAGGTCTACGTGTGGATGTGAAGGCCAATCCGCTAGGAGCGCCTGGAGCAAGCGGGCTGTGGTGCTCTTACCGACGCAGACACTGCCTGCCAGGCCAATGAAGTAGGGAACTTGGGCCGTGGTCTCCTCCAGGAAGGTGTTGGTCGCAGCGTGGAGCTTCTGCGTAGCGGTGACGTAGAGGTTCAGCAAACGAGAAAGGGGAAGGTAGATCTGCTCGACTTCTTTGGAGGAGAGACGATCATTCATACTGCGCAGAGAGGCAAGGCGCTCTTCAGAGAGGGTCAAAGGCGTATGTGCGCGGCGGAGCGCCCACGTCTCGCGCGAAAAGATGATGTAGCGAGAAAGCAGCGTTTCCTCCATGAGAACATTCCTCAGTGTTTTGACTCCTCCTGCTGCACGGCTGGAACGCCATGCAGAGCTGTTGCGCTGCGCACGGCTTTGACAACGGCTCGCGCTAGTATGCTCGCCGCCGCTGCACCAATCGTACTGACCTGTACTGCTGTCAGGGCAGGATCAGGATACGCCTGAGCTTCCGATCCCAGGGCGAGAGTAAAGATGGTGTCTCCGTCAAAGAGTGTATGCACGGGTCGAATCGCTTGGGCCAAGCCATCATGCGCCATGTGTGCGACCTTGTTTGTCCACTCCTTGCTGAGTGAGGCGTTCGTCGCTACCACGGCAATCGTGCTATTGCCAAAGGGATTGGACACCTGGGGTTCCTTCTCTCTTGAATGGTGTTCACCCGCGACGAGTTGCCCGGTCTCTTGATCGAAGATGTCCCCCACGGCATTGACGACGACGAGTGCCCCGACGAGGGTGCCATCAGCAAGCTTCATACTGGCTGAACCCAGACCTCCCTTCGTCGAGTGGGTCGGGTCGAAGAGCTTGCCAATCGTTGCTCCTGTGCCAGCGCCAACGCTCCCTTGTGCCAGAGGACCGCTGCTCGCCTGTTCACAGGCGCGATAGCCCGCACTGGCATCGGGGCGGATGGTGGCTGAGCCGAGAGCGAGATCGAAGATCGCTGCTGCTGGCACGATTGGCACCCGCGCAACGCCTGTCTCCAAGCCAATGCCTCGCTCTTCCAGGTAGCGCATCACGCCACTAGCCGCCTCCAGCCCGAAGGCGCTGCCACCGCTGAGCAGAATGGCGTGGACCTGTTGCACCAGGTGCATGGGTCGCAGCAGATCGGTTTCGCGCGTGGCTGGTGCTCCGCCGCGCACATCGACCCCGCCAACGGCGGAGATGTCGCAGAGCACAACTGTACAACCAGTCCCTGCCTCCAGGTTGGTGTCATGCCCAACACGGATTCCTGGGATATCGGTGATGTCATCGTACATAGTTCTCTCTCCTGTGCGCAAGAACAGACGACGGATGGCTTTCTCAGAGCACGCTTTCCAGCTTATCTGATCGTTTGGATCAGGACGGTGGCCGATGCCGTGGCGAGCAGTTGGCCTTCAAGAGTGCGCAGTTCCCCTTGTAAGAAGGCCACAAATTTCCCTCGGTGAACGACCCGCCCCGAAGCTTGGAGTGGTCCGACACGTGCAGCATGAATGAAACTGACCTGCAACTCGATGGTAGGAGCAAATTCATCGGTTCCAAGCGTTGCCGCCAGCGTCGCCCCTAACGTATCGTCGAGCATGGCAGCCAGAAACCCTCCATGAATGATCCCGAAAGGATTGAGAAATTCCGGCCTCGCCTCAAAGACGACCGTAAGTGTTCCCTGCTCTGGATCGACCTCCAGGACTTTCCCTCCAAGGAGCAGGGCGGCTGGTGGAGAGGAAGTACGCCCTTCAAGAATATCCCAGAAGAGGCCTGTGCGCTGGTTCATCCGTCGTGTTCTCCTTGGACGATCTCCTCTCCGAGCAACTGCTTGCTTTATCATAGAGTAAAAGCGCCTTTCATGAGAAATTACTGCTATAACCTCTCTCTATCCGCTCTATTTCCGAGCAACTGCTTGCTTTTCCTAGTATAAAACCCCTTCAGGGTCGTTGTCAAGGGAAGAAGCAAGACAGAGGGTTGCTCCTTGGGATTTCCTTCTCTCGCATTGCTTTTTGTGAGGAAACAT
>DATAYF010000113.1:0-5020 GCA_036272735.1 Ktedonobacteraceae bacterium
GAGACTACGCATGAGCTGTTTGCACGGCGTAACATTTTTTGCGGAGATCGCGTCTGGATGAGTAAGCGCGAGGTTGCTGCTGCTGCCAGAGCGAGACGACAAGAGCGCAACAAACAGCCAGTATAAACGCCCACCGAAGCCGAGCGACGCCACAAAAGCTACACCCTCTACCACAGGATGCCATCCTGATTGTTGAGCACGGAAAGTGCGGAAGATTCAACAATCAGGATGGCATCCTCGTTTTGTTATGCTACTTCTTTTATTCTCTCTGGCATAATTAGGCATGCTTTCGGATACATCTTCTGTAGGAGTGATAAAATGGAGAAAACCAGGCGGAACGTCTGGCGGAACGAGGCATCTAATAGATAAGGAGTGTCACTCATGACCAACCCCTCTGCATCATCACAGGCGGACGATCTCCAAACACCTCAATCGATCGCGCGCTTTCCTCTCTGGGTTTCCATCGTCGTCATACTCGGGGCTCTTTTGAGCCTCACCGGTGCGGTGATCAGTAAGGTAAATCCTACACTGTTAGCGAGCGGGGGCCCGATGACAGAGACGGCGCGGGTCTATGCAGACTATATGTTTGCACGAAGCCTGGCGCTTGCCGTCATGTTGCTTTTTCTCCTCGCTGTAAGGTCTCGCCGGATGCTGGCCGGCTTCATGGTACTGATTGCCCTTATTCAACTTGTTGATGGAGTGGATGATCTGGTGCGCGGAGCGTTTCTACTTGTGCCAGGCTTGCTGGTGTTCGCTCTCGTGTTCTTGGCGGGAGCGTGGCGGCTGTTCAGGCAAGCACCCTGGCGCCTCGATGCCTGGCGCGAGTCTTAGGCATCATTGATACATCACCAGGCATCGACGCGCTCTCAAATGCCGCTCCTCAGCTGCGAGTTCACACCCCCTGCTCAATCTGGAAACATTGAGCAGGGGGCTGATTCTCTCGTGGTGGGAAGCTTCTCTTCTTGTTACGTCAGGGGAAGAGATTCACGAGGGAAAAGCTTGATGCCTTTACACAACAATCGGGATGGCATCGGAAATTTTAGCAGTATTTGATGGGCTACTACGACAGCACCACCGGCCTGACCAAGTTCGGCATTCGTTACTACGGTCCGCTGTTCACGCGATGGACACAAGCCACACCCATCGGGGGCAGCTTGCAGGAGGCGACGAAAGCCAATCCGTATGTGTATGCGGGGGATAATCCGGTGAATGCGACGAATCCGAGTGGGGCTTATACTCTTACTGGAGCTTGTATAGCATCCATCGGTAAATTTGATAAGATGCTCCACAGAAAATTCGCCTTGATCCACGACATGCGCGTAAGAGAAAATTCGCCGCCAAAGTACCCATGCTGCGCCGCAAAACGACCGATGGAGGGTTGGTACGCTTGATAGACAACGACGGATTGTTCGTCGAATTGGGCGAGGATATGACGGCCCGTTTGGGACCAACGAGCAAGTTGCGTCACATAAGGTGCTAGTACCAGGTTCAAGGCGATTCCCTCCGCATCGTTTTGTTCAGATTATAACACGTCTGCAAAAAGCTGATGTATGTATGGAGCCACACGGAAATAAGATGATGGTACATCAGCTCAAGGGTGGGTCATTTTGTGAAGGTTCGAACACAACCGCGCTCCATCGGTTGAGACAGAACGCGGCCAATGCATGTCGCGTGGCGACGCGACGCGAGAAGTTAGAACTGGTGACGAGTATGGCTGAAGTGGCCTTTGGCGAACGCGAAGACCTTGGTGAGCTTGACCGAGAAGACGAAAATCGAATCTGGGAGGACCTCGTGCTCATCGTGGTGGTAAAAGGAGCCGTCGCGTACAAGATATTGCCATCGTCCGTCCCACCTGGTGGCCCACACCCTGGCGAGCTGTTCGAGCCTGTCATGATTGGTGATCCGGACGGCCTCGCCCTCGATCACCACGTCGAGCCCTTCCTCCCAACGGTTGCAGCCAGTCGTCAAAATCACGTGCGGGTTCCCCCGCAGGTTGATGGCCTTCTGCTCAGTGTCGGCAGAGCTGAAGTGGATGGTTCCATCGTGCCAGACAGCAACGACGGGTGTGACATGAGGGCGACCATCGGTCCGCACCGTCGAGAGCCAAAATAGCTCGGAGGTTTCGAGTACGCGACGCGTCTGCTCCCACGACGTGACCACTCCGTCCGGTTCGCTGTAGCGCGTGTCTAGCGTCGTGATGGGTTCGTTCATCATAAGAACTCCTTTCAATCGTTCCGTTTCTCCCCGCGAGGCGCGCGAGAATGTACCAGTCTATTCTCTTTGCGCGAGGGAAAACTGGAAAGGTCAAAACGACGCGATGCCTCCAAAGGTTGGAATGGTCGCTTCAGGCGGAAAGCGGGTGGCGAGAACCTTCACCCGCATGACTCACCCTTGAGCCCAAAAATGGACGAGCCTTGGGCTGATGTACCAAGATGATTATCTCGCTTGAGGCTTGATGGTATAGTTCCACTCTCCATGAAAGGCATCGCTGAAGAGATTGAGAGCAGCAAGTTCCTCGTCGGTGACTTTCAGACCGGTGGGATAGGTCTGGCTATCTTTGACAGCGGTCACCGTTAAGCCTTCAGTGGTCGTGGTGTGAGAGATACGCTCAAGCACGACTTCCAGAGACGTGAGGGGTTTCGCACGCCAATTGATCGAGATAAAGGAAAAGAGCCGATGCTCGATCTTGTTCCATTTGCTGGTGGCAGGCGGATAATGCGCCACCGTCATCGCGATCTGCTCTGCATTGGCAAGCTCCTGGAGCTTCTTCTTCCACTGCCGATTTCTGACCCCGTTGGAACCGCCCCCATCGGCGGTAATGAGCAGGTTGCGTTTCTCGGGATAGAGCGCTTTGCCGGACTGCTGCCACCATCTCCTGATACTTTCCACGGCAAACGCTGCCGTGTCATGATCGATCCCTACGTTGACGAAGCCTCGGTTATGAACCAGATCATAAATGCCGTACGGAATAGCTTTGCCATCGGCGAGCGAAAGAAAGTCGTACACATTGACGTTCGTCTCTTCTCCTTTTGCCTGCCATTCCCGCCCGTTGTTCTTGAAGGTGCCTATGAGTTCTTTTTTCTTGCAGTCGACGGAAATGATCGGATCGCCACACGCCTCAAATTGGTCGCACTTCTGCTTGATCTGGGCAAATTGGGCATCACGATCTTGATGCGCAGTGCCTTCAAGGTTCTTCTTATTGGCTACGAGCCGGTAGCCCGCGTGAGCGGAGCACATCGCGCAGCGCCGTATCCGCGATGGTATGCCCCATCGCGTGCAACGTTCCTTTCAGATGCGCCACACTCTTACAGGTCCATTTGAGCAGACTCATCGGATCGCCTTTGGGCTCCAGGAGTCCTTCCAAATCCGAGAGCAGCGTGGGATCTTTCTCGCTTTCTTTTTTTCGTCCGCCCCCTTCTGTTCGCTGCCTCTGCCCTGGGGTATAGCCCTCTCCCGCTTCCACTTCTCTGATCCCTCGCCGGATCGTATTTTGGGACACCTGTGCTTCTTGCGCGACTTGCGCCACTGATCCTCGCTCTTTGGCTTCCAGGGCCAGATACTGTCTCCATTGCTTCTCGTTCAAGAGCGCATGCATCTGCTGATATTTGTCTCTTCGATCCACTTGCATCATGCCGAGAAGGATATCACATCCTCCTCATGCTGTTAAGTTATTTCCGAGAGATCCCTATGTATGTATGTAAAGCATGCTCTTGACAAGGCCATCTCGCCGCAGTATACTCGAAATATAACGTTAACGTCACATTTCGAGGTGCAGAATTGGATCAGTTCATGCGAATTGGCGACCTGGCGGAACTGGCAGGCGTCACCCAGCGCACGGTCCGCTACTATGAGAGTATCGGGCTGCTTGCGCCAGGCAAGCGCGAAGGTCATGGTCATCACTACTATAGCGAAGAAACGCTTGCTCGCTTACACAAAATTGACCAGCTCAAGCGGCTCGGACTCAGCCTTGAAGAGATTGGTGAGGTGATTGACCTCTACTTTACGGACCCAAGTGGCATCCAGCCCAAACAAAAAATCCTCACCATGCTCCGCAAACATCTGCAGGAAGCTGAGAGCAAAATAGGCGGGTTGCAGCAATTTCGGAGCGAATTGCAGGCCACTATTGCGCGTTTTGAGCACTTTCTGGATGAGGCACAACGCCCCTAATTTTTTTACCATAAATATGACGTTAACGTCAACATCATATTCTTTGTTCGGTGCTTGTCAGCGCGAGCCATCCATGGATTGCCATTGCACGAGGAAGCACCTTATCAGTCACAAGGAAGGAAAGAAGGATACAGATGAACGAAACCATTGGCTTTATTGGACTTGGCGCTCTGGGTCTGCCCATCGCACACAATGTACTGAAAGCTGGCTATCAACTCAAGATCTACAATCGCACCGCCAGCAAAGCTGAACCGTTCAAGGCGCTCGGAGCGGAGATCGTCTCGCGCCCTGCTGATGCCCTGACTCCTGGCGGCGTGGTCGTCACGGTGGTGTCAAACGACGAGGCTCTGGAAGATGTGGTGATGAGCGAAGGGTTTTTACAGAATCTGGGAGCAGGTGGTATTCACCTCTCAATGAGTACGGTTTCGCCCACACTCTCTCGGAAACTGACCGCCGTGCACGCGCAGCACGGCAACGTGTACGTTGAAGCGCCCGTTTTTGGCAGGCCCGAAGCGGCGGCGGCTCAACTGTTATGGATCTGTACGGCTGGGCCCGCAGAAGCCAAAGCACGCGTTCGTCCCCTGCTTGAGGCTATGGGTCAGGGCATCTTTGATTTTGGCGAAGAGATTGGTGCGGCTCTTATCGTGAAGCTCTGTGGCAACTTCATGGGTTCTGCTGCCACCACGGCGATGAGAGAGGCTTTAACAACGGTAAAGAAAAGCGGTGGCGATCCCCAAAAGGTGATTGCTATGCTCACGCAAACCCTGTTTTCTGCTCCAATTTACCAAAGCTATGGGCAGAGAATCGCCCTTGACCCTGAACACTTTTCTCAAGGGCCGCTCAGTTGGATACC
>DATAYF010000114.1:0-5746 GCA_036272735.1 Ktedonobacteraceae bacterium
TTCTACACCTGGACGCACGAGGGCAAAATCGTGCCTGGAGACGAAGATTTGTGCGCGGACATGTACGAGTACGCCGACGACTTTTTACAACAGGCGGGCTACATCAATTATGAGATCTCGAATTGGGCCTTGCCAGGCAAACATAGCCGCCATAATCTCACCTATTGGCAAAACCTGCCCTACTTTGGTATGGGCGCGGGAGCATACTCAAGTTTTAATGGCAGGCGTTTTTCTAACGAGCGCGAACCACTTGCCTACATAAAACAATTAAGAGCTGGACGCATCCCTGAGGTGGAAAGCGAAGAGGTTTCGCGTGAGCAAGCTATGTCGGAAACAGCATTTCTCGCGCTACGTACTGCCATGGGCCTGCACCTTCCCTCCTTTGCACAACGCTTCGCACAAACCTTCGCGCAGTTTGTCGGCGACCGTTTACAGCGGGTAGAAACCGCCGGTCTCTTAGAACACGACAACGAGTGGCTACGTCTTAGTCAGCGCGGTCGCCTGCTCGGTAACGAAGTGTTCTTACGCTTACTACCTGACTAGCACCGCGAAGGACAGAATTGTGGACATACCAGCACCAACACCTGATACCTGGGAGCTTTTCCCGCTCCTCTCAAAAGAACAATTTGAAGCAGCCAAACAGCATACAATCACATCAATACAGGCGCAACTACTCTATAACCGTGGCCTGACATCTGTAGAAGGCATGACAAAGTTTTGGCGCGCCACCTATGACGAAACGCCCGATCCGCTGGCCCTCATCGATATGCCCAGGGCCGTCGAGCGCATTCTTCAAGCATTGGCAAAGCGTGAGCATATTACCGTGTATGGCGATTACGACGCCGATGGCGTGACCTCTTCCGCGCTGCTCTTTCGTGCCCTACGCGCGCTCAAACGACCCGAAGCTGTGCTGGATTTCCATATCCCTCACCGTTTGTATGATGGCTGCGGCTTAAACCTGGCGGCCCTCGATCTACTCAAAGCTCGTGGCACTCAACTCATCATTACCACCGATTGCGCCAGTTCGGACGTGAAGCAGGTTGCTTACGCTCAGCAGCTTGGCATCGATGTGATTATCACCGACCACCATCGGCCGCCTACGCCGTTACCAGCCGCCTATGCGATTGTCAATCCCTGGCGTCCAGATTGCCAGTATGGCGAGCGTTTCCTCTGCGGCGTAGGGATAGCCTTCAAGCTCGTGCAAGCGCTCTATCGCGCGTGTAAACGCCCAGAAGAGCAGGTGCAGGAGTTTCTGGACCTCGTCGCTATTGGAACTGTCGCCGATATCGCGCCGCTACAAGGCGAGAACCATACGCTCGTACGCCTGGGCCTGCAACATCTTAACGCCACCACCAAACCAGGCTTACTCGAACTTATCAAGCACGCGGGCTTAACCCTGGGACGCATCCAGGAGCGCAACATCTCGTTCAGCCTGGCACCACGTATCAATGCCGCTGGACGCATGGAGCACGCCAGCATTGCCTTCGATCTCCTGACCACCGATAACATGGAAGAGGCGGCCAGGTGCGTGCAACGACTCGAAGCGCTCAATCAACAGCGCCAGGCCGAGACCAGCGAGCTTATGCAACACGTACGCGAACAGGCCACACTGCAAACCAGGCACCCAATTGTGCTGGTGCACGGAGACGATTGGCACGAAGGCATCATTGGTCTGGTGGCGGGTAAACTGGCAGAAGAGATCGACAAGCCGGTGCTGGTCCTGAGAAACGACCTGCAAACACAGCTCAGTCGCGGTTCCGCACGCAGTCGCCAGGGCTTCAATATTATCGAGGCATTGCGTGGGTTTAGCGGGCACCTTGAGCGCTATGGCGGCCACGCCCAGGCAGCAGGCTTCACGATTGCTAGCGCATCCATCGAGGATCTACACATGCACCTCATTAACTGGTACCTGCACGGCGGTGCCCAGGCCAGTACGTTGATCGAGGGCGTGCAGCAGCCCGATGAAACAGGCGTTGTAACCGAGGATGAGGAGCAGCCAGAAAGCAAGCTGGAACAGCAGGCCCACATGGCCGACCTGCTGCTGAGCAAACGCGAGCCTGATTATAAGCTGTACAAAGAACTGCGTGAAATTGCGCCGTTCGGAGCCGGAAATCCCGAACCTACCTTCAAAATGGAGGGCGTGCGGCTTCTGAGTGCCTGGGCCAGCGGCTTCGAGAAAAAAAATTTGCGCTTGAAACTCGGTTCAAGCGCAAGCAACATCGCGTACTTTGCGACACTATTGAAAGGTGCCGAGCTACGCGACACCTACAAGCACCACACACATGTGAACATCATCTTTCGCCTGGAATCGACGCAGGACGATAGCAAACAAGAGGTGTGGCTCAAAATTCTGGCGATTGAACCCACTAGGGATACACACCACGCGCCTCTGTAGCCTCGGCCACCCGTGAAACCGCCAATAGATACGCGCCCATGCGCATGTTGACCTGCTGGCTAATAGACTTATCATGCACTGCCTGGTATGAACGGGTCATAATTTCGGTCAGGCGCGAATTAATCTCCGCCTCGCTCCAAAAGAAACCCTGCAAATCCTGCACCCACTCGAAATAGCTCACCGTCACACCACCCGCGTTCGCCAGAATGTCAGGCACAATCGTGATACCGCGCTCGTTGAGGACCAGGTCGGCCTCTGGCGTCGTAGGCCCATTAGCAGCCTCAACAATCAGGTGCGCCTGTACCTTTGTAGCATTATTGCGCGTTAACTGGTTCTCCAACGCGGCAGGAACGAGAATATCACAGGGAAGTTCGAGCAGTTCACTGTTGGACACCGACTTCGCACCCGGCAAGCCCGCCAGGTTCCCGTGCTCGCGCGAATAGCGTAAAGCTAGATGAATATTGATACCTCGTGGATTATACACACCGCCGCTAATATCGCTCAGGCCTACGATAGTGCAGCCCATGTCGCTCATCAAACGGGCGGTGACGCTTCCAACGTTACCAAACCCCTGCACGACCACGGCACAATTTTCCGGAGCCATATCCAGATCGCGCATGGCTTCACGAGCTATCACCTGCACACCACGTGCCGTCGCTTCCAGACGCCCCTCGCTGCCGCCGATTGCCAACGGCTTCCCGGTAATTACAGCGGGAACAGAATACCCTTTGTGCATCGAGTAGGTATCCATAATCCAGCTCATCACCTGGGGGTTGGTATTCATGTCGGGAGCAGGGATATCGCTATCGGGGCCGATGAGAAGGGCAATCTCGGTCGTATAACGACGCGTCATGCGTTCAAGTTCGCCGCGTGACATCTGGTGAGGATCGCAAATGACGCCGCCTTTCGCCCCCCCAAAGGGGATGCCAACCACGGCGCATTTCCAGGTCATCCACATCGATAGTGCACGTATTTCATCGATGGAAACATCGGGGCTAAAACGAATACCGCCTTTGGCAGGACCACGAGTTATATTATGCTGTACCCGATACCCGGTAAACATGCGCACATCGCCGTTATCCAATCGCACCGGGAAATTGACGGTGAGTTCTCTTTTGGGTTTACGCAAAATCTCACGCATGGGTTGCGATAACCCAAGTAAATCAGCCGCCTCATCAAATTGAGAAACAGCCATACTATACGGATTAACTACTTCAACAGCCATAAAAAAAGATCCTCCTTGGCATTGGCTTCTCATAAGCCATAATGCAACATCGCACTGAAGCACCATTGCTTCCATCATCATTGATCCGGGACTCATCCCTATATGATCTATTCAGTCAGTATACGTCTTCTTCTATGAAAAAGATTGCGTTATCACGACCCATACCATACATAGATCGGTCGCCCTTTAGTATAGCACCCCTATTGAACAGCTTTCAAGCTCATATATTCGTGCTGACATTTACTATCTAAACAGGCAGAAGCTTATATTGCTGATCACTAATGGTCCGACCGGACCATTAGTGATCAGCAATATATACAGAACTCACGGAGTGCGGGGTGATAATTTTATATAGAAGAACGCTGATGGTCCGGTCGGACCATCAGCAAACATCAATACACTTTCTACAACAATGAGGGGAAAAATGCTTTTCAAGATTTAGGCCGACATGTATACATCGCCCCAGTCACCGAAATAGAGGCCATTGCCGTTGATCTCGACGCCATGCACCTTTGGCGAGTGCACCATCGCTAATGTGGGCGTATCCAACGGCATCAAGGCCACATTTGAAAGAGCAATCTGCTCCGCCTGGTGGCAGAGCCTATTATGAGCCATGCCGCCGACCTGTTCGGCCTGTTGTAGGGTCTGATCGAACGAGGCATTGCTCCACTGACCAGGATTATGGCTAGAGGTCGAGAGCAGGTTCACAAGGTACGCGTAGGGGTCAGCCAGGCTCGCCCCCCACTGCACAAAACCGAATTGGATCAGATGCTTCTGCATCATATCGTCATACGCGGTCGGCTCAATAGCCTGCACATTGACCTGTATCCCCAGGTTCACCTCCAACATCTGCTGGATCGCAGCCGCTTGTATCTCATTCAGATGCGAGCTTGGATACGAAAAGGTGACTGGAGGCATCGAAGTAGCATCGGGATAGATTGGCTGCAACAGGCCTTTCGCCAAAAATCTATCGTACGGCAAACCAGTATAGTTAAACTGATACCCTGGAATGCCGGGCGGCAAGAGAGAGTATGCCGGTTTCACATTACTTTTGAAGGCGGTATGGGCAATAAACGACTTATCAAGCGCATGAGCAAACGCCTGGCGCACTTTCAGATTGTTGAAAGGCGCTGTCTTCGTATTGAAGAAGAGTGAGTCGGTTTCCCACTGCTGCGCCTGCATGCTGGCCGGACCCAGAGTGCTAAAGGGCAGGTCCCAGACCATATCTGTCTGGCCCGCCCGGTACATCTCGAAGGCAATAGACGGGTCATTGACGAAATACATATTCACCGCGTCGAGGTGCAGCTTACGGCCGTAGTAGTGCGGGTTCGGCACAAACACCATGCGTACATTATGCTGCCACTGCTTGACCATAAATGGTCCCGTGCCGACGCCGTTCCCCTCGATCATACGCGACCAATTTTTCTGGCCGTAGCGCGTCACCAGCTTTTGATTGACTGGAAAGAAAACGGATTGGGTCAGCGACGTCAAGAAATACGGTGTGGGTTGCTGCAACGTCACCTGCAACGTATGATCATCGAGGGCACGCACGCCGCTCAACGTCTGTGTTTTCCCTCTGTGCACGGAGGCTGCACCTTCGATCATCTGCATAGAAGGGAGCGCGGTTGGCGAACTCACAGCAGGGAGCAGGGCGCGGGTCCAGGAGTAGACATAGGATTGAGCAGTGACAGGCCTTCCATTAGAGAACTTCACTCCTGGACGCAGCGTAAACGTATAAACTCTTTGGTCGTGAGAAATCTGCCAGTGAGATGCCTGGTCAGGCAACACAGTGGCATCCTGGCTCAGCCGCACCAGGCCACTATAGACCATGTTTACGATCATTTGTGAATTTTGATCGGGACCAAGCGCCGGATCGAGCACTGCAGGATCGGTAATTCCCACATTTGGAAAGGTCAATATTTGCTGTGCTGCGGGCTGCGTTGCCTTCGCGGCGCTCGCGCCACCACCGCACGCGGAGAGTACAAACAGCAGTATACACAACCATATATAGGCACCTGGAGATCGTTGCGATAGGGTGCGCTGTACGCGACGATACATGCAGAGTCTCACTTTCAGAAAACCATCATAGCTTTTTGCATACGGTTTGGTCATACAAGAAATATATT
>DATAYF010000115.1:0-4639 GCA_036272735.1 Ktedonobacteraceae bacterium
ACAGAAAGAGCCGACTAAACTTTCCCATTTAGTCGGCTCTTTCTATAATGGGAGGACCACTATCATAGGGAATAAATCCTGATGAGGACGTGTTGTGGTTAATGAAAATACTGCAATTGTAGCGTATCAAGTAACTGACAAAGAAGTGTAGCGGCCCTCTTAGGTAACTCAACAATCCTTGACAAGCAAAAATTTGGCATGGTACTCTTTTGTTAGCTACTTTGAAAACTAAATTGATTTACTTAGTCAACTATGAGGTAAGAGGTAAAGCGACATGGGTGATGCATCTCGTGAGATCCTGCGCCGTGCACGCCAACAGGTGCCGGAATGGACACCGGCGCAAGTGCATGAGAAGCTTGCTGAACAGCGTAGCGCTGATGGGCAAGATTTTGCACTGATCGATGTACGTGAAAAGTATGAATGGAATGATGGCCACATTCCAGGTGCTGTACATGTGCCACGTGGCTTTCTGGAATTGCAGGTGGAAGAGGCGGTTCCAGATAAAGACAAGACTGTCGTGCTCTATTGTGCCGGTGGAACTCGTTCGCTCATCGCTGGCAACACGTTGCGGCAGATGGGTTACGATAATGTGGTGTCGATGGCTGGTGGGTTTGGACAATGGAAGGGCAATGGCTACGAGTTCGTGACCCCGCGTATCTTGAGTGAGGCGCAGTCCAAACGCTATAGTCGTCATTTGCTCGTGCCGGAGGTTGGTGAGGCCGGTCAGTTGAAGCTACTCGACTCGAAAGTGCTGCTGATTGGTGCGGGTGGCCTTGGTGCTCCTGCGGCCTTTTATCTCGCGGCGGCTGGTGTGGGAACGATTGGCATTATCGATGCCGACGTCGTCGAAGAGAGCAACTTGCAGCGCCAGATTATCCACAACACCCAGCGTATCGGTCAATACAAGGCGGAATCGGCACGCGAGTCCATTGAAGCGTTGAATCCCGACGTGAAGGTGGTCACCTACATCGAGCGCCTGGACGAAACGAACGTTGCGCGTATCATTGCCGATTACGATGTGATTGTTGATGGCACCGACAACTTCCCCACACGCTACCTGCTCAACGATGCTGCGCTGATCGCGCACAAGCCGGTCGTGCATGGAAGTGTGTTCCGTTTTGAGGGCCAGGCCACCGTCTTTCAACCTTATGAAGGGCCATGTTATCGCTGTTTGTATCGCGAGCCACCCCCTCCCGCGCTTGCTCCCAGTTGTGCTGAAGCGGGCGTATTGGGTGTGTTGCCTGGCGTGGTCGGCTTGTTGCAGACGACGGAGACTTTGAAGCTGCTGCTGCATATTGGGGAGCCGCTTGTTGGCCGCATGCTTATGTATGATGCCTTGGAGGGTGAATTCAACGAGTTGCGTCTGTTCCGTGATCCGGCTTGCCCGGCTTGCGGCGAGCATGGGCACCCCGAAAACCTACCCACCTACGCTGATGTATGTGCAGTTCCAGCGTAATAATAATTTGAGCGTATATGCTGCGGGACGATGGTTTCTTCGCCCCGCACAAACTCTGTAGTATTCGTGCGATGAAGATAGAGGAGAAACTGATGGCAAATGTACGTCTGGCTCCCGTCCTGCGTTCAGCCGCTGGCGGAGCAAAATCTGTAACTGTCGAAGGGAGCACGTTGGACGAGGTCCTGACTAATTTATTTCAGCGTCATGCTGACTTGAAAGAGCAGATTCAGCCCGATCAGGAATTGAGCCGTTTTGTCAACGTGTATGTGAACGATCAGGACGTGCGTTACTTGCAAGGATTGTCTACGCCGGTTGGAGCTAGCGATACGGTGACGCTCTTGCCTGCGATGGCTGGTGGGTGCTAGGAGAAGCTCATGCGCTACAGCAACATACTGGAAACGATAGGGAATACGCCTTTGGTGGAGCTGAAGAGTTTTAGCCCACGGCCTGGTGTGGAGATTTATGCAAAACTAGAGGGAATGAATCCTTCGGGCAGTATTAAAGATCGTGTAGCTTTGCAGATGGTGCAAGAGGCCGAGGCCAGTGGTCAACTCAAACCTGGCGCGGTGTTGCTTGAGCCAACGAGCGGCAACACTGGCATCTCGCTGGCAATGATTGCGCGCGTCAAGGGCTACCAGTTTGTTGCGGTCATGCCTGATAACGTTACGAAAGAGCGCCGCCAGATGCTCGAACTGTATGGTGCGCAGATTATCTTCTCGGATGGTACGCAGGGCAGCAATGGCGCGGTCAGGTTAGCCAAAGAGTTGGCTGATAAAGATCCAAACTATGTCATGCTCTATCAGTATGGAAACGCGGCCAACCCTCGTGCACACTACCTGGGTACGGCTGTGGAGATCCTGCACGATCTGCCCGACGTTGCTGTGTTTGTGGCGGGGTTGGGGACTGGTGGCACGCTGACCGGCGTGGCACGGCGTTTAAAAGAGTACAACCAGGAAATCAAGGTTGTTGCTGCCGAACCTTTGCAGGGTGACGGTGTGCAGGGATTGCGCAGCCTGGAAGATGGCTTTGTACCCCCTGTACTCGATCAATCGCTGCTCGACGCGAAGACGCTCGTTTCTAGTGGAGATGCGATTCGCCGCACACGCCAGCTCAAGGATCAAGAGGGCATCTTTGCCGGTCCTTCTTGTGGCGCTTCGCTGCATGCCGCTGTGCGCGTCGCTACGAGCATGGAACGTGGCAAGATCGTGGTCATTTTGGCGGATGGCGGTTGGAAGTACCTGAGTGAAGATCTCTGGACGCGTAAGTTGGATAATCTTGAAGAAGAGCTAGAGGCAAAAATTTTATGGTAAGTGATGAGCGTTTTGTATTGCGCATCCCAGCGTCGATCTACCAGGAGATGATTGCGCACGTCCTCGAAGGTTATCCCGATGAGGCGTGTGGTGCGTTGGGATCGCAAGACGGGCTGGTTGTCAAAAATTATCCAACGACCAATGCAGCCGAGCAACCTGACGATTTTTCTATCATTAGCGAGGCTGATATTGTTCGTATTTATAATGATATCGATGCCTATGATGGAGATATGGTCTATTATCATTCGCATCCTCGTTCCGAAGCATATCCCTCGCCGCGCGATATCGAGTGGGCGAAACGTAGCGGCTATTTGTATGTTATTTTTTCGCTACGTCTGCATCCCGAACCTCCATACGCCAGAGTATTTGCGATAAATACAACCGGCACGGTTACTGAAGGCACCATTGTGATAGCATAGTGCTACATTCCTCAAATACGATAAGAAAAGAGCCATCGCCGATGCCGAGGGGTCTTGGGAGGCCGTCCCCACACCCACGGCTCGGCACGAGCATTGAGTTGCGCCGTCGCCACGCTCCTGGCCTGGTCGATCTCGCTGTGGTTGGCAAAACTTTGGCCGGAGAGCGCATCGCGGCGGAAGAGGCGCCCACAGACCCCAACCAGCCCTCTTGTAAATTGAGCCAGCACGCCCCAGTGGGAATGAAGATCTGGTGGATGCGCGAATGCTCTACCAGCCAGGCGTTGGTCTCGGCGCTTAGATGACTGGGAAGGCTTGTCCGTGATCACGAAGAGGTCTCCTTTGGGATTATCAGCCTCGATATCGCTGAGCAAAGCGATGTAGCCTTTAGAATTGCGCGAAGCCGCACATCGGGTCAGTTCCTTGCCATCTCTCACCCGTAAGGCTCGCATCTATCCAGGTCTTCTCAAGCCCTCGGCTATATTCCAGGGGTGCCTTGATCCGGTGCCCATCCCCTGACCATCCGGGCGCCGGGGGAAAGCTACGGGGCAAGACCGGCCCTAATTCATCGGCACAGATGGTCGTCGAACCTTCGGGTGGCGTTGTGTAGTGGCTGACGACCGCTAGCCTTTTGGGACAAAGTCTTTATCTGAGCTGTCGCCCCAACTATGCGTTCGACGCCAGCGCACCCCTTCGCGCAAGCAAATGCGGCGGATCTGGCTGCGTTTGACCCTGATCCCAGCCTCCTTGGCCGCCCGAGCCAACGCATTTAAGCTCCACTGAGCCTCTCCCTCTTCATCACGGACATCCAGGCTCCCACCTGAGTACCTCTCCAGTTTACCAGGTGGGGCAGACCTGGCCAGGGCAATGATCCGACTGTCATCTTCCATCGTCAAGCGGCGGGGACGTCCAGATCGGGGTCGATCTCCCAGGCCCTCGATCCCGTCACACTCAAAGCGATGGAGTCGACGGCGCACGGTCTGATCACTCCATCCCAACGCCTCGGCAATTGCCTCCACCCGCTCCCCGTCCCAGCTTCGCACGACGATCTGGGCATGAACAATCCAATCGGCAGGTCCGTGTCGGCTGACCGCCATCTTGCGCACCCAGCGTTCCTCCTTCTCGTCCACAGGCGCTCGCACTCTTAAGATCTTCGGCATCGCTTTCCTCCTATCTTTACCCCCCTCTTCCTTTATTCTACCACCACTTGAGGAACATAGCACTACAGCGGTCTTCACAAAGATTGAACCTTTCCTGTAAACTTCGCCTGAAAACCCAGGAACTGGCATACATTTGGTGAACGTGCCTCAATGACTGTGGCTGTTCCTCTGCTTTCGTGCGAAGATGAAGAGACCTTGCCCATCGAAAAAGCTCATCATTTACTAGATGTGTGTCAGATCCGCCCTTCGCGTCATTTACCAGGATGTTCTTCCCGCCAACCTGTCAATTGGCGTGAG
>DATAYF010000116.1:0-9195 GCA_036272735.1 Ktedonobacteraceae bacterium
CATATAAAGGAACATTAATGGTTTCCGGAAACCATTAATGTTCCTTTATATGTTGCGCGCATGTATTACGCTGTTTTATCGACTTCGGCTGGGGCGCTAAAGTGAATTTCCAGCGCTTTATTGACGAACTTTGCCACCGTCGCCTCCTGGTTGACGAGCACGGTTGGCAGGCTGATGTCGCGTTTGAAATTGCCGATCTCGACGATCATCTCGTCGCCTTTTTTCGTCATATTGACCTTGTTCATTTCGACGTGCGGCAACGGCAGGCGCAGAATATAGGTATCGCCTTCGTGAATGATTTCCTGAATGGGGCCACGATAGAGAATGTCCGTGGGGTCCTGGTCGGCGAAGACAGCGTCGGCAAGCTCGCGCAATTGCGTGACGCCGAGGATTTCGTGCGAGTAGTAGGGAACCTCCCAGATAGGCAAGGGGGCGAAGGTCTGGTGGATGCGCTGGCGCAGCTTTTCCTGATTGTGATACATCTCTTGCATAAAGGTATCCTGATAGTCGCCCGCGCCAATGACACGGTTACACACCACCGCGTCGATAGGGTAGCCAAAGAGTGCGAGGTAGGTCTCAGCGCGCAGTGCTTCTTTGATCACCATGCGTTCAGGATTGACCACGGGCCGATAGGAACTGATGGCGGGATCGCCAAGCACAGTGCGCAGCGTTTTCACGCGCTCGCTGAGTTTTTGCACGGCATCGAGGATTTCGGTTTTGGGCAAGAACGCCTTGATGAGCGGCCGTGCCAGGTTGAGCGTGCCGCTTCGCAGACTTTTCAGGCGACCGGCGTACCATTCGAAGGTATCGGGCATACTGAGCAGACGTACGGTTTCGCCGGTTGGGGCGGCATCGATCACCACGACCTCGAAATTGCCCTCTTTGGCATTGCGGTAGATATTGATCAAGCTGACGATTTCATCCATGCCGGGGATGATCGCCAGTTCTTCGGCCATGATGCCATCGATGCCCTGGTTGCGTAGCGTCCTGGTCATGGATTCTTGCACTTTACCCCAGCCCCGACGCATCTCGTCGAGCACATTGACCTCTTGTGCCCAGAGGTTGGGAGCGATTTCTTGCGGTTCGGAAGTCAAAGGCACGTTCAAGCAGTCGGCGAGACTATGGGCTAGATCGGTGCTAACGACCAGGGTACGCTTGCCTAGCGCGGCGGAGCGTACTGCGGTGGTGGCAGAGACCGTCGTTTTCCCGACGCCACCTTTGCCAAGGTAGAGAATAATGCGCATAAAAGTCCTTACTAAATTCCTTATTCCGAAAAACAACGACGCTGTGCGTCTAGCTAACGCTCAGTTCTTCGGAAAGGTAGTTCTCTTTGATTGTCTTCTGTTATAGTGCAAATGCAGTGCGAATACAAGGGGCCTCATCCATATGTCATCTTTATCTACGTACGTCGAGGCATTTTAGTTCGATGTACCTTATCATCCTATAAAAATTATGTTACCCATTGTGACCACCATACAACATCTGTGTTAGTAATGATGCTAGCAACGTGACGGAGAGATACCTTGTATGGTTGGAAGACGTGGTAGACTTAGAGTAGCAATATAGCAGGGTTAACACATATCTCTCTTATCTTTCCACAACATAATAAAAAACGCAATATAGGAGTGTATGAATGCGCCAGGAGCAGGTGAGGGATGCCTATGAACACTGCCGCCGCGTAACGCAACGAGCGTCCAAGACCTTCTATTGGGGATCGGTTTTTCTGCCTCAGCCAAAGCGCAGTGCGATCTGGGCGGTATATGCCCTGTGTCGCCTCGTCGACGACATCGTCGATGAGGCTGTGGCTTCTCAGGTTGTTACAGCCGCACATGGACATCTAAGTGGTGCGGCTTCCCCGCAACGAGCGTTAGATTACTGGCGGAAGGAATTGGAGCAGATATATACGCGTGGTGGTGCAGCGGAGGGACTCGTACAGATGGCCTGGGGCGATATGCTTGAGCATTATGCTGTCCCGCTTCGGCCAGTATTAGATCTGCTTGAAGGGGTGGAGATGGATCTCACCGTGAAGCGTTACCAGACGTTTGAAGAGCTCTACCTCTACTGCTATCGTGTTGCGGGTACGGTTGGCCTACTCACAAGTCCTATTTTTGGCTATCAGCATGAAAAGGCGCTGCCTCGTGCCGTTGAATTGGGGGTCGCGTTGCAACTCACCAATATTTTACGCGATATTGGGGAGGACGCGAGACGTGATCGTATTTACATACCGCTGGACGAGATGGCGCGTTTTGGCTACAGCGAAGGGAACTTGAGGGCGGGAACCATCAACGAGGCATTTTGTGACCTGCTGCGTTTCCAAATAGCGCGTGCTGAGCAATATTATCGGTGTGCGCAGCCAGGCATAGCGTTACTCAGTTCCGATTGCAGGCTCGCCATACGCTTGAGTAGTTCGCTCTACCATAGTATCCTCGAACGGATCGCCACCAATAACTACGACGTGTTTACCAAAAGAGCCAGTGTGCCGTTTCAGACCAAGCTCGCGGCGGTTTCGCAGTTCTGGTTTTCGCAACACTTCGGCAGCGTCGCCTAAAACAAAATGCAAGTTTTTTGAGTGGGTCCAGAGGCGGCAGCCCCTGGCGGGGTATGGGGTGTCCCCACTCACCCTTCTCCCTGCCGCCGAAGGCGGCCAAAAAACTTGCATACCGTGTTACTTACAGAAAAATAGTGACCTTAATGTACCAGCAGCTTATTGTTGACCAGATATTTCATAAACTCTAAATTGCGGATCAGCTCCATGCGATCACTCCCACCGTTTTGATACCACTGGCGCAACCAGAGGAGCGATACAATTTCATCTTGCGTAAAACCGCGATAGGTGAGTTCATCCGTTTCGGTTGGCTCTGTTACTGCATTATCGACACTTGTAATTAGTTCTAAAGGCTGTGTATTCATAACTTGTATCCTTCCACCTACGCCTCTCATATCATTCCGCCACTGCTTATTTCCGTTAGCCTTGCTTACCTGGATCAGTGGACCTGCTACTAGGATAAACGTTCGAGGTCTCACTTTATAAAATACAATTTACCGCTTGTTTATTCCCTGCGAACAACCTCACCACTGTATTCTTTACCAGCAAAGTATAAGCGGAAACAAAAGCTGTGAACAGCAATTAAATAACACTCCCAGTGTGAATTATCTCACTTTCCATTTGTGTAGATGACTCGTTGTCCATTGCCTCTACTATTGGAGATACTCACACGTGAGTTATCTGCATTAATATACGTTTGGATCAGAGAAAAAGTTCCATTAGCATGACCGAATGCATAAAATTGCTGTGGCAATGCCGTCATCTTGCTCTCTGCTATATATACGCATTACTTGTCTGTTTGTTGTGTAATCATATATAGAAAAAGAGCAAGGTTGAGATTTTTGTGAGCATAATCTCACAAAAATCTCAACCTTGCTCTTTTTGATAAGACTTGCTTTACCCGTTGCGGGCCACGATGTTGATCAAGCGGCCTGGAACATAGATGATTTTTTGTACGGTCGTTTCACCGATGAAGGACAGCACCTTCGCATTACTCAGTGCCAGCTTGCGCGCCTCCTCCTCGCTGATGTCGGCGGCCACCTCCATGCGCTCACGTACCTTCCCATTCACCTGCACGACCAGGGTCACAATCTCGTCGTGCGTCAGGGCTTCGTCAAAGGTCGGCCAACTCGTCGTGTGGATGCTCCCAGCGTGCCCTGTCTGGTGCCACAGCTCCTCAGTGATGTGCGGAGCCATGGGAGCCAGCAGTTGCATCATCGTCTCCACCGTGTCGCGATAGGCCGCCGTGTGGGCGATCGGCTTGTTCTGCTGTTTGATCAGCGCGTTATTGCACTCCATCAGCGCGGCCAGTGCCGTGTTGAAGTGGAAGTTGCTCAGATCCTCGGTGAAGCGCTTGATGGTCTTGTGGCGCAGGCGCACGATGGCCTTGCTCTCCTCCGACTCTGCTCCAGAGGGATGATTAACCCAACTATCGCTGATCAGGTTCCAGAAACGATTCAGGAAGCGCCAGACGCCTTCCAGATTTTCCTCTTTAAAGACGCCACCAGCATCGAATGGCCCGATAAACATCATATAGCAGCGCACCGAGTCCGCGCCATACTTGGCGACGTACTTGTCGGGAGCCTCGACGTTCCCGCGTGATTTGGACATTTTTTGCCCATCAGCCCCCAGGATCATGCCCTGGTGGAACAGGCGCAGGAATGGCTCGTCGAATTGTACATGACCCATATCGTGCAGCGCTTTGATGAAGAAGCGCGAGTACAGCAGGTGCAGGATGGCGTGTTCGACGCCGCCTACATACTGATCGACCGGCAGCCATTTGCTCAGCGTCTCCTGGCTCCATGCCTGCTGATCGTTATGCGGATCAGCATAGCGCAGGAAGTACCAGGACGAGTCCATGAAGGTATCCATCGTATCGGCTTCGCGCGTGGCTGGTCCACCACACACGGGGCAGGTGGTATTCACGAACTCTGGCTCGTAGCGCAGGGGCGACTCGCCCGTGGCTTTGAACTGCACATTTTCGGGCAGCCAGACGGGCAGTTGATCCTCTGGCACCGGCACCATGCCATCTTTGGGACAATAGACAATCGGAATTGGCGCGCCCCAGTAGCGTTGGCGACTAATCAGCCAGTCGCGCAGGCGATAGTTGACGATAGACTTGCCGACGCCCTGCTCCTCCGCATAGCTGATCACTTTGGCGATGGATTGATCGCCGGGTGTACCATCGAAGGGACCGGAGTTGACCATCACGCCCAGGGCTACTCTGGCGTGCTCCCAGGTCGCGGGATCGCTGGCTTCCTCATCTTCTGCACGGATGACCTCGCGAATAGGCAGACCAAACTTGCGCGCAAACTCGAAGTCGCGCTGGTCGTGCGCTGGTACGCCCATCACTGCACCAGAGCCGTAGCCCATCAGCACGTAGTCGGCAATCCACACGGGTACCTGCTCGCCGCTGATCGGATTGGTGACGTAGCCACCGGTGAAAACGCCGCTCTTCTCCTTCTCGGTGCTCATGCGCTCGATCTCGGTCATGCGCTGGGCACGCTCGACATAAGCCGTCACCTCTGCCTGTTGCTCTGGCGTGGTGATCTGCGCGACCAGCGGATGCTCAGGAGCCAGCACGAAGAAGGTCGCGCCATAAATCGTGTCAGGGCGTGTAGTGAAGACCGGAATATCGGTGCGTTGACCAGCAATCTCGGTGGAGAAGCGCATCTCCGCGCCTTCGCTACGCCCGATCCAGTTGCGCTGCATCGTGATCGTTTTTTCTGGCCAGTCGATGACGCCACTGAAATCCAGCAGGCGCTCGGCGTATTCGGAAATTTTCAGCAGCCACTGATCGATCTCTTTGCGAACTACCATCGTTCCGCAGCGCTCGCACGTGCCATCGGCCAGCACCTGTTCGTTTGCCAGTGTGGTATTGCAGTTGGGGCACCAGTTGGCGGCGGCTTTCGTGCGATAGGCCAAACCATGTTTGTAGAATTGCAGGAACAGCCACTGGGTCCAACGGTAGTAGTCGGGCAGGCAGCTCACTACTTCGCGGTCCCAGTCCCATTGTGCGCCCATCGCCCGCAGTTGTGTACGCATATTCGCGATATTAGACAGCGTCCACGTGCGCGCCTGGATGCCTCGTTTAATGGCGGCATTTTCGGCGGGCAGGCCGAAGGCATCGAAGCCGATGGGCTGCATGACATTGTAGCCCTGCATACGTTTGAAGCGGCCATAGGTATCGAATGGCGAGTAGTTATACCAGTGGCCCATATGCAGGTCGCCGGAGGGATAGGGTAACATCACCAGGTGATAAAAATTTGGTTTGGGCGCGTCATCGGAGGCATGATACAGCTTCTCGGCCTCCCATTGTGTCTGCCATTTGTGCTCGATCTCTTTAGGATCGTATTTGGTGCGTGTAATCAAAGCAAGCCTCCGTTTAAAATCTCTTTTACCGAAAACAAAAAGACCTTTCATCCTTATGAGGGACGAAAGGTCTTTCCGTGGTACCACCCTGATTTTCGATTCGGGCGTACATAAATGGTGGACCTGAGGGGGCTCGAACCCCTGACCTCCTCCATGCCATGGAGGCGCTCTTCCAGCTGCGCTACAGGCCCTTGCTTGGAAACGTGGTATGAGTACGCTTTGAATCTACTCTCGTGTACGCTGTAACGGGCGTCCCGACCGTGCTAGGCACTTGTGCGTTGGCTTTTATGATATGAGTCCATCAAGTACGTTCACACGTGTTGCTCACAGGCGAGTTCGGTCTATTATTGTTGTTGCAGCCTTGCACCATCCGGCTGATCTCTGTGCTACAGCGACCTACTACTCCTGATCATCGCAAGTACTACTATAACATACAGCTTTGCGATTTGCAAGGCAGTGAGTGACCACCATGGTACATCTGCGTATTGTGAGCAAACAGGTAAGTGGAGATGAGGGGGCTCGAACCCCTGACCTCGACAGTGCGATTGTCGCGCTCTCCCAACTGAGCTACATCCCCTTAGCGAACTGTATGTTACCATAACAGTCGCGATTTGTAAAGGGGGTTTTGGCTGAGAAATTTCCCCCTTTTAAGAGATAGTCATTGCGTAAAAGTCGCCATAGATCCTGGCTTAATGGATGAATTGTATACCAGAATCTATGTAGGCATATCAGAATGGCTGCTGCCGCCTCTTTTCTATAACGGCCTCAAGCCAGCGGAGCCGGTTTTCCACTTTCTCAGCATTGGACGTATCTTGAATGGCGGAGTAGATCATCCGCGCACGCTGAAAGTATCGTTTAACCTCATCGAGATCAGCCTCTTCTAGCGCTTGCTGGAAGTACTCGGTCCCCTCTTTGATCACCTCGTCGGTCAGCGGGCGCTCCTCTGTTTGGTCCAGGCTTAATATATCTTCTCCTAAGAGAAACAGTCGCTGCGCTTCACTCCCTTCATAGCCAAATGGAGGATGCGTCACGGAGAAAAAGACGCCTCCATTTGGCAGACGCTCAAGCGAACAGCGTGAGATATCCAGGGCCTGCGTCAGCCGCTCTACTTCCTCACAAAAGTAGCTGCTCCAACACGCGCTCATGCACCTCATACGCTTTGCGGTCAAAAAGGACAATCGTCACCTGCTTCAAGCCAGTTTGTTTTTTGAAATGCTCTATGATCGTACGCAAAGCAATCGTCGCCGCCTCTTTTAGGGGATAGTGAAAGGCTCCGGTGCTCAACGAAGGGAAAGCAATACTCTCCAGGTGATACTGCTCTGCCAGGTCGAGGCAGGTCTGGTAGGCACTCTGAAGCAGTTCGTCAGGACCCTCGTCATAGCCGTAGATTGGGCCGACGGCGTGGAAAACATATTTTGCTGGCAGGTTCCCAGCAGTTGTTACCACTGCGCCCCCTGTAGGGCACCCGCCAATAGCGCGACATTCCTCCATAATTCTCGGCCCACCTGCACGATGGATTGCTCCGTCAACACCGCCACCGCCTGCCAGCGCCTGGTTTGCCGCGTTGACAATCGCGTCGGCGCGTATTTCAACAATGTTTGCCTGCATCAGCGCCAATGTGACGCCATTGATGGTAGAATGTTTCTGCATTATACGCCCCCTTTCCATGTGTATTTTCACACAATTTTCACAACTCCATAGGCAAACATGAGGACCCCCCGGGGGTCCTCATGTTTGCCTATGGAGTTATGGCGGTTATTATCCATTGACGCGTGCATATTGTCTCTTGCAGCATGTCAACGATATCGGCTAGTGACAACTCCCCATGGCTGAAGCCAGGGGCTTCTCATCCTCACGAATGAGAGTTTCCTGTTTCAATGGGAGTCGCCAGACGAGCTTTCGCCCGAGTTGGTCTTACACTCCCTCCACAGGCAGCCGCCGAGAGCCCCTCGGCCAGAATGTTCATCGCGGCGTTGGTGTCACGATCGTGAACTACGCTGCATTGGGGACATACCCATTCACGTATGTCCAAGGTTAAGGAGTCTAGTACATGCTTGCAGGCATGACAGGTTTTAGACGATGGGAAGAAGCGGTCAATCTTGACCAAGGTTCGACTGTACCACTTGGATTTGTATTCCAGTTGACGGACGAACTCGCCCCATCCCACATCGCTGATGGACTTTGCCAGCGAGTGATTTTTGACCATGTTCTTGACTGCCAGACTCTCGATGCAGATCACTTGGTTTTCGTGAACGATGCGTGTCGAGAGTTTGTGCTGGTAGTCGCGTCTACGGTCATTGATACGGGCGTGAACACGCGCTACGTTGAGGCGTGCCTTATCCCTGTTCTTAGAGCCTTTCTTCTTCCTGGCATGTCGCCTTTGGGCTTTTGCCAGTCTCTTCTCATCCTTGGCAAAGAATTTGGGATTACCCACCGTCTCGCCAGTCGAGAGGGTCACCATCGATTTCAAGCCAAGGTCAAGACCCACTTGTTTGTTTGTCACTGGCAAGGACTTGATGTCATCTTCTACCAGGATCGAGACAAAGTAGCGGTTCTCACAATCTTTGGTGATCGTGACCGAGCTGGGTTTGCAATCCTTGGGAAGGTCTCGATGGAAGGTGATATACAGAGGCTCTTGCATTTTTGCCGGTGTGAGAGATTTCCCGTCCCACTTGAAGGCATTAGCGGCATAGGTAGCCGACTGCGCATGCTGCTTTTTCTTGAAGGTTGGGTACTTTGCACGTCCCTCGAAGAAGTTCTTGAAGGCTGTATCCAGGTGCCGAAGCGACTGCTGAATAGGCACACTGGAGACATCAGAGAGCCAAGGATAGTGTTTCTTGAGATCAGGCAACATGGCAGCAAGCGCATTATAGTTAAGCTTTTCGCCACGTTCTTTGTAGGCAGTAGAGCGGGTATACAATCCGAAGTTATATACGAAGCGGACACATCCGAACGTCTGAGCCAGAATGCTTCTTTGCTCAGCGGTCGGAGAGAACCGATACTTGTACGCCCGCTTCTGCTTACTCACTGCCTATTTGCCTTTCTGGTTTCTTTTGATGTGCTCTTCCATTGCTGTCAAGATCTCTTTGCTCAGAGATCGATTGTTCCGTTTCGCAATTGCTTTCAACTGCTCCAATATGTGAGCAGGAAAGCGCAATGTGAGTGCTTTGATATCGTCTTTCATGCAATCATTATACAGTCAAATTGCAACTATTGTCAAGTGGCTACGGTACCCCGGTGCCCAAGCCCCAAACAAGGAACGCCCCCTTCTATCAGAT
>DATAYF010000117.1:0-25180 GCA_036272735.1 Ktedonobacteraceae bacterium
CCCTTTTGCCTATCCCTCTATTTCTAAAGCTCCGCTAGCGCTATGGCTAGCCTATCGGTATGTTCGGGCTTGCCAACGGTCAGGCGCACAAAGTTGTTTAGGTAGGGATTCTGGAAGTAACGCAGCATAATCCCGTACGACTCAACCTTCGCTTTCAATGTTTCGATGCGAACCTCATCCTCATCTATTTCCGTCAATATAAAATTGCCCTGTGAGGAGAGTGGCTGCAAGAACGAGTAGCTGGCGAGTAGCTGGAAGAGCCGTTCGCGCTCGGCGACAATGCGCTGTACCCTGTCCTGTGCATAATCCAGGCGTTTCAATGTTTCGATGGCGGCGATATGCCCGGCAGCGTTCACCTCGAACGGGCACTGTGCGCGCTTCATGTAGGAGATGATCCATTCGGGGAAGATGCCGTAGCCGATGCGCAGGCCAGCCAGGCCAGCCCACTTGCTAAAGGTGCGCGTAACGATCAAGTTTGAATATTCGGGTACCAGGTGCGCTAGCCCTTTTGGTCGCTTGGAAAACTCGGTGTAGGCCTCATCGACCACCACGATGCGTCCAGTATCCAACAGGTCCAGTACGTCGTCTTCAGGCACAAGGTTGCCGGTTGGATTGTTGGGTGAACACAGCACGATCAACTTGGTTTCGGGAGTCAGGGCCGCTCGAATGGCGGCGATATCCAGTTCGTAGCGCTCCGTGCGTGGTACCTCCAACACGGACGCGCCACAAAAGGTAGTGATGGATGTATAGAGTGAGAAGGTTGGGGGGCAACACAGAATGTTGTCACCAACGGAGAGGAAAATGTGCCACAGCAGATTAATCAGTTCGTTGCTCCCGTGGCTCACCATCAGGTAGCGCGCGTCCACTCCGGTGTAGGCCGCCAGCGCCTTGCGTAAGGCGGTCGAATTGGTATCGGGATAATTGTTGTAGTTTTTATGGTCACTGAGGGCTTGTATGACCTCTGGGGCCGGTCCATATGGGCTTTCGTTACTATTGAGTTTGATAAGCTGATCAATTGCTATACCCGTACGTGCACTAAATGCTTCCTGGGACTCACCTGGAACATAAGCGGCCATGTGGTCTATTTCCGGGCGCACGTGCACAAGGCGAGGAGAATATGTATACATATCAGGTCCTATGAATTAGAATCGGCGTCCACAAAAATTTGCGATGGGCGTCGGATAAGGGTGCTGCGAGGATGAAACCCGCTGTTGCCGTTCATGGGCGAGCCGCCGGGCTTTTTGCTAAACGATTGGTTGAATGGCTGCACCACTGGCTGTGCGGCTGTCGTCTCCGCTACTCGCTCTCCAGTTTGTTGAACCATATCCAATCCGCTGCGTAACGTCATCATATCACGAATGAAACAGGCGACAGCGGAAGCCGCTGAGCCTTTGTCTTTTGAGGTATCAAAACGTCTCGCGGTCGCTTCACCAGCATCTTGGGCCGCTTTCGCCATCGGATCGGAGGTCTTGGCTGCGTACACATCCTGGAAGATATCGTTCCAGTCACCCCAACGGCCCCTGAGCGGTTTCCAGCCCAACTGACTATCGCTGACGGTACGCCATTTATCTTCCGTGTACTGCATCCAGTCTTCTAACAAACGCTCGTAGGCTGCCAGTTGTTGGCGCAATCGTTCCTCTTCTTCCGAATTTCGCTGCCCGAATCCTGGTTGCATCTCCCCGGTGTTCTGGGAGCTGATATAGCCATTATTCATCTGCTGGAAGGATTGCCCTTGGTAGCCATTCTGATTGCCGTACATACCGGGATTGACCCCTGGGAAGAAGCCTGCATCCGTCGACCCCGACATATCATTGCCCATTTGTCCCCCTGGCATGCCCAACATCGGTAGCTCTGTGCCTGCTGGTAGCTCCCCGACGATCTGAATGCCGCTCGCGCTCAACACTGGCGCCAGCAGCGTCGTGCCATCTTGCATGATGACACTCTCCGACATCGCTGGCAAACCACCAATCACAATCTCTTCATGCCCGACGGCATCGAGCAGACGCCACGCCAGTTGCGGATTTTGTATTCCCCACCAGAGGCGACGTCCGATAAAGGTGGAGGCGAAGATAAAATTGACCACCAACCAGACCACGCCCCGTACCACCAGCCAGTTAATGAGCGCCACAATGATAATCGAGTACCATGTGAAGGGCTGCCCCGCTTCTTCGATAAACGTTAATACGGCAGCTACCAACAGACTCGGATCGCGTAATGGATTAATAGCATCTATTACACGCTTCGGCCATGTCCTTCCTTTTTGCTCTTCCAATGTGCGCTCCTCTCGTTTCTGTCACCATCTGGCTGACGTTCTATTTTTCTGTTGCATGCAAGGCCAATTCTAGCATGCCCCCCACGGCTCCGCAAGTTTTTTGCCGCTGATAGGTAGTTATGGGTTACTTCCTCTATCTTTACATTGATCAAAACGCATAACAGCACACGAGTGTGAACAATTGGTACTATAGTACCGCCCTTCTCCTTTCCCGCCACGTCATCAGCCCGATGGGCGCGTCGTTTCTGTATCCCTCTCGTCTGAGGGTTGGTGCGGGCTTACGACTATGGGCCATCAATCTACCACCACTTTTCAAGCACACGAGTGTCGCAGACCCCAGGTTTCACTCGCAGGAACTTACTCATGACATTATTCATCCACTAGGCCGTAGGGGCTAACTGAGTCTATCGCGCGTTCGCAATTCGTATCGTTAGGTGAAACCTTTCGATGTTTCAAAACATTATATTTGATAGGGAAAGCAAAAGGTCGTACTGCTTAGTATACCGTATTTGAGAACACCTTCCTGGTAATTTTGCTTCGATATGTGGTACCATAATTTTGGTGTCTTGCGTATTTGTCTCAGCGAGTTGATAGGATACCACATCGATTCGTTTGATGGCTTCTTCGCGGGCCTTCTCCTTTGTTCTGGTTGTACAGCACATCGTATGGCGGCTCCGAGGATACAACAGTACGCCCTGTTAGAAAGGAAAAACACATGCCTGTGCGGATGACGACTCCAACGCCTCCTCCGCAGTTGATGCATGCCCACCGCCTCATTATTGCTTCTAACCGTGGTCCCGTAGAATTCCAGTTACGCCATGATAACACGCTCAAAGGCCGCCGGGGTTCTGGAGGTATGGTGACCGCTCTTATCGATGTTGGCAATAGCATGGACGTGACCTGGGTGGCGATGGCGATGACCGAAGGTGATCGCCAGGCGGTACAACAGGCCCGACAGCAAGGTGGGTTGCTTCAATCGCCTTTGCGCGACCAAAAGATGCAGCTCCGCTACGTGCTGGTCTCGAAGAGCGCTTACAAAAAACACTACGAAAAAATCAGTAATGAGACGTTGTGGTTCTTGCAACATTATCTCTACGATCCTATTCAAGCCGGAGCCTCTGCTCGTAAGCTCCAGGACGCCTGGGATAACGGCTACGTGGTTGCCAATCAAGCCATCGCGGACACTATCAATGCTGAGATCGAGCGCGAGGAGACAGTGCCGGTGGTGATGCTTCAGGATTATCACCTCTACCTGGTTCCAGCTATGATTCGCCAGCATCATCCAACCATCATGATCCAGCAGTTTATTCACATTCCCTGGCCCGATGTGCGCTGCTGGCATTACTTGCCCGGCAATATCGTTCAGGCTATTTATAGAGGTGTGGCCGGAAACGATATCCTCGGTTTCCAGACCGAGCGTGATGCACGCAACTTTCTCGAAGGCGCGAAAACATTGCTCGAAGGAGCTGTGGTCGATTTTGAAGAAGGTGTGGTCTGGTGGGAGGGCCATCGTACGCAAGCTCGCTCGTACCCCATCTCTATTTCTGTGACGCAAGAGCGCCGTACGGTCAATAGTGCCGCTGGCCATCGCGCCGCTGAAAAAATGCAGCCGCACTTGAACGAATACAATATTATGCGCGTGGATCGTTTGGAACCCACCAAAAACATTCTGCGCGGCTTCGAGTCGTTTGACCTTTTGTTAGAAAAGCATCCAGAGCTACACGGTAGGGTCAATTTTCAGGCCTTTATGGTGCCCTCGCGCCAATCGTTGCCTGTGTATCGCCGCTATACCGCTGATGTGATGGAGCTTATCGAAGAGATTAACAAGAAATATGGTACCGCGAACTGGACCCCAGTACACGCCTTCTGTGATAATGATCGCCCCCGTGCTCTGGCCGCCATGCAATACTACGATGTACTGCTGGTAAACCCCATTATCGATGGCATGAATCTGGTGGCGAAAGAAGGTCCGGTGGTCAATACTCGTGATGGCGTGCTCGTGCTTTCGCGCACTGCCGGTGCGTTCCAGCAACTCGCCAAGGGTTCTATCGCGAACTCTCCCCTCGATGTTGTGGAAACCGCTGAGAACATGTATAAGGCGTTGACGTTGTCGCCTGAGGAGCGGCACACAAAAGCCACACTTGCTCGCCAGGCCGTTGAACGCAACGATTTGAACATGTGGCTCTCTCTACAGCTCCATGACATTAACGAACTGCTCGAAAAAAATGTTTCCCATAATCCTTCCGCCCCTACTCCCACCGCCGGTATTGTTGCCAACGTAGGCTAAAGTATCTATTGAATTGCGTTGGTACGCCCCACAAAGGGGCGTGCCGGGAGTCCATCACCTACTTAATAAGATAGGGCTACAATGGCGTAGCAATCAATCGGTCTACGAGTTCTTGGAGTTTCTCTGCCATACCCTCTACCTCGTCGACAATCTCGTCCGCGTGCTCTAACAGATCGGGCAGCGTGTCTGGGTGCCGTACCGCTATCGAGACGGCGGCCAGCCCTTCCTGACGTAGTTTCTCGACCTCTTGCATTGCATACAGGTCGGTGCGGTCGTCGCCCGCGAATACAACACCGCTCAGTTTGAAGCGTTCGACATACCGGCGTAACGCCTGCCCTTTATCGACGTGCAGTGGTGATAGCACCTCTATGACCCTTTTCCCTTCGCCGATCTTCATGTGAAGCCGCTGTGCTGGTGCCTGGAGCAGTTCCAAAATACGCGTGCGTGTCTGCTCTGGATCGTTGGCGAGCCGGTAATGGATCGATCCCCCGACGCATTTGCGCTGCACGATGATGCCCGGAAATTCGGCGCTGTGCTGCTCGACCAGGTCGAGTAGTCGCTTGCCTGCGTCGGCGTATGCTTTGGCTTCAGGAATAATCTGTACGGCATGCGTGGTTGGTAGGCCATCGCACCATTCAAGCCCGTGCGTGCCGATATACGTCAGTCCTTCGATATTGACGATGCGTGCTCCGTCCGCCACTGCGCGCCCGGTCATGATGGCGACGTGTGCCCGCGCCTTGAGTTGTTCCAGCAGCGCACCCACGCCTGGATAGAGCCGCGCCTCGTCTGGCGTCGGCACAATCGGGCTGAGGGTGCCATCGATGTCAAAAACAAGTCCCAGCGGACGCCTGGACAAAACCATGTTGCTGTCTATTGCTGTCATACGTTCTCTCACTTCATAAATGTTTGCGATATCTCGCTCCATAGCTACTATGTCCGATGCATTCCCGGCTTGTCAATGGCACCGCTTGATGCGCAGGGCTATTCGGAAGTCTCAACAGCCTCTACAAGCGCGCTGCCATTTGCAGAATTAAGAACAACTCACCTTCTTTCGGCATGTTCACCTTTCCCTTGAAACAGCTTATCGTCTCGTGCAGGATCTGATTTTCCGCTGCACTGCCCTCATGTGCTATACTGTGCATGATCAAGAATAAGGAAGGATAGCGTATGCAAAAAAAAGCTTTTCGTTTCGGTGTTGTTACCGGCGGTTATGCATCACGTTCGGCCTGGATCGCTCTCGCACAGCGCGTAGAGGAACTGGGCTACTCTTCACTTCTTATTCCCGATGTCCTGGGAACGCCACTGGCGGCGATTACTGCTCTTGCTGTGGCTGCCACTGCTACCACGAAACTACGCGTTGGCAGCTACGTTTGTGTGAATGATTATCGCAATCCTGCCCTCCTTGCCAGGGAAATAGCAACGCTGGATCACCTCTCCGATGGGCGTGTCGAACTTGGACTGGGCGCAGGCAATTGGCCGGGTGAGTACCAACAGCTTGGCATTCCTTTTGAGAAAGCAGGCGTGCGCGTCTCTCGCTTTGTAGAGGGGCTATCCATCATCAAACAGTTTTTTACGGCAGAAACCGTCAATTTCTCTGGCAACTACTATACGATGACAGCACTGCACCCTCTTCCCAGACCAGTGCAGCAACCGCATCCTCCCATCCTTATCGGTAGTGCAGGTCGCCGCATGCTGACCCTTGCGGCACGTGAAGCCGATATCATTCTGCCGGTATCCGCGCAGGCCTGCGAATTAGAGGAGAAGATTGGCTGGGTACGCAAGGCCGCAGGTGAGCGCTTTGAGCACCTGGAACTCGGTCAGTCTGCCTTTGGCATGGAATTGAGTGATGGTCCGGTCGCTGCTGCACCTCCCTTCCAGGGAATGCCGGTAGAATCGCGCCTAATGACCACAGAGCAAGCAGTAGAGGAGCTGTTGGAGCAGCGCGAACGTCTGGGCATCTCGTATATCCAGGTCCAGGAAAGGCAGCAAGAAAACTTTGCTCCCGTGATTGCTCAGTTGAATGGCAAATAGCCAAAGGATAGCCCTTTTTTGCTTATGCCTGATACGTAGCAGTCGTCTTTAACACGGCATTCATAAATTGTCGGGCGGCAACCGAGAGCGTACCGACGCGGCGATACGCCAGCGCAAAGGTAAACGTTTCCGCGACATCCGCAATAGGCAAAAGTTCGCTGCCATCCTGCCCTTGCTCCTGGGATTGCCAGAGCAGCGCAGGCGGGATAAGCGTTACACCCGCGCCTTGCCTGACCAATTCTCTTAGCGCTACATCTGAGGCGATCTCGATCACCGGTTGCACTGTGATGCCACGTTGTAGGAACAGACGATCAAGCACCTTCCGCAAACGAGCGCCCTTATCCAACAGAATCAACGGTTCCGTGACGATGCGTGCCAGGGTACATTCTCCTGCTGCTAGACGGGTAAGTGGATGTTGACATGGCACGAGCACGTGCAAGGGCTGGCGAAAAAGCTCTTTGATAACAACAAGCTCCGAACGCACAGCCGGATCATAGAGCAGGCCAAGATCAACCTCACCCTGCTCGACCAGGCCAATAACTTCATCACTATGGTCAACGCTAATAATAAGCTGGATATCGGGATATTGAGCGCGAAACGAGGCCAATAGCGGCGGCAGGAATATGGCGGCCAGCGAAGGGTTACAGCCAATGTGGACAACGCCGCGCTGCCCCTGCTGCCAGCGTACCAGTTCCTGTTCTCCCTGTTGCAATAGTTCTGTCGCCTGCCGGGCATACTCGGTCAGCGCTTGACCGGCGGCCGTCAGGCGCACATGTTGTTTCTCGCGTGTAAATAGTGCGATCCCCAGTTCTTTCTCCAGCGCCGCGATCTGACGGCTCAATGCTGGCTGGGTTACCAGGCACAATTCGGCGGCCTTGCGAAAGTTCTGTGTCTGGGCGGCCGCCAAAAAATACGAAAGCTGACGCAGTTCCATACTCAAACCTCCACACATTCCAGGGTGATACCGCCAAGTTATCAACTTATAGAGAAAAAAGCATTAGACATATCACTGCTCTGCCTATTATACTTCTTCTTATAGAGACCAGCGAGCACACTAATATTCTCGCCTGCTATTACAGAGCTATTGGACGTTTATTGTATGTTGATGCGCACTAAAGAGAGGTAAATATGACGCAGAATGAACCCCAGGCAACCCCACAGCAGCTAGACCAGAACGAACGAAATCAACTGATACAGCGTCGCTTCGGCGCAACGGCCCAGAACTATGTCACCAGCGCTGTCCACGCCCAGGGTCCCGACCTCGCGTGGATTGTGGAAGCCGCCGTACTCACCGGTAGCGAACAGATCGTCGATGTCGCAACGGGCACCGGACACACCGCTCTCGCGCTCGCTCCTTACGCCCACTCAGCCATCGCTGTTGATTTCACCCTCCCCATGCTTGAGGCCGCGCAACAACTGGCAACCGCGCGCGGCATCAAGAACATCAGTTTTGTCGAAGGAGACGCCCACGCACTCCCCCTGGCGGATAATAGCGCCGACCTCATTGCCTGCCGTAAATCCGCGCATCACTTTGCAAATATCGTCCAGGCGATCAGCGAATGGGCACGCGTGCTCAAACCTGGCGGTAAACTCATCCTTGTCGATTCTGTCGCTCCTGAAGAGCCTGAACTGGCTGCCTTTGTGCATGAGATCGAGGTGCTCCGCGACCCCTCGCATGTCCGTAACCACCGCGTCTCAGCATGGCTTGATATGCTCAACACCGCCGGTATCACCAGCAGCTTACAACGTACGTGGGGTATACACATGGACGTTCCCACCTGGACCGAACGCATGCGCACACCGGCCGAGAATGTTGAGCGCATCACCCACCGCTTCAGCACAGCAACACCAGCGGTACGCGAACGTTTGCACATCGAACATACTGCTGGCGTCTTCACGTTTGACCTGCCCGCCGCCCTGATCGTGGGCACCAGCGTGAAATAACATAGGAGATAGCGTTAGCCTCTGGTAATCCTGACAAAAAGGGGAGCAAGCTCGTGGCACGAGCTTGCTCCCCTTTTTGTATGCCTTGACAGTTATATAACCGTTGTGGTATGTTTGGTTCATGATGACAACCTTTGATGTGCTGGCCGAGCCAATGCGCAGGCGTATGCTGGACTTACTGCGCGAACAACCTCGCCTGGTAGGCGAGTTGGCCGACCTACTTGACATGAGCCAGCCCGCCATCTCGAAACACTTACGCGTGCTCCGCGAAGTGGGCCTGGTCCACGCACGCCAGGATGCACAGCGGCGCTGGTACGAATTGCGTCCCGATCCGCTAGCCGAAGTTGATGCCTGGCTGGAACCATATCGGAAGCTCTGGGGTGATCGTCTTGATGCCCTGGAACGTCACTTGAACGAGAAGAAGGAGTAATCTGATGTCCACACCGTTTCACTCACCTACTACCGGCAGTCCCGCTGATGGCACTATCGAAACACAGGGGAACTCTCATATACTGCGTTTCGAGCGCTATCTTCCTCATTCCATCGAACAGGTTTGGGCGGCCATCACCGAACCCCGGCAACTCGTTGCCTGGCTGGCCGAGGCTGACGTCGAACTCTCCAAGGGCGGGCATGTTCAGCTACGCTGGCTCAATACTGATGAGCATGGAAACCAGGCCGTCATGAACGCAACCATTACGCAGCTTGATCCGCCGCGACTGCTTGAGTACGCGGGCGATATTCATGGGGTGCTCCGCTGGGAACTGCGAGAAGAAGCTTCCGGCTGCATCCTGACCTTCAGCAGCACGCTTCCTGCTTCCATCAACCGCCTGCCCGAAACGCTTGCTGGCTGGCACACCCATCTCGACTTCCTCACGGAGGCTCTGGATGGTCAGGCGGTCGACTGGTCTCACTGGCCGCTAGATCGCTGGACCAGGCATTACGAGCGCTATTCGCAGAAGCAGAGCTACTAGCAGCATAAAGTGAGCAAAAAAGAAAGGCTGCTAGCAAGCTAGCAACCTTTCCTCTATTCTGAATATCCTTCCCTACAACACCCGCACATCCGCCTCGTTTTGTTTGCCAATAATCACTTCGGTATATTCGCCTGTGCGAATGAAACGTAGATGGACATGTTTCTGGCCCACATAGAGGCCGCTGATCTCTAATGATGGCAACCAATCGGGCAGCGTGGGCCGGTCGAGCGTCAAACGCTGCTGCTCCGCGTCTGGCTGAAAGCCGAGCAGCGAGTTGAGCAGCATATACGAGGCTCCGGTGGCCCAGGCTTGTGGCGAACAAGCAACCGGGTAGCGCGTCGGCCCGTAGCCCAGGCGTTGCGGAAAGCCACAGTACAGTTCGGGCAGTCGTGCCCGTTCGTAGTAGCGGCTGGCCTGCAACAGATCTTCTAGCAGCACTCCCGCTTCCCGCTTGCCATCGTAGCGTGCGAAGCCTGCACCCACTACAGCGCTATCGTGCGGCCACACGGAGCCATTATGGTAGCTCATCGGGTTGTAGCGCGCCTCTTGCGTGGAGAGTGTGCGAATGCCCCAGCCGCTATGCATATCCTCGCGCATCATGCGGCGTGTCATCGCCTGCGCCAGTTCTTTTGGCAGTATGCCACTCCACAGGCAGTGCCCAGGATTCGACGAGACCACGGCGCACGGCTTTTTGTCGCCATCCAACGCCAGGTAGCACGTCTGCTCCTCCTCCCACCAGAAGTCGCGCAAGAAACGTTCCTGCATGCTGTTGGCCTTCTGCTCCCAGCGCTCGGCCGTTCCCTCCTCGCCTAGCTGGCGAGCCAGGTAGCTCATGGCGCGGAAGGCGGCATAGGCGTAGCCCTGCACCTCGCAGAGCGCGATGGGCGTTTTCGCCAGTTGTCCATCACTGTGCGAGACCGCATCGTTTGAATCTTTCCAGCCCTGGTTTCCCAATCCCTTCGCGGAGAAGGTGCCGTATTCCAGAAAACCGTCGCCATCGCGGTCGCCGTATTCGATGATCCAGTTCGCCGCCGCCAGCGCGTTGGGCCAAAGTTCCTTCAAGAAGGCGATATCGTTGGTCCAGCGTGTGTAGCCTTCCAACGTGATTAAAAAGAGTGGCGTGGCGTCAATGGTGCCGTAGTAAGGCACGAAGGGGATTTCATGGCAATTTGCCATCTCGCCCGTGCGGAACTCGTGCAAGATTTTGCCCGGCTCTTCGTCGGTAAAAGCGTCAACTTTGCTTCCCTGGTAGGCAGCGAGAAAGGCCAGCGTGCCACGTGCTACCTCTGGAAACCAGGGCAGAAATTGCTGGGTGGCAATCAGGCCGTCGCGTCCAAAGGGACAGCAGAACCAGGGGATGCCCGCGTAGGGATAATAGCCCTGTGGCGTCTGTGTGCTCAGCATAACCAGATCGTGCATGCCGCGCTGCAACAACTGGTTGAAGTGCACGTCGCCACTCTCGATCGTTGGCTCACGCAACGCGCCCAGTTGCGACGCGCTGGTATTGGGCATGAGCGTTTTTGTATCCGTGTCGCTCATCTGCACGACGAGTCGCAGCTCAACCGGCTCGCCGCGCTGCAACTGCAACTGCCAATTGACGTTGCCCGGCTCTGCCTGCTCGATGGGTGGCATAAAGCCGACGTGTGTGTAGCGTTCGACATCATCACAGCCACGATAGCCAAGCACAAGGGCGTCTGTGGTCTGCTGTGGCTGCGCCATCTGTCCATGCTGCTTGCGGGTCGCACCGCGCATCTCGAAGAGGTCACAAAAATCTGCGCCCATGCTCAATTGTAAGCTGAGGTCAACCGGCGTGGCGTGAAAGCTGGTGACAGTAATGGTCTCGATCAACTGGTCTGCCAGCAGCTCTAGCTGTCGCCCGATGTGGATCTCGCCTTGCCCGATGGTCTCGGCTTTCTGGTCGCTTAAGGTCTCATTCGACAGGTCGATGCGGCACGTATCGCCTCTTTCGGCAACACTATGGGATAACATCATGAGTGGATGACCATGCAAAAGCAGATTGCACGAACGTAAAAAGCGCGCACCATGCCAGAAGAGGCCCATTTCCTTACTGGCCGTGAGAAAATCGCCGCTAATATCTGAAATTAGGAAAGCATCACCGCTCTTCAATACAATTTGTTGAATTGGTAGCGTGCTACTGTCCTGAATATGTAACCCTTCTTCTTCTTTTTCGGTTTCCATACGTAAGTTGTTTTTGGCTTCCATAATTATTTCTGGCGTTGAATTGATCATGCGAATAAATCCACCTTGTAGATTTCAATAGCAGTCAATAGATGTCTCTAAATGACCCTTTTCTTTCGAACTTGTTTTCTGTGGTATTTTTGCCTGTATGAATGCGTGATTATGGAAAAAGATAAATACGCCCCGACTCAATTGCAGAGCCGTGGGCGTGTGTGCTTGCTTGCTACAGGGTTCCCTTGTTATAGGGTACCCTATAACGAAGCAAGGAGTGATTATGATAGTACTTTTGGGGGGTAGGGCTCTACTATTATTACCAGCGCGCGTGTACCTGCCCGCGTACTTTGCGATCATAAACGTTCTGGACACGACGCATGGTTTCCTCGCTCAGTGCGGGTAGCGCCGCTGCTGTGCTGTTTTCGGTCGCCTGCTGGGGATTTTTGGCACCCGCGATGACCGTGCTGACGGCGGGGAACATCAAAATCCAGCGCAGGGCGAACTGCGCGAGTGTTGCGCCCTGTGGCACCAACTGGCGCAACTCCTCGACCGCTTCCAGTCCCGTTTGATAGTCGACGCCGGAAAAGGTTTCTCCCTGGTCGAAGGCTTCGCCATGCCGATTGAAGTTGCGGTGATCCTGGGCATCGAAGTGCGTGTCGGGACGAAATTTGCCCGTGAGCAACCCGCTTGCCAATGGGACGCGCACGATGACCCCAACCTTGCGTTCGTGTGCCACCGCGAAAAACTGTTCCGCCGGTTTCAGTCGGAACATGTTGAAGATGATTTGCACCGTCTCCACGTTTGGGTAGCGTATGGCCTGCATGGCCTCTTCGACCTTTTCTACGCTGACCCCGTAGTGGCGAATTTTTCCGGCCTGTACCAGGCCGTCGAGTGCCGCAAACACTTCGGGACGTCCGTAGACGGCGCTCGGCGGACAATGTAACTGCACGAGATCGAGCGCCTCGACATCCAGATTTTTCAGGCTGCGCTCAATAAAAGCGGTCAGATTTTGCTGGTTATAACCGTCCGCCACGTGTGGGTTGAGCCTGCGCCCGGTCTTGGTGGCGATAAATAGAGATTCTTTGCGCTCTTTGCGCACCTGAGCCACGAGCTGCTCCGAGTGTCCGTCACCATAAACGTCGGCGGTATCGATAAAATTCACGCCCAGGTCAATCGCTTTATGTAAGGCGGCAATGGCCGCCGTATCGTCTACCTGGCTGCCCCACGCGTCGCCACCGATGCCCCAACTGCCAAAGCCCATCACCGACGCATTCCAGCCAGTCCGCCCTAGTGCTCGTTGTTCCACTGTAACGCTCTCCTCAATTTTCGTATAGAATTGCCGCATATTTCCGTAATAACAGATCACCCCCCGGGAATATTCCAGCAGCATATTGATGGACATTGATGGTCCGGCCGGACCATCAATGTCCATCAATATGCTGCTGGTGATAAAAAAAGAAAGAGCGTCTTAAAATTATAGATGGCTCTGCAAAGTCGCGTTCATCTATCTATTATTGGTGATTCAAAAGCAAATGGCACGTCAGCAATTATCGATGGTTCTGCGACGCCATACATATATTGATAACCATTGATGGTCTAGCTAGACCATCAATGGTTATCAATATATGTATGGCGTCTTGCAAGGTGCCGTGCGCTCTGGTATACTCAGCTCATTAGATGCCGTTTTTTTAGAACTGAAATGAGGTGCGATTTATGAACGACATGCTCATTTCTCCAATGAGGCTATGCACCTCACGGGCGCGAGGCGTCTTCTGCTAATTCACAAATGTTTGTGTAGGTCTTCGGATACATAACAGATCCCACGCTTCTTGTAATGCGCCCCCCATGCAAAGCCTTCTGATGGACATACGTTTATCAGGTTCATCTCTTCCAGGTGCATTGTCTCCAGTTGTTCCATCTTCATATGCGCTCTTACAGAGCCGAGTATGCCCTGTGCTTTTACACTGTTTCATAAGAAAGAAGCGAGGAAGAAAATCTATGATCCAACGTTCTTTTAAACCCATCTTGATTGATCTCTTGCGTCAGGCTCAGATTAGTCAGAATGCCTTTTTCCAGGAGTTGACCCCTACCGAACTGGCTACCGTTGGCACATCAGAATATTGGTCTGCCAAAGACCATGTTGCCCACATGACTTTCTGGCGTCAACGCCTCGTGCTCAGGTTGCAAGCTATCATTCGTCAGGAGACGCCGCCGAAATCTGAAGATTTTGAGCAACTCAACCCTATTATCTTTGAGGAGCAACGTTATCGCCCCTGGTCAGATATTCTCTCCGAATCTGATCATGTGTACGCCGAGCTTATTACACTCACTGATCAACTGACAGAAGAAGATTTGACTGCCTTCAATCGCTTCGCTTGGACGCACGAGGGAGCGCCGCTGTACACCGATTTCATGGGCAATTGCTACGAGCATACCCAGCAGCACCTAGCGCAGTATTCTCTGGACCGTCACGATTTCAAACGCGCAATAGGCACCTATGAAGTCTGGGCCAATAGAGTCGTTGAGGCTGAGGTACCGGAAACCTTGAAAGGTTACATCTTCTATAATCTAGCTTGCTTTTACGCTACGCATGACAGGCTGGAGAAAGCGGCACCAGCCTTACAACAAGCCTTCACGTTGTATCCTCCTACCAGGGAATTTGCACGTACTGATCCCGACCTGATCGCGTTATGTCCCGATCAATCTGAATAGTCCTAGCAGAGTGACAGGCGAAAACACGCCGAATACATAGATAATCGCTGATTATCTATGTATTCGGCGTGGGTCGTCCCTCGCGGGAGTCGTTTTTATGTTAGAATGAGCTTATGCTAAGAACACTCACTGCTACTCGCTACGTGACGCCGTTGCGGGAAGGCGGCTCGCTGCCTGCCATCGTGGAGGCCGATGATGACGGTCTCTACGTGTTGAAGTTTCGTGGGGCCGGGCAGGGACCAAAATCGCTGATTGCCGAACTGGTGGCGGGCGAAATTGCCCGCGCCCTGGCCCTGCCTGTGCCGGAAATCGTCTTTGTGGAGGTCGATGGTGTGCTCGGCCGCTCGGAGCCAGATTTTGAGATCCAGGCGCTGCTCAAAGCCAGTGCTGGCCTCAACCTTGCTCTTGATTTCCTGCCCGGCTCGCTCACCTTCGAGGCGCGTGATGGGGCCGCGCTCGATCCGCTGCTGGTCTCGTCGATAGTCTGGTTCGACGCCTACATGACCAACGTTGATCGCACGGTGCGCAATACCAACATGCTCTTCTGGCATAAACGCCTACTGCTAATCGATCACGGGGCCGCGCTATACTTTCATCATATCGATGGCGACTACCTGGCACGTAGTCGCACACCGTTTGCGCAGATCAAGGATCATGTACTGCTGCCCTTTGCCAGCGCCTTGTTGGAGGCGGATGCACGCCTCAAGCCGCTGTTAACGGCACCAAAATTGCAGGAAATCGTGGAGATGATCCCCGCTTCCTGGCTGGCCGACGATGATCCTTTTGCCAATCCCGCCACGCGCCGCGCTGCCTACGTGGCCTATCTGCTGGATCGCCTGGCCCATTCGCATATCTTCGTTGAGGAGGCTCTGCATGCCCGCGACGAACTCGTATGATTATGCCGTTATCCGCGTGGTTCCCTGTGAGGAGCGTGGTGAGTCTATCAATGTAGGGGTGTTGCTGTTCTGTCGCACGCAGCGTTTCCTTGGCAGCGCTATGCATCTCGATCCTTTACGCGTGCAGGCGCTCGCGCCCACGCTGGACCTGGCCTTCGTGCAGCGTCACCTGGACACTATCGAACTGATCTGCCAGGGCAAACACGAAGCCGGACCCATCGCGTACCTGTCGCAATCCGAACGCTTCCACTGGCTGGTGGCCCCACGCAGCACGATCATTCAGACCTCACCGGTCCACAGCGGCCTCTCCACCGACCCCGCCGCTACGCTCGCACAATTGCTGCAAAAGCTGGTGCTTATCTGAACCTGGTTACATTAGTTGTATCCTCAGTTGCGGCACACCTGGCAAGCGTATAACAAGACATTATTTCCCGTTCAATGTCTGTGTATCATACTGCTGCTGGGCAGCGATGATATCCTTGACGTTTGTGTTGGACCACTCTCTGATCGCCGCAATCAGTTCATAGAAATTTCTTCCCAGAGGCGTTAAGGCATACTCGACACGTGGAGGCACTTCAGCATACACGCTACGTTGTACCAGTCCATCACGCTCCAGACTACGCAGGGTCTGCGTGAGCATTTTTTGCGAAATCCCTCTGATCTGCCGATGGAGCGCAGTAAAACGCATTGTTTGTCTTCCAAGAAGTCCAATAATGAGCGTGGCCCACTTATCAACAATCACGTTGAGAACATGCCGCGAAGGACAGTTCGTATCATACACCGTTCCAGAAAAAGGAAGAATTTCTACCATAGGACCACCTCTCTTTTGATACGTCTCACGTTTTCAATACCTGGTTGCAGACAGCATACAGAGTTCCGTCAGGGAGACTGGTTACTTTCGAGTAAGTATCCCACTTTTGAGTGCCATCTTGTGAAAAGAAAGCAATCACCTTATAGTAACGCATGGAGGTCGCACAGTTCACTTCCTCTTGAAACGGAACAATACCGTTAGTTTATTCCTGAAGAACCTTTCGATACTAACAAAAAAGGATCATCCTTATGTATGCTCTCACCGGTGCAAATGGGCATCTTGGTCGCCTTGTGATCAAACATCTGCTTACCCAGGTTCCCGCCAATCAGATCATCGCCACCACACGCGATCCACAAAAGCTCGCAGATATCGCGTCCCTTGGAGTCGTCGTGCGTCGCGCGGACTTCGCCGATCCGACCACGCTAGCAGCCGCGTATGCAGGAGCAACCAGACTGCTCATTATTAGCACCTACGTGGTCAGCCACAGTGTCGAGCTGCATAAAGCTGCAATAGCAGGTGCAGTAGCGGCCGGAGTCAAACATATTATCTATACCTCAACCCCACACGCTGACCCAAACAGCACGAATCCCCTCAGTGCTGATCATGGACAAACTGAGGTCGCTCTCGCTGCATCTGGCGTCCCATGGACAGCACTCCGCAACAGCTTTTACGCCGAGTTCCTCAAGAATTTCCTCGATCTCCTGCTGGTCAAGAGACAATTACTCATTCCAGAAGGCTCAGCCAAACATAGCTGGATCTTCCGCGAGGATTGTGCACGCGCCGCCACTGGTGCACTCATAGGCAAAATGACAATCACTGGACCAGTTGATGTCACCGGACCAGAGGCTGTCAGCTTCGCGGACCTGGCATCACGCCTCTCCAGCTTCTCCGATCACCAGATAACAGCACAAGCATTACCAGATCAAGAAATCATTGCCCAGGTAACAGCAAAAGGCGTACCAGCAGATGCAGCAAGCTCCACGGTTAGGCTTATCAGCCAGATAGCCCGTGAATCGCCATCGACTCCAACCGACACCGTAGAACGGGCCAGCGGCACCAAACCCACCTCGATTGACACCGTCTTGCGCACACTGGTGTAGGGATCATAACGTTTTCTCGATCACGCAAAGTGCGAGGGCCGTTAAAGGCTCAACCTATCTAAACCTACTACTTTCCTTTTGCAACAGCATTTTCACTTCGTCGGGGGTGATTTCGGCGATATCTCCGGCGATGCAACGTTTCAGGGCGGCCAGCGCGTTGCCGAAGGCTAGCGGCGTCACGTGCGGCTCTGCTTGCTGCAGGGTAGTGTAGTGGGGACCGTACAGGTAGGCGTAGAGGTAGCCCGCGTCAAAGGCATCGCCTGAGCCAAAGCGGCTAGTGCTCTCGGTTGGTATGCTCGGCTCCTCGCTATACTCACCGTGCGCCAGTTGTGCCGAACCCTCTTTTCCCAGCGTCAGGACCAACGTTTTTGACTGTCCGGCCAGCGTAAAACGTTGGGCCAGTTGCCGCAATATCTGCTCTGCACTGCCGCTACAGCTCCACAATTCTACGGCGTCGGCCCTGGCGCAGAAAAGCACGCTCGCTTGTTGACAGGCTGCGGCCAGCGTTTGCGCGGCTGCTTGCGCGGACCACAGCTTACCCCGGTAGTTTACGTCGAAAGCGAGCGGGACGTTATGCTCGTGGGCACGTTGCAGCAAGCGTTGAAACACGCTGTGGGCCTGCGGGCTGAGGGCGGGCGTGATGCCGGTCAAATGCAGCATACGAGCGTCATCGACCACGCTGTAATCCACCAGGTCGGGATTGACAAGCGCGCAGGCGGAATTGGCGCGATCATAATAAACCTGGATGCCAAGCGGCGCACTGGCCTCTTCAGCATAAAAGATGCCGAGGCGCTCGCTACTGTCCGTCCAGACGATGTGTGACGTGTCGATGCCGTGGCGGCGCAGCTCGCTCGCGACGTGCTGGCCCTGCGGGTTGGCGGGCAGCGCCGAGAACCACTTCACGTGCATTCCCAATCGTGCCAGGCAGCTCAACGTATTCGATTCGCTGCCGCCTACATAGACCTGTAACGTGGGTGCTCTTTCCAGCCGCACGCCTGCTGGTGCGGTGAGCCGCAGCATGGTTTCACCAAAACTGACAATGTCGGTGGGCATAGCAAATTTTTATCCATTCTATCGGTTTTTCATCATGATATAATGAAGTGCAACAGAGAAGCAACATATGTATCAGGGCTATTGGAAAATGCTCGCGCGAACGACGCGTATTCCTCGTATATGGTAGCGACCTCTTTTGTGGGGCCGTCATAATCTTCGATGAAGGGACAAAACACTTCGATGGCATACCATCTCGAAACCGTATTACCACCGCGCAGACCCATCGCCATTATTCGCCTCGATGACCTTGCCGAGGCTATACAGATCAGTCGCGCCCTGCTCGCGGGCGGCGTGGGCGCGCTAGAGTTTACCTTGACGAACAAACAGGCACTTGCCGCGCTGGAACAGGTGCGACAGGAGTTCGGCACGCGTTTGACGGTGGGTGTGGGTACGGTGCTGGATGCCGAGGCAGCGCGTGCCGCTATCGATGCCGGTGCGCAATTCCTGGTCACTCCGGCGCTCCTCCCCGATGTCATTGCCGTCGCGAAGCAGCGCGAGGTGCCTATTGCCTGTGGAGCCTATACGCCCACCGAGATGCTGAGCGCCTGGCGTCTGGGAGCCGATCTCGTGAAGGTTTTCCCCGCCAGCCAGCTTGGTCCAGGCTACATCAAAGATGTACTGGCTCCCCTGCCCGATCTGCGCCTGGTGCCGACTGGCGGCGTCAATCTGGATACCTGCGCCGCTTTTCTTGCCGCTGGCGCTTACACGGTTGCCGCCGGCAGCCAGTTGGTCGGCAAAGACCTGGTGCGCCAGCAGGATTGGACGGCGCTGACCGACCTGGCCCGTCGCTTCGTGCAAGCTTGCGCCTGATCGTCGTAAATAAAAAAGCAGGAGTGCAGAGGGCTGCAAGCCCTTTGCCGGAGTGTGAGGTGTCCTCACATCTCATCTCTCCCCCATCTATTCATGGAGGTATTTTTTCATTGAACGAAATTGAACATATTTTGCCGGTACGTAATAAGCTGGGCGAAGGCCCGGTTTGGAGCATCGAGGAGCAGAAACTGTACTGGGTTGATATCACGAGTGGTACCTATAGCCGCTATGATCCTGCTGCTGGTAGCTATGAGACGTTCAACATTGGCGTGCCGCTGGGTGTGCTGGCGTTGCGTGAGCGGGGCGGCCTGGTTATGGCGACCAAAAAGGGTTTTGCATTCTGGGATGAGCAGCAGAAGGTGCTGGATTTTATCGCACAGCCTGAGGCCGACCGTCCGTACATGAGCTTCAATGATGGCGCGGTCGATTGTCGTGGCCGCTTCTGGGCTGGTACCAAGAGCGAGGCACCTGAGCCGCAGCCAGAGGGTACGCTCTACCGCCTCGATCCAGACCTTTCGTTGCATAGCATGGTGAGCGGTGTCGGCATCAGTAACGGCATTGGTTGGAGTCCCGATAACACCATCATGTATTTCACCGATTCGCCACGCCACATCATTTACGCCTACGATTTTGCCGAGGAGAGCGGCGCAATCTCCAACCAGCGTACCTTCGCCTATACGCCTGACGAGCCATATGAACCCGATGGCTTGGCCGTGGATAGCGAAGGGTACGTCTGGAGCGCGTGCTGGGACGCCGCCAAAATTATTCGCTATGCTCCCTCCGGCGCGGTTGATAACGTCATTCAGGTGCCCGCGTTGCGCCCGACGAGTTGCGTCTTTGGCGGCCAGTCCCTCGACGAACTGTATATTACCTCTTCAGTGGATCATCTGAACGACGAGCAGCGCACACAGTATCCCTATTCCGGCGACCTCTTCCGCTTGAAAGCTGGCGTCAAGGGCCTGCCAAAATATCGATTTGCGGGATAAACTATCCGTGTGTATTGATCCTGGTGCACGTGTCCCGGGCACATACACCAGGATCAATACACATTCTAGATACTATGTTGTAACTAGCAAGCATTGCGAGGTTGACTATGCAAATCCAGATCCCCTACGGCACCACCAGAGTTGACGTGACCGTTCCCGAGCGGGCGACCGTGCTGCGCTCGCAGCATACGCCCGCGCTGGCTGATGAGCATGACGCTTTTCAGGCAGCGTTGCGTGCTCCCATCGCCAGCGCCGCGCTCGCGCAACGCGTGCGTCCACAAGATCGTATCGCCATCATTATTTCTGATATTACGCGCCCGACGCCCAACGAACGGATTGTGCCCTGGATATTGGAAGAGCTTTCATTCATTCCCCGTTCGCAATTCGTGATCCTCAACGGCACCGGCTCGCATCGTGCCAACACGCGTGCCGAGCTAGTCCAGATGCTCGGCGAGGAGATCGTTGACACGGTCAAAATCGTCAATCACTCGGCGTTTGAGGCCGAAACGCTGGCGTATCGTGGCACGTCACCTTCTGGTGTGCCTGTATGGATCAATCGCGACTACCTTGAGGCCGATTTTCGTATCGTGACCGGCTTTATCGAGCCACACTTCTTCGCTGGTTTCTCGGGTGGTGCCAAGGGTGTCATCCCCGGCCTTGCTGGACTGGAAACCATCCAGTCTCTGCACAATGCTCCACTGATCGGCGATCCACGCGCCACCTGGGCCGTGCTCAAGGGCAATCCGGTACACGAGGGCATTCGCGAGTGCGTGGGCATGTGTCCGCCGGAGTTTATGGTCAATGTTACGCTCGACCAGCAGCGCCGTATCACCGCGGTCTTCGCCGGTGACTATGTGCAGGCACACTACGCCGGTTGCGACGTTGTGCTGCAACAGGCCATGCAGACGGTCGAGCAGCCATTCGACATTGTGATTACCAGCAATAACGGCTACCCGCTTGATCAAAACCTGTACCAAAGCGTCAAAGGCATGACCGCCGCTGCACAGATTGTGCGCCAGGGTGGGGCTATTGTGATGCTGGCCGAGTGTCGCGATGGTCTACCCGATCATGGCAGCTTCAAGGCTATCCTGCAAATGCGCGAGACGCCGCTGGCCCTGCTCGATATGATTAACGGCCCGGATTTCCAGATGCACGATCAATGGGAGGTGCAGAAGCAAGCTCTGGTGCAGCTCCAGGCCGATGTTTACCTGCATTCCAGCCTGCCTGAAGACCTGGTGCGCGTCGCCAAGCTTCTTCCCGCGCCAGACGTGCAGGCCACCATTGGCCGCTTGCTTGCCCAATATGGACCCGCGGCCCGTGTCGCCGTGCTCCCCGAAGGCCCGTTGATGGTCCCCTATATCGCAGAAACGAGCAAGGTGTAAAAAAACGTCCATGGGCCTGCAACACGTTGCAGACCCATGGACGTTTTTTCTTATAGTATCGGTAAATGTTGCCAGGGAGTGCTCAGGGCGTAAAAGATGATGAGCGATCCCATGCTACTGATAACGTGCACGATGATCGCGCCCCACAGCGACTTTGTGCGCTCATAGGCCCAGATGGCGAACAGGCTGAGCACAATGCCAGCGACGCCGTTGAGGATATCCATAGGCAGGCCCGCGATGCCGTTGAGTGTATCCAGGAAAAAGCCAGCGGAAATCAGTGCATAAACAAGTGCGCTCACCACGATACCCACCCAGATGCCCCAGTGTCCTTTCAGATAATTGTAAAGCACGCCACGGAAAAAGACCTCTTCGGCAAAGGGCAGTGCCAGGCCGGTAATGGCTGCGAGGATGACCAGGTTGACCCACGAAAGCCCTTGCAAGGCCGAGCTTTGGGCTTGTGCGTTGGTATCGTTGATCTGAAAGAGTGCCTGAGAGCCATACGTGATGGCGTTCTCCACCGCGAATTCCAGCACGCCGATACCCAGCGCGGTCAAGACGCCGATGGTGACGAGTGGGCGTACGCCCATGGCGTCCCAATTCACGGCCTTTCTTCTCAATCCTAGCAAGTAGACGCAGCCGACCAGCACGATAAACTCGACAATCGAGGCGGTGATGGTAAAGCTTACCGTGTCGATGGCTTGTTCAGGATGGTTGGGCACCTTTTGCGTCATCAACGAACTGGTGAGGGCGAGACCTATAAAGAACGTGAAGATGATCGTGCTCGTGATCAGCAAAAGATCGGATCCGCTCCACAGCTTTTCGGGCCGTGATGGCTCTTCTTCGGGATCAGTAGGGTCGGAGGTCGCGACATTCCCACGCCCAGACGGCTTATTATCCATAAAATTCCTTACGTATAGCTACACGAAATGAGAAATTGACACTCCCCGCCATACATGAGCGGGGATTCTTCTTTCAACCATCCAACTTGCCCTTGATGATTGCTCACCAAACGTAGAGGCTCGATGTCCAGAAGCGTTTCATGCACTCACAGGTGCATCAGTTCCCGTATGCCCTACGGTACTGAGTGCTTTGGCGAGAATGTTGAGCGCCGCATTATGGTCCCGATCTAGCACCACGCCGCATCCTGTGCAGATGTGCGTCCTCACGCTGAGCGATTTCTTGACCACCGTGCCACAGGCTGAACAATTCTGACTGGTGAAGTGGGATGCCACTGCCACGACTGGAATGTCGTGCAGCATCGCATAATACTTCACCCAGACCAGAAAACGCCCCCATGCGGCATCACTGATACTCTTGCTCAAGTGTCTGTTCTTGACCATATTGGCAATCTTCAGGGCTTCAAAGGCAATCAAATCGTGAGATGAGACCAACGCGCTTGCCGTCTTTCGGGCAAAATTTTCGCGCTGCCTTTGGGTCCTTGTGGGTCCTTGGCACCTTGAGATAGCCCTTCGCCAACTTTTGACGAGCTTTTTTGCGATTGGCTGATTGTTTCTTCGTGCGAGAGAGACGCTTGTGCAGGCGCTTCAATCGCTTTTCTGCTTTGCGATAATGACGCGGATTGTCTACCGTGCGACCCTCAGAGTCGGTGGAGTAGGCTTTCAACCCAACATCAATACCAATAGCATAGCCTGTTGGAATATGCTTAATCACCCGATCAGCCTGCACCCCGAACTGGCAGTAGTGCCATCAGCACGCCTGATAATGCGCACCCGCTTAATTTGTTTGACCGGAAAGGTTTCAATGTCACGAGTTCCAATGAGACGAAGACGCCCGATTCCGCAACCAGAAGTTCAGGTGATGTGTTTCCCATCTGGCTCTAACCGCCATCCCGAATTCTTGTACTCGACACTACGGTTATCGTGCTGAAACTTGGGATAGCCCTTCTTCCCTGGTTTGTGGTTGCGGCAGTTGTCATAGAACCGTTGGATAGCGAACCATGCCCGATCTGCTGCTGCTTGACGGGCCTGAGAATTGAGAGAGCGGGCAAACGAGTACGCACGGGCCAGCACGCTACATGCACATTGCAGGTCATTCTTGTTCGCATGCTCATCCATCCACAAGCGGAGACACTTGTTACGAATGAACTGCACCACCCGAATGGCTTCATCAATGGACTGATATTGCTGCTGGTTGCCATCCATTTTGTACTCGTAGATCAGTATGTCCTTGCCTTTCCCCTGTTTGTTATGGTATAGTATACAGCAGTGAATGCTGTATGTCAAACAGGATAGAGTCATGAAACGAACGAATTTGTATCCCACTGAGCAACAAATGGAACGCCTTCATCAGCGTGCTGAACAGGAGGGGGTAGCAATAGCAGAATTGGTACGACGAGCTGTTGATAGCTTTCTGGCATGGGATGACCCGACGTATGCCCCTGTGCCCAAGCCCCAGATAAGGACTCGCCATTCATCCCCCGCTTCAAAGACGGGGGCGATCTCGGCTCGGTCCCTGTAAAAACATTTGAATACCGCTTGTATCCAAATCAGGAACAATCTCATTTGCTCATGCAGTGTCTGATCGAGTCTCGCATCATTTACAATGAAATGCTTGAGACGGTCAAGGCTCAGTATGAGCAAGATGGCACATTGCCTAGCAAGTATGATCTAGAAGCGGCATTCAAGGGACAAGGTGAGCATATTCCAGCTACCACTATCCAGATGCTTGCTGACCGCCTTTCCAAGTCCCTCAAGCGTTTCCTCGCAGCTAAACAGCATGGTATTGCTGGTAGTGGCTTTCCTCGTTTCAAAAAACCGAACAGGTGGCACTCTATCCAACTTCGCCAGTATGGCAAGGATGCCTATTTGCATGAGGATAGGAAGCACCTCGTGGTTCCCAAAAAGATGGGGAAGCTCCTGAAAATCAAGCTTCATCGCCAGATCGAGGGAACGCCCAAAACCGTACATCTCATGTTGCGAGCAGATGGACATTGGTACGCCCTCATTGTCTGTGAAATGGAACCACAGACGAATCATGAACCATTAGCCTGTTCTCATCCCGCCATTGGCATTGATGTTGGATTGAAGTCCTTTCTGACAGACTCCGAAGGACATACCGTTAAAAACTCACGATTTTATCGCACCAGCGCCGCGACCCTCAGGCGTAAGCAACGGGTGATGTGCCGCGGCAGACGAGGGAGTCATCGACACCGTAAGGCTGCAAAGAACGTCGCGAAAACGCATCTGAAGATCAATCGCCAACGCCGCGATCACCATTTCAAGACAGCGAAACCGTATGTTGACGGCTATCACCGTATTGTGGTAGAAGACCTTCAGATCACCAATATGGTCAAAAACCATCATGTGTCGAAATCCATTATGGATGCCTCGTGGGGCGTATTCCTTGATATTCTCTCTGCCAAGGCTGCAAGTGCCGGACATGAGGTCATACGAGTGAACCCACGTTTCACCAGCCAGAAATGCTCTCGGTGTGGAGGAATCGTGCAGAAATCTCTGTCGGTACGAACCCATATCTGTCCTTTCTGTGGCTATGTGGCAGACCGTGATGTCAATGCCGCAAAAAACATTTTGTGTATGGCCGGGGCACGGCCATCAGGCGCTAAACACTCCGCTAGGAGTGCTAGTCTGAGAAGCCTCTCCCTTTAGGGATGGGGAGTTGCCACCATGTCACACAACGCTATACCTGTCAAGTGATGACCTATGCGGGTTTACAGCAGAACGGGGTGATGTTGCCACCATGTCACACAACGCT
>DATAYF010000118.1:0-3182 GCA_036272735.1 Ktedonobacteraceae bacterium
AGAGGATGTTGGTGCCAATGATCCAGCATGCTTTACGAAACGCTTCCTGCCCCATCAACTCCTGGTTGATCGTCACTGTGGCCACGATTTGCCACTCCTGGTTGATCGTCACTGTGGCCACGATTTGCCACTCCTGGGGGAGTGGACTGTCCTCCTTGCGAGGCCGCCCGCGACCAGCATGACGAGCATGAGCCACAACCTCATGGGAGATCCCACATTCCGCAGTTTCCATTCATAATTTTTGGGAAAATTGCCTGGAACTCCCATGGTTCTGAGTGCTTCAACGACTGCCGCCGAAGGTAAGTTGCAACGGACGAGCGAACGGTATATACTAGCAATAGTCTCCTCAGTGATATCCTCAAGAAATTCCCCAATGTTTGAGATGACTCCAAAGGCGTCCCAAAGCGCCGAGAGAAAAGAACCTCCCAGTGCTGCTCAGTTCTGCTGGGAAGCGACCTGTAGAGGTATCCCGCGAGTGCATCGATCATATCGCAGACACAAAAGAGAAACAAGAGCAGGAGAAACGAGCATGCGTGCACAATTGTATTCCATTCAGGGACTTCCTGCGGGGCAAGTCAGCATCATGGCTCGCCCACGAGGTGGCGACTGGTTACTTGATGAGATCAAGGCCATCCGTTTGGCGGACGTTGATGTCCTGGTCTCTTTACTGACTCCCGCTGAAGTCATGGAATTGGATCTGAGTGAGGAAGCAGAAAGCTGTCGTCGCCAGGAAGTCATCTACTTGTCATTCCCGATTCCAGACCGCAAGACTCCTCCGTTTTCCGAAAGGACCTTCACCTTCCTGCAGCAGTTACACCGACACGTGTCAGCAGGAAAGCATGTCGCTGTGCATTGTCGTCAAGGACTGGGCAGAGCTGCTCTCATGGCAGCCAGTGTGTTGGTCCTCGCTGGTTTTTCCCCAGATCAGGCGTTTGAGCGACTCAGCGTCGTTCGAGGATACCCAGTGCCGGAGACAGAGGAGCAACGGGCCTGGGTCGTGACTTTCTCCCGCTCGCCTTCGACGTTCCCCCGATGAATGTGCTGGAGCTCACATCTGCCTATTTAGCCGGAAGAAGTATACATGCTCTCGTAGAATGGCCCTAAGAGGGTTCTGTCTCAAATTTGGTGATAAGGTCTTCGATGGACCGCTAGAAGTCAAAAATCTGAGCACAAACATTGGGAGGGGACAACAATAGAAGCTCATCGTTCACCAAAAGCGAGACAGAACCACTTTCCAGGGCATTTACCACCAACTGTGGAACGTGCCACGACCGTGATATCAGCGCCGCCAAAAATCTGTTGTCCGTGGGGCTCACGGCACTCAATGCCTGTGGAGGGAACGGAAGACCTGCTGACTCGAAAGGGTCACAGGCAGTCCCCGTTGAAACAGGAACACTCAGTGGTGACGCTGAGAATCCCCCGCCCGCAGAGACGTGGGGAGTAAGTCAACGATACAAACCAGTACGAGAGATGGATGCAGGGAGAGCGAACAAAAAGAGCTCACCGTCGTGCCATATAAGTTCCCTGCATGGTGCGTTGTAATCACTGTCACCCCTGAAGCAAAACACCCCAGGGCAAGCCGAAACTCATCCTGATCTACACTCATCCTGGTTCTTCTGTTCTCCCTTACCAGAGAAGATTGGACCCTTTTGCTCTGAAAAACCTCTAGTATCGACGATGCATACCTATTAGCCTATTACTTCTCGCGACTAATACGTAAATGCGTTGGGCGGAAATAATCAGATGTGCTGCTGAAAAAGCGGGCCTGAATAACTACTTCCTGCCCAAGTTGTGCCAATTCATCAACCAGTTTTCCTTGCACGTGTCTCTGCGCATCAAAATCCTTCGAAGATGCATAGACGGCTCTGGCCAATGCGTGGGCACCAAAAAAGCCAAACAGCGGGCGCAATTGATGTTCAAGCACGAGATAATGATGATCACTACCTCCAGTGGCAATCAAACCAACAACTTTTCCACGCAGCGGATCACTACCGTTGGGGTCATTGGGCACTAAATCAAAAAAGTTCTTGAGCGCTCCTGTGTATGAAGCTCTATAAACTGGTGTGGCAACGAGATAGGCATCTGCCACCTCTACCAATGCAAGAGCTCGACGCGTATCAGCGCCATAGGTATCAGGAGAGCGCCCATCGCAGAAGTCCAAGGCGAACTCGCGCAACTCCAATACCTCCGTCTCCACTGTAGAATCGTAAGCCCTGGCACCTGCCAGGGCAGTATCTAACGTGATGCGTGAACGCGAAGGAGGAGGAGTAAGGCTCCCGTTTATTGCTAAGAGTTTAAAACCCATATGACAACATCCTTTCTTGCGCAGCGATCCCAACCTTAGCTTCCCACTACCTGCTGCTCGGTACGCAGGCTGGGCAGAGAGCGTACAAGCGGGCCAATACGCCAGCCAAAGTCCTCCACTTCCTGTACGAAGTGCAGGAAGCCAGTTAGTAGAATGTCCACACCCACTGCCTCATAAGCCTGGATACGGCTAGCGATCTGTTCAGGAGTACCAATCAATCTCGGCTTAAAACCGTCGTTATACTGTACCAGGTCTTCGAAAGAACTGTTGGACCACATCCCTTCACCTTCCTTTGAAGATTGACCAGCCTCTTTTACCGCCTCTCCAAAGCCTTTGACCGCTTCAGCATTCGCCTGGCCGATAATATCGCGCAATACTTTCACCGCCTCTTCTTCGGTATCGCGACTAATTACAAATGCATTCATGGCAAAGCGAATCTTATCGGCGCGACCATAGCGAGCTGCACGCTCTTTTACATCTTTGATAAGATCGGCGATATCCTCGATACTTCCACCGTTCATGAACAAGACATCGGAGACGCGGGCGGCCATTTCGCGGGCAGCTATCGAATTACCTCCTTGAAAGATTGTTGGGTGGGGCTTGGAAATTGGTTTAGGTTCCATTGGTACATCGGTAATCTGATAGTATTTCCCATCCAAAGAAAAGCGCTCCTGCATCCACATGCCTTTGAGCACACGAATAAATTCTTCGGAACGCGCATAACGCTCGTCATGTTCAAGCCACTCAGCACCAAAACCTGTGTATTCATCCTTAAACCAGCCACTTACAACATTTAAGCTCACGCGACCATTGCTAATATAGTTCGCGCTGGCGACGACGTTGGCAATGACTGCCGGATGCCAGAGACCAGGATGTA
>DATAYF010000119.1:0-7604 GCA_036272735.1 Ktedonobacteraceae bacterium
CCTCGTTGGCGATAACGAGAATGCCTTTAGGTTTGAGTTGATGAATGCTCTGCCATCTTCTTCAATCGCGCAATGCGGGTATCCCTGTACTTTAGACATGGAGAGGAGTATTACGCATTCCTTTCTTTTCCTGCTTGTTTATCGCATAATTTTCCCATATATGGTAGGTTTCTGTATGGATAGGACGGTACGCATACCACTGCATACCACTGCATACCACTGCATACCACTGCATACCACGCACGCGCAAGCACACGCCTTGTCTGAGACGTTGCGCCAATTCACTCAGGCTTTTAATGAGGTCTGCACCTATGGGTGGCAGGCACAGGAAAAGAAGGGGGTGAAGTGCATCGTGCGACGTACTATGACACCAAGGCATCGTGTCCTGGTCTGGTGTCTGATCTGGTGTCTGATCTGCTTATTCAGGCTCGGGTCAAAGCGACGGAAGCCCTGAAAAGTGCGTTCACGTGGAAAGCCAAACACGAGCAATCCTATCCCAAAAGGTGGTGAAAGCCAAGAAGCGCGGTAGACCAGCGCCAATTTTCAAGCCGGTCACGTGTCCCCAAAGTACGCTCTGCCCTGTTCGCTACAATATGCATACGTATTTCCTCAACTGGCAGGCCCAAAGCATTCGAGTCTCGACCACGCAAGGAAAAATGAGTATTCCCTTCACCATCCCTCAACCCACGCTCTCAAAACAGCTCCACTACGTCGCGAAGGCTCAGCTTGTAGAGCAATCGCCGGACGACGACAAGAAGGACGATATCCGTAGGATAGTTGAGAAAGGTGAAGGGAGTGCCGGTGCGTTCATTAAAAAGGGGTGTACAGGCTGCGCAACGAAATGCTCGGTATCCAAGGATAGTTTTTTTGTGCTGTTCTTTCGCGGAGGGAGAGGTGCAGTGTGGACAATTCATGGGCTATTCCTTCATCAGACGTGTGTTTCTCAAAAATATACGCCAGAAGCGATCTCCACACTAACCACGTCATATTCTCAGTTCTGACAGAACCTCTTTCCTCATCACTTGCTTGTGCAACCAAATTGGTGTAAGCTTCTTTTGAAGAGGAAAAAGTATCGCAGGTGACTCAGACGTTGAAAGCAGAAACGATACGCAAAGTGAGAATAAGGAGTACAAGCCTATGACGACTCCAACCAACCCACGTCGTGAGCATCCCAGTACCTACTTTGTGCAGGATCGCTCCAATCAGGAAGAGCTGAACCGGGTATCGATTCAGGATCATATAATAACCACAGGTATGGGTGGCGTGCTGCCGGAGCAGCCCAACCCAGCAATCTTTCAGCGGGTCCTGGACGTAAGCTGCGGGACGGGGGGCTGGCTCATTGAGGCAGCGAAAACCTATCTGACCATGTCGCGGCTGGTAGGGGTGGACGTGAGTAGCAAGATGGTCGAGTATGCACGTGCCCAGGCAGCAGATCAGCAAGTCGATGGCCGGGTGCACTTTCAGACGATGGACGCATTGCGCATGCTCGAATTTCCTTCAAATTATTTCGATCTGGTCAATCTCCGTTTCGGCGTGAGCTACCTGCGCAAGTGGGATTGGCCCAAACTGCTGCGTGAGTTCCAGCGCGTAAGCCGACCAGATGGCGTGATCAGGATTACGGAGCCTGATATGGTCGAGAGTACCAGCCCTGCCCTGATGCGCCGCGAGCAACTGTTGCTTCAAGCGTTCTTCCAGGCAGGGCACTTCTTTACTCCAGACAGGAATGGGGTGACCAGTGAGTTAGTGCCCCTGCTGCATCGGTATGGTATTCACAACGTGCAGACACGTATTCATACGTTGGAATATCGTGCTGGAACTATTGAAGGACAATACTTCGCTGAGGATATGGGCCATGGATTTCGGACGCTCCTGCCTTTCATGCGCAAATGGGGTCAGATGCCTGACGACTACGAAACGATCTACCAACAGATGCTCAGTGAGATGCAGCAACCAGACTTTGTGGCAACCTGGAACTTTGTCACGGCTTGGGGAAGGCGCTCATAAAGGAGGCTCGCTTGCATGATGCAATCGTCTCTTGTGCACCTATTGTCAATGCTAATCCCCATTTGGCTCATCCTCGTTTTTGGTGAGCCGAGAGCGAAATGGGTTGATCTCTTTATCCCCACGATTCCAGGCAGAGGTCAGGCATCCTGTAAGCGCCTTTGACACAAGAGAGGCAATCACGCCTTTCCCAACGCTGCTTGTGTTCCGACACCGCTTGACCTCTGGTCAAGTATGGAGCAGCAAGAGCTGTGCAGTGACGTGATCGGTGACCAAGATATTGGCCAATCCTGCCTTGACCTTGACCCATTTTTGTAGAGTCTCCGACCGTTTGAACGAAGTCTCAGGAAAAAGTTAGTACGTCACGTAACGTTTGCATTCTTCTTATACTCTGATAAATGTATTATGCCGAACGTTTGCTTCAACACCTTGCATTCCTCCTTTGTTCATAGATGAGGGGACTGACGTATCCAAGAGTGAAATACCTCCTCTGGCGATTGTAGTAGACTTCGAGGTTGTGCTGGCTACTTGGAATATCCGTTCAAGAAATCGGCCTGCTGCGTTCGATGGCGCAAGCTTTCTTGTCAAGGCACGTGAAATATGGGTGTAATCAACACGGTCCATACTGCACGTGCGCTCTGACCGCGCGTCCATTTTCACAAAGAAGAGGTTCCAATCGTGCTCTGTGTACTTTCCTCGATGAAGCGGCACGTTTGTTTTCGCTTGTCTGCGCTCCAAAAACGTTTCCTGTGTTGGATCAAGCCATCGACGACCTCCCTTCTCATCGGCACTCTTGCCGATTTGACCAGAGGGAAAGCCGAACTGCTGGTGAAAAACGCGCTGCTGCGCCACCAACTGATCATCCTGCATCGACACGTGAAACGACCCGTCTGCCGGAAGACGGATCGATTGCTGCTGGTACTCCTGGCCAGAATGGTCCGAACGTGGAAACAGGCGCTGTCCTTGTTCAGCCGGAGACACTGCTCGGCTTCCATCGTGAGCTTTTCCGCGTGTTCTGGAAACGCAAATCGAGGGGGAAAGTGCGTGCGAGCGTGCCAAAACTCTCGACCGAGACGATCAACTTGATCAAGGAGATGGCAACAAACAATCGGCTTTGGGGAGCAGAACGCATTCGGGGTGAACTTCTCAAGCTGGATATTCGGATGAGTAAACGGAGTATCCAGAAGTATATGAAGGACGTTCGCCCAAAACACGCCCGTGGGCAGACCTGGAGGACGTTCTTGCACAATCATGCGGCAGAGATGCCGGGGGTGGGGGGTGGGGGCCTGTGATTTTTTGCAGGTGACCGATCTCTTCTTCCGCCCGCTCTTTGCCTTCTTCATTGTCGAACTGAAGTCGCGGAGGGTGGTCCATGTGAATGGGACGCAATCTCCAACGGATCTGTGGGTCGCGCAACAATTACGGGAGGCAACTCCGTATGGGCAAGCACCAAAATATCTCATTCGAGATAACGATAGAAAATTTGGCCAGAGCTTTGCGCGTGGCAGCAATAAGTGGCATCAAAGTGCTTCGGACACCACACCGAACGCCACAAGCGAATGCCGTCTGTGAACGTTTTCCCACTTCGGTTGGTTCGCGGGTCTGTTTGGCCTTCTGGACCGCCTGGTAGAGCGACGGGCTGACCAGGTGAGGCGCGCCACACCACAAGGACGTGCCACAGACCTCCTCTCGCGTGGTTCCGGTGAGCGTCTGGGCGCTCGTATTGGCATAGACAATGGTCTCAGTGTCATCGACGACAAAGAAGGCATCAGGAAGGGTCTCAAGCATGTGGAGGAGCGTCTCACGTGACCCAGGAGTGGCACGCTTGGTCTGCTTTGCATTGGGCATACGGTGGTAGATATCCCTTTCACGTACCCCATCCCTGAGAACAAAGACGCATTCCTGCTCGAATCTCAAGACGTCTAGTGAAATGATGTGATATCTGTGAGGGAGAAGCAAGCTGGATAGGGCTACCGTACGATAGGCCTCGAAGGCACACGAGAACGAGCAACAACGGGGGACGCTCAAACAGCCTCGCATGTCATTCGTCAGAAATCGTGGCCGTATTATGCGGCAGACGCGACCCTCTGAAGCCGCTTGGAGGCGTGGCATTAACCCTGGCAAAGCGTGTTTTGTATAGGACAAATGACAGTTTTTCCTATACAAACAACGTGTATCAAACAACGTGTATATAGAAGAACAATTTGTCTGCTGATTAGTAAACGACGATCTGATGAAACAGTAGTCACGCAGGAGCATAGAGTTATGACAAAAAACCTTGCAGGTATCGAAGTTCCCGATAGCAAACTGGCCAACGAAGCAGCAGGATTACTTCGTGAATACGGCAATCCTCTACTGTGGAATCACTCGCATCGTGTCTTCCTTTTCGGATCACTATTAGGCCGCAAAGATGGTGCGAAATATGATCCCGAATTGCTTTATATGAGTGCGTTATTCCATGATCTTGGGCTGACGCCACATTATAGCAGCCCGGACAAACGATTCGAGGTGGATGGGGCTAACGCAGCCCGTAGCTTCCTTGAACAACATGGCATTTCCGGTGAGACCACGCAACTTGTGTGGGATGCTATTGCGCTCCATACGACTATTGGAGTCGCACCATATAAAGAGCCCGTCGTTGCGCTCCTCTATCACGGAGTTGGCTTCGATGTCATGGGTGATCGCTTTAAAGAAATCTCCGAGGAGGCACGCACGCAGATCGTATCGGCATTCCCTCGTGACGGCTTCAAGAACAAGATCCTGCACGCATTTCTCGACGGTTTCAAGCACAAACCGGAGACAACCTTTGGAAACATTAAATCGGACGTCTGTGAGCGCTACCTTCCCGGCTACAAACGTCCGAGTTTTTGTGACTTTGTTCTCCAGTCACCATGGAATGAATAAGAGGCTGGTTCACCCTCCCAGAAAACGGGTCAACAACAATATATGACCTTCCTCGACACTGGAGGAATCGAGGAAGGTCATGAACGATATTTATTTAATGCAACGAGGAACAGTCATATAGTTGTTGACCGCCCACACCAGAGTCACCACCGGCGGCCGTATTCGATTGCGTAGAACTGGTGCTCCAGAGGCTTGTCTGTACGATCGAACAATGCGACTGTACCCAGCTAGTCAATTGTTGATTTTGGCCTGAACCTAATAGGCCACCACCGCCACCATTCCCCTGCCCTGTCCCTGTGGACCCACTCGCCTGAGTCGGAGAAGCACCGGCCGTGGTATTCAGATTACCTGGAGACTGGAGCAGGAAGTACCGCACCGTTCCATTCTTGATCAGCGAGGTCAATTGACTCTGGGTTAGAATCGGGTCACTGCCGAGATATCCACCTAAGGCCATTACAGGTTTATTCGTCTTTACAATAATCGACTCGGCAGATGTTGAGCGAATTGTTGCCAACAAGTAACGGGCCGATCCTTGATGTGCTGTCAGATAATCGATCAGCTTTTGATCTGATGCCGCACCTCCACCCATGCCCATGCCACCAAAACCGGCGGGGGGATCACCCGTGCGACCTTTGGAATCTGTTGCGCTAAATGAACCCGTGCGATCTTTGGATGACATACTACCGCCACCACCGCCTGTAGGGGCCATCATCCTCCCCATGATTGAAGGGCCAGCTGTTGGCAACGTTGTGTTTTCCGGGTGGAGGGTCGTTGCAAACGACCAGATCGCTGGCGTAATGAGCAACACAGCTGCACCGGCAACGATTGCAGAACGCAACCAGGCATTTGAATTGATGATCAATGTAGGGCGTAGCCGCGCAAAAACGAGTACTGCTGCCGAAAGTATCGTCAGGATCAATACAATTGGAGTTAATACTGTATTCCAACTGTTATAGGAGGAGAGCAGATATAGCTGTTCTCCCGCTGTGAGCAGCAGCGCTAGCGGTAATATCCAACCACGCCAGTCAGCACGCATACGATAATCATTCCATAAGGTTACCAGGCCAATCGCTGCAAGTGCCGCGATCGCAGGAGCGATGATCACCATGTAATACGTATGAAAGAAGCTGGCGATACTGAAAAAGGTTCCCATTGTTAACAGCCATACTCCCCACAACACACTCGCCTGCAAACGATTATCAAGAGGGAAGCTGACACGACGTTGCCAGAGCAAGGCCAGGAGTCCCAAAATCGCCATTGGCAAGAGCCAGCTGACCTGTCCACCTAAATCCACGTTAAAAAATCGCAATGGACTTGCTGGCCCGCCCCCATTGAATAGGTTTGCCGTACCTCCACCATTGCCCGCTCCTCCACGAGGCCCGTTCGCCGTACCTCCACCATTGCCCAATCTTCCAGGAAAGGATGATTGGGATGGAGACGTTGGTGGTGTCGCAGAAGTACTCCTTGAGTCGGTCGTGCCTGGCTGGGATCCTCCTCCAGCCTGACTCGTTCCCAGTAAACGTTGAATACCGTTGTAGCCAAGCGTCAAACTGAGTTCGGAATTGTTCGAGGTTGAATCAACATACGGGCGTTGCGAAGCTGGTACCATATCAACGGCCACAATCCAGGAAAATGACACAATGAGCAAGATCAGTGTTGCCAGAACCAGATGGAATATCCGCTTGCGCCAACTCAATGGCGCCGTCAACAGGTAGAGCAACCCTAAGGCTGGAATGACCAGATAGGCCTCTAATGTTTTGACGTTGAAGCCAAAAGCAATCAGGAGTGCTCCGAGCAGAAGCCAGCGCAAACGACCGGTCTCAGCCGCCAGACTGACAGCCCAGGTTGCTAACAAAACAAAGAGCACCAGGAGCATATCAAGATTATTATCACGGTTCATCGCGACACTAATTGGGGTCAGGGCCAGGAAAAGCGCGGCGAGCAGGCCCGTGACCGGACCGAATTTGCGGCGCACCAGCCAGTAAAGCACGAGCACCGAGAGGATACCGGCTACGGATTGTGGCAGGATAATGCTAAACCCAGAAAAGCCGAATATTGCTGCACTGGCGGTCTGAATCCATAATCCAAGCGGTGGTTTATCAACAGTGACGAAGCCAGCCGGATCAAAGGCGACAAAGAAGAAATTATGCCAGCTATCAAGCATACTTCTGACGGCGGCAGCATAAAATTGGTTTCCATAGCCATTTTGTTGCTGTTGAAAAAAGTTCACAAACGCCGCAATGACGACAATCAAAGCGAGCGCGATGCGATGCCAGATGCGAGTTGGTGCGATCGTTTCACACCGTCCCACATCCTGTGCAGAAGTACCGCCCTGGCGATACGTTGTAAAAGACATGTTCTCCGTTTGCATGTATGTTATCCTCAGGTATGATAGTCAAACAACTATCAGATGATGTATGTGTGTATCATCTGGTATAATGTTATCTATGCTTCATTCCTTCACACCTTCATGTTTCCATTTGGCCGCATAAGAAAAGAGTTCTCCAAAAGCACGTAAGATAACGCTGACCTTAGCACCAGTCGCACGACCAGCGCGCCGAGGGAAATGATGAACGCCGATCTCTTTATAGGAATGATGTGTTTGATTCAACTTGTAGAGTAATTCTGCATTGATCATGGCTCCTCGGGTCTCCAGAGGGGATTCGTGGAGCCATTGCGTATGCAGAAGCTTGAATGCA
>DATAYF010000120.1:0-24487 GCA_036272735.1 Ktedonobacteraceae bacterium
GTAGAAGAAAAAATGGCTTTAGATTGGCTTGCAGCACCTTTTTACGGAAGGTGTAAAGGTGTAGATGGCAGAGATGCCTTTCCATCTCCCCGACGGAGGGGTCTATCCTTTCTACACCTTTACACCTATGCTAGATGAGCCTATAGAGCGCTTTTAAGGCCACTTTTTCATCTACACCTTCTACACCCTACAAGAAAAGTGGAACCAACTACGTGTGAAATACTTCGCGCATGGGGGTCCACCATTCACCGGGGATATGCTCCTCAAGCGGCTCCTGCATCGGGTCGGTGTGGGTCCACCACTCCTGGGTCTTGGGGTCGGCCGCCATCTTTTGCATATCAGCGGCATAATCATCGCCGATATATTCAAAGTAGGCGAAGAGCAAGGTTCCATGCCGAAAAATGGAATAGTTGCGGATGTTACAGGCATGGATGGTTTCCAACACGGCAGGCCAGACCTGCTCGTGAATACGTTCATACTCTTCGATGTGTTCTGGCTTGACGCGGACAATTTGAGCAATACGACGCATAGATCTTATCTCCCGTTTGTTATACCGGCGGATTAGCGCAGCTTGGATTCAATACTGCCTGCACCTTAGAGTCGTTCAGATTGGCCTTAGTGACCAGGGTCACGCCGGTATTCTCCGACTTTACTTGTTGGCCGGTACGCACCATCTTTACCACCGCCTGCACACCATCATAGCCCATTTTGAACGGGTTTTGTACGACCAGCGCACTGATTTCGCCACTTTTCACAGCCTGGATCTCGTCGGGGGCGGCATCCCAGCCGATGATGGTGATTTTTCCCGTTTTGCCAGCCTGGCGCACCGCCTCTGCTGCACCGATTACGCCGGGCTCGTTGGCGGCAAAGATACCGGTAATATCGGGATGGGCGGTCAAAATATCTTGCGTGACGCGTAGAGCGACGTTGGTGTCACTCTGGCTGTACTGTTCGGCCACCAGTTGTACCCCTGGATACTTGCTAAGTTCCTGCTTAAAACCTTGCGCACGCTCGTCATTGGTGGCCGAGCCTTGCAAGAAGGGAATAAAGGCAACCTTGCCGTGCCCATGCAGGGCTGTGGACAGGAGATCGGCGGCTTTCTGCGCCGAAGTGACGTTATCAGTGGCAAAGAGCGGCACATTGGACGGCTGAGGGTTGGTTCCTGAGTCGATGTTCACAACCGAAATTTTCGCCTTCGTTGCCTGGTCGGTGACCTGTTTTAGCGCTTTAGCATCGGTTGCCGCGTAAACAATGCCGTTCACTCCCTGCGTAACGTAATTGGTGAGCAGATTGACCTGTCCTGTGACATCAGTTTCCGCGTTCACTCCATCCCATTGCAGGTGCACATTCTGCAATTTTGACCCGGCACACGTAGCGCCCTGGTGAACCTGCTGCCAGTAGCTAAATCCAAGGGCCTTGGGGACAACGACAATTTTGATGGGTCCGCTGGCAACCTTTCCACTCCCGTTACTATTTGCGGGGGTCTGTGATTGTATTTGTACACCACCGCACGCGACCATCTGTATAGCGAGTATGGCCGTGATTGCTGTTGCCAGCATTCGTGTAAAATATCGCCGCATGGCTTTCTCCTCTCGAAATAGGTGTTACTGTGCGACCGTTGCTAAATTTTTCCGTCGGAACTGGTCCCAGATCACCGCTAACCAGATGACGCCGCCGATAATGATGCTCTGGGTGTTGGAATCGATATTGAGCAGGACCGAACCATTGTGTATGAGTGCGATCAGGAATGCGCCTATTAATGTTCCAAGCACGGTGCCCTGCCCTCCAAAGAGGCTTGATCCGCCGATGACGGCCGCCGCGATCACATCCAGTTCCAGACCTGTGCCAGCGTTGGGTTGCCCTGAAGCCACGCGTGAGGATGCGATCATGCCACCAAAACCGGCTAGTAGCCCGGCCAGGACGTAGATAATCGTTAAATACTTCTTGATCGGTATGCCGGAGAGACGCGCCGCCTCTCCATTGGAGCCAATGGCGTAGGTGTAGCGCCCCAGGCGTGTACGAGTGAGCACGAAGTAGGCGACCACAGCCACAACTACCAGCACAATCAGTGGAATCGGGACACCGTAAATAGTTCCTTCACCGAGCAGACGGAAGTCATCGGGACCGCCATAGACCGCGACCGATCCAGTGACGACATAGACCAGGCCGCGTGCCACGCTCATCATGCCTAGTGTGGTAATAAAAGGATTGAGTCCAGTAACCGTAATGAGCAAGCCATTGACGAGTCCTGCCAGGCCACCAACTACCACACCACCAAGCACCGCGACCGGCCAGCTTACACCCCAGTGTGCCATCATCATAACCCCTAAGACGCCCGCGAGCGCTGATACCGAGCCAACCGACAGGTCGATGCCTGCTGTGATGATCACAAAGGTAGCACCAATAGCAACAATCGCGTTGACCGTCGTTTGCGACACGATATTGAACAAATTGTTAGGCGTCAAAAATACCGGAGAGGCAAACGCCAGAAAAATAAAAACGATGACCAACGCACCGAACGCTGCAAGCTGTGCGACAATATCAGTTAACCGTTCGCGCAGTCGTTGCCTGGTAGATATCCGTGTCTCTACTACCGCCGATGATGTACTAGCATCACTTACCGATTTTGTACTATCTCGCATCGTGTATCACCTCCCCTATTGAGCTCGTGGTGTTCTTCATAACGCGTCGACCTCCTTTGCTCCCGTTGCCAGCGCAATAACTCTTTCTTCCGAAAATTGTTCGTGGCTCAAGCTCCCCGCGATCCGGCCTTCGTGCAAAACCAGTATGCGATCACACATATTTAAAAGCTCTGGCAGATAGGAAGAGATGAGCACGATGGCGTGCCCTTGTTGCGCCAGCCGCCCGATCAGCTCGAACATCTCTGCCTTTGCGCCAACGTCAATGCCGCGTGAGGGCTCATCGAAGAACAATACGCGCGAATTCGTCTCCAACCAGCGTGCCACGATGACCTTTTGCTGGTTTCCACCAGAAAGCACCTCCACTCGACGCTGGACTGAGGGCGTGCGAATGTTCAGCAAATCTCTGGATCGTAGCGCGATCTGCTTCTCTTTTTTCAGATTGAGCATGTTTGCGAACATTGGTAAGTTTGCTAGTGTGATGTTTTTATCGATGCCGAGCGACATCGCCAGACCGTTTCCCTTGCGATCTTCCGTGAGATAGCCGATGCCCGCGTCTATCGCCTGGGCAGGGGTCTTGATCCGCAATTTCTTCCCATTGAGCCAGACAGTTCCCGCGTCGATGGGATCAGCACCGAACACCGCCCGTGCCAGCTCGGTACGACCCGCGCCTATCAATCCTGCGAAACCAACAATTTCCCCCGCGTGCACCTCGAATGAACAATCGTGCAGCACGTGGTTGCGCGTAATGCCTTCAACCCGCAGCATGACCTCGCCGATACTTACCTCTGGCTTGGGGTAGAGATTGGCGATATCACGACCAACCATAAGCCGGATGAGTTTCTTCTCATCGATGTCGTTTCGGGGTAAGGTCGCGACAATCTTGCCATCGCGCATGACGGTCACGTGATCCGCGATGTGGAAAATTTCATCCAGACGGTGCGAAATGTAGAGAATAGCGATGCCTTTCGCGGTGAGGTTACGGATCACGGAAAATAAATCTTCTATTTCATGTGGCGTAAGGGTTGCAGTTGGTTCGTCGAGAATGACCAGTTTTGCCTCGATAGCCAGGGCTTTGGCAATCTCCACGCGCTGCTGTTCAGCCACGGAGAGGCCCGCAATTAACCTTTTAGGGTCGATATACAGACCCACGCGTTTCAGCAGTTCGCGTGCCTGGTGTTCCTCGCTCCTTGTATCAAGGAAACCAAAGCGTGTCGTTTCTCGTCCGAGAAACATGTTTTGCATAACTGAGAGGTGCGGCGCGAGCGCGAACTCCTGATAAACCATCGAAATACCAAGCGCCTGTGCATGTTTTGGCCCGCCGAATTGCACTGGCTGACCATCAATCTTGATGACGCCTTTGGTTGGACGCTCGACTTGTGAAATCAGTTTCATGAGTGTCGATTTACCGGCCCCGTTTTCGCCCGCGACAACATGTACCTCACCTGGATAAATACTTAAATCCACATCGTCTACAGCGAGTACACCGAGGAAACGTTTGGTGATACCCTGCATTTGTACCACAGGGTTATGTACGGACAATGCCATGCTTTGTCCCCCGTATTTGCTTGATCTTGAAAACCTTTTCTTGAGGTAATGGTACTGAGAAACATACCGCTTGTCAAGTCGCTTCTCTATTCCTATTCCTGTGAAAACCCTTTCAAAACCTATACTGAATGACGGTTGCTAGTCATGTTTTTGCCCGATGTTTACACTTATGGGTTGTCCTCCAAATACGAAATTCTTGACTATCCTCTAGACGAGTTGGCCTATCCATGCTATCATAAGCCAAAACAGATGCATGGTTTCGATACAGTACTATTTCTTTATGCCCGTGGGTATTGAGAAGGGAGTGCGTGATGCACTTTAATCTATATAACTGGCTGTTCCAGGACCCCTATTCAGCCGGTTTGAACGCCGGTAAAAGTGGTGCGGAGACCTTTCATTTTCAGTGGCCCTACCTGATTTTCTGTGGCCTCGGTCTGCTGATCTGGTTCTACTACATGGTCGAGGGTCGCAAGCGCTTCGTTAAAAGCAACCCGATTATCAAGCGCGTGCTGGACGATTATCTCAACTGGTTTGCGGTGATCTGCTTCGTCGGGCTGCCCATCATTTTCGCGCGCGTCTACCTGGATGGCTACTTTTTCGCCTGGCGCTTCTGGCGCTACCTGTGGGCGGTCGCGTTGCTGGTCTGGGCCGTCATGTTCGTGGTGTACTGGATACGCAAATATCCGGCGGAACGCGATAATTTCGTGGCCTATCAGCGGCGACAACGCTACATCAAAACCGGCAAGAAGGCCAAAGCCGGAGCCAGGTAAGCATGCCCATGGGAGCTACCGTCGCGGGCATCATCCTGGCTGGTGGTCAAAGCAAGCGCATGGGCAGAGATAAGTCCCTCCTGCCTCTGCCCGGCGCTGCGCACACGACCTTTATTGCCCACCTCGCCACGCTGCTCAGCAAGCAGTGTCGCGAGGTGATTGTCGTCGCCCGCGATGCTGTTCAAGCCGCCAACTTTACGATACTATCGGCCACTCCCTCCATGCGTGTCGTGATCGACCAGCAGCCCGGCGTTGGTCCACTAATGGGCATATATAGCGGCCTGAGCGCGCTATGTACAACTACGACGCACGCGCTGGTTATCGCCGTTGACACCCCCTTTATCCAACCCGCGCTGCTCGCTTTCCTGCTTACTCAGGTGCCGGACGACGATACCACGCTGCTGGTCCCGCTCGTCGAAGGTGCCCCGCAAGTCCTGCACGCCATATACCCACGCACGCTGCTTCCCATTATTGCCGAACGCCTGCATGCTGGTAAGTGTGGCCCCCGTGCTTTGCTGGATATGGTCCCCGTGCGCTACATAGATGAAGCACTACTGCGCCAGCACGACCCCCAGTTGCAATCGTTCATCAACCTCAACACCCCCGAAGAATTTGCGGCGTATCAGGAGTAGGGTGCGCTATAATGCTGAATTAATGAATGTACCAGACAAGGTGTAGAAAGAACGAGGAGCCATGAAAAACGATCAGAACCCATTTGGGAAGTGGCAACCGTGGCGGCCTCGTGAAGTGGCTCAACTTTTTTCCTCATTGATAGTTCCCTGGTGGATCTCCGGTGGCTGGGCGCTTGACCTCTTTCTTGGGATGCAGACACGGGACCATGACGACATCGATGTGCAATTTTTGCGGCGCGATCAGCAGCCCATCCGTGCCTTGCTCCAGGGGTGGGATGTTCAGGAAGCGCATCCTACAATACCTGCTGGCGAGTGGCCGTTTCGTGAGTGGGAGCCTGGCACGCCCCTATGTCCTGATGTCCACGATATCTGGTGTCGCCCAAAGCAAACCGATCCCTGGGCTATCCAACTTATGGTCGCAGACACGCGTGACGATCAATGGCTTTTTCGCCGCGATGCACGTATCACTCGCCCCTTGATCACCATTGGGTGTTTGACGGATGACGGAATCTCCTATCTTGCCCCAGAAATTCAGCTATTGTACAAGGCCAGGTCGCCGCGTCCCAAAGATGAGGCAGACTTTGCCAGGGTACACCCATACCTGGATCAAAAGAGCCGTCAGTGGTTGGCCCAGGCCCTTGCCATTGTACATCCTCACCATCCCTGGCCGCTTCGACTAGAGAGTTGCTAAGGCAGGGTTATCACATTTCCTGGCTTATTTGTCGCATATCTTGCTATCCTTCTCTTCCCCTCTTGACTTCCCCCATCTCGCGCTGTATATTCCTCTATAGCAGAACACTTTGACTAGATAACAATAATTAGTCACGTAGTCATAAAGCCAGAGAGGAGCATGATCATTTTGGCGCAGCGCAGCAACGCGACAACATCTCAACAACAAGCAGAGGCACTTACGAAGCGGCAGGAGCGGGCACAACGCATTCTGGATGTCGCCGCAGAATTAATTCTGCGCTGGGGTTACAAAAAGACCACTATCGACGATATCGCCAAACAGGCAGGGGTAGCGAAAGGCACCATCTACCTGCATTGGAAGACACGCGAAGATCTGTTTATGGCCCTGGTCATGCGCGAGGGACTGACGGCAATCCTGGAAGTATTGCAGCGTCTGCTCGAAGATCCGCAGGGCATCATGATCTCGCATACGACCAGGCACGCCGTCTCAGTGGTCATGACGCGTCCACTGGCAAAGGCGCTGTTCATTCGCAACGTCGATGTCTTTGGCGAGTTGCTACAGAGCAAGCAGGCAACATTGCTCCAGATTTCCCAGCAAAAGTCGCTCGTTTACGAGGACTGGTTTGAATTGTTGCGCGGCAAAGGGCTGTTGCGTACCGATATGAGCATGCCGGCACAACTGTACGCCTACAGCGGCATTGTGGTTGGTTTTCTCACCATTGACCCTTACCTTCCAGAATCGTATCAGCTTCCGTTGGAGCAGGCGTTGGACACGCTGGCCGAAACCATTCGGCGCACGTTCGAGCCGGACGAAGCGCCCGATCCCGCCTCGTTGCGGGGAGTGTCCGCGACCATGCAAGGATTGTTCAAACAGTATATGGAGCAAATAGAGCAAATGCTGCAAAAGGAGTTAGAGTAATCATGACGACGACAGCGGAACCCGCAATTGTCATTCAGCAATTGCGCAAGGTCTACGGCAACGTGCAAGCCCTCAAGGGTATCTCGTTGAGCGTGGCACATGGCGAAATCTTTGGTTTTCTGGGACCCAATGGCGCTGGCAAGACGACCGCCATTCGCTGCATGCTCGATTTCCTGCGTCCCACGGCGGGCACCATTCGCGTGCTGGGCCTCGACGCGCAGGGCGACAGTCACGCCCTGCACCAGCGTGTTGGCTACCTGCCCGGTGATGTCCGTTTGCAGGGCGACATAACTGGCAGGCAGATCATCAACTACTTCGCGCGCCTGCAAGGACGCGAGCCGGTGCTCCTGCCCGAACTGGTCGCTCGCTTCGACATCGAGATGAAGCGCCCCATAAAAAACTACTCGAAGGGCATGCGCCAGAAAATCGGCATCGCGCTGGCCTTCATGTGCGATCCCGACGTGTTGATCCTGGACGAACCGACATCCGGCCTCGATCCTCTTTTGCAACGCACCTTCAACGATCTGCTGCTGGAAGAGCAGGCGCGTGGCAAAACCATCTTCATGAGTTCGCACATCATGAGCGATATCGAAAGAGTGTGCCAGCGCGTGGCGGTCATTCGTCAGGGTGAACTGGTCACGGTGGAGAAGGTTGAAACCTTGCGCGAGAAGGCGGGTCAGCGCGTGACCGTCGAGTTCGGCGACCAGGTGACGGAAGCAGAGGTCGCCCACCTACCCGGCGTAAGCATGATCGAGTGTATCAACGGCACCTATCACTTCAACACCAATGGTAGTATGGACCCGTTGATCAAGGCGCTCAGCCTGCACGAGGTGCTGCGCCTGCACGCGGAAGAAGCGCCGCTAGAGGAAGTATTCTTGAAATTTTATGAAGAACCTGCACCAGCGTCGGCAGGGACGCATTGAAAGGATGCATAACCGATGATTACCACAAGCGCACTTTCCAAAACTATGCCCATGCCCAAAAAACGTGCGAACACCTTTGCCATCGTTACCCACACGCTCAGCACTGCCCGTATGCTGATCGTGACGGCGGGCTGTTATAATCTGTTCATCGCCATCATCCTCGTTGCGCTTTATCCCACCATGTCGCAGGCAAACCTCAGCGCATTCTTGAACGCGTACCTCTCCACCGGCGTGGTGGCGGGTTTGCTTGGTGGACATATGACACACGTTTCGGGCTTCACAACCTTCCTGGCGCTCTACGCTTACAGTGCCTTCAACGCCGTACTCTACGCGGGCATCCTGGCCTATATCGGTGGAACGGCCATCCCGCTCAATATCGAAAATGGCATGCTCGATCTGATGCTGGCGCGGCCCATCGGGCGCGTGCGCTACTACCTTGAGACGTGGTGCGCCATCGCCATTGCCACCGTCATTACCTCGCTCTTCACGCTGGCTTTCACCTGGGGTAGCACCTTCTTTGTGGCGCATCCCGACATCAATTGGCAATGGCTCACGATTACGCAACTCGTGCAATTGAGCTTCTACTTCCTGGCGGGCAGCCTGGGTCTGCTGCTCGGTTCGTTCATCAATACCAGTCGTGCAGCGGCGGGCACGGCGGCCGGTCTGGTCGCGTTGACCTACCTGCTCAATACCTTTGGCAACCTTTCCAGCAAGTTCAACTGGCTCTTGAAGATCACGCCATTTTACTACGCGCCCTCCATCGACCCGCTCGTGCAGCACCAATTGACGTGGTGGCATCCCTGGGTGCTGGTGCTTGTGGGATTGGTTTTTGGTATCGTCGGATTGGCGGTGTTCGCTCGCAAGGACTTGCCGACCGTGTAGAGGCAATCTGCGAACATCTGTCAGGTCAGTCCTGTGCTCGCCACCAGGCTGCCTTGACAGATGCACAGGTTCAGGCTATCCTCTCCATTAGAAGAGATAAGACCATGCTCTTGATTCCAGTGGCTATTGAGGCAATACGGCTATATTGATTGATCGTGCCCAGTTTCTCTTTTCAGACGAGCATAGTGAACGGGAAGGAACTGAAAATGACCTATCATAGTGAAGTGGTGGGGAGCCTGCTCAGGCCACCCTACCTGGTAGAGGCAAGAAAGCAATGCGAGACGGGACAGATTGCTGTGGCTGACTTCAAAGCCATAGAGGACCGAGCAGTAAATGAATCGATAGCATTGCAAGAAAGCGCCGGTATTGACGTGATCACTGATGGAGAGATGCGGCGCTACGCTTTCTATGGACATCTCGTCGAGGCTCTGGCGGGCTTTGATAAATTTGGAGGGTGGGCTATTCCGTTTCGAGATGAGACAGGCGAGGAGCTTGTGCTCAAGCGTCCTGTGGTTGTGGAAAAACTCAAATGGAAGAGAAGTATGTGCGCGGAAGAGTGGGTCTACCTGCGCTCGCACAAAGCACATGTGGGAAAAGTGACCATGCTCAGCGCCCAGCAGGCAGCCGCCTATTACGATCCTGTAATATCGAAAGCAGCCTATTCATCCCGTGATGCTTACCTGTCCGATATTGTAGATTTCTCGCGCCAAGAAGTTGAAGAACTGATTCATCTTGGCTGTAGTTATATTCAGATTGATGCTCCCCAGTATGCGGCCCTGCTCGATCCTCAGATGCGTGAGGGGTATCGTCAGCGTGGCAACGATCCTGATACCCTCATAGATCTCTGCATCGAAATGGACAATACCATCATCAGCAACCATCCTGGTATCACCTTCGCAATGCATATCTGCCGTGGCAACAACCAGAGCAAATTTTATGCGAACGGCGATTATGAGCCAATTTCGCGCATATTTTCTCGTACTCATTTTCAACGCTTCCTGCTTGAGTACGACGACGCACGCTCAGGCGGATTTGAGCCGCTGCGTCACGTGCCTGAGGATCGCTTTGTTGTCCTGGGCCTTGTTACCACCAAAAAGCCGCGCCTCGAAGCAGTCGACGATCTGCTGCGACGTGTCGAGGAGGCTGCTCAGTATATTCCATTAGAGCACCTGGCTCTCAGCCCGCAATGTGGTTTTGCATCGACAATGGAAGGGAATCACATCTCGTTTGAGGACCAACGCCACAAATTAGAGCTTGTCGCATCTGTAGCGCGCGAGATGTGGGGGCCCTACGAAAACGCGTAGCCTGATACCACTATGCAGCTATTTCGTGCTAATGGCACATCTGCTGAGAGATGCAAAACAAACCTCTTGAGAGGAGATGAGGTAGGAACATGCGAACACAGGTTGGAATTATTGGGGCTGGCCCTGCCGGTTTACTGCTCTCGCTTCTCCTCTTCAGAGAAGGGATTGATTCGATTGTGCTGGAAAGTCGGAGCAGAGAAGAAATAGAATCGACGATTCGCGCGGGTGTTCTTGAGCAGGGCACGGTCGATTTGCTGAAGGAGTTGGGAATCAGTGAACGTATGGAGCGCGAAGGAGTCGTGCATCACGGCATCGAGCTTCGCTTTGATGGAGAGGGTCATCGCATTGACTTCCATGAACTGACCAACGGGCGATCCATCACCCTTTATCCGCAGCATGAGGTTGTGAAGGATTGTGTTGCAGCACGTCTTAACCAGGGTGGGCGCATCCTTTTCAATATCAAGGACATCCAGTTATCTGATGTCTCTTCTCCTCAGCCAGCCATACATTGTGTTCACGAGAACGAGCTGATAGAGGTGCAATGTGATTTTATCGCAGGATGCGATGGTTTTCACGGAGTTGCGCGCTCATCTATTCCCACAGCCTTACAAACAGTTTTTACCCGCTCCTATCCCTTTGGCTGGCTCGGTATTTTGATGCAAGCTCCTCCATCCGCCAAAGAGTTGATTTATGCCTACTCCGACCGTGGCTTCGCGCTGGTCAGCACACGTTCGCCGGAACTCCAACGTATGTATATCCAATGTGATCCTCACGATGATATTGCTCAATGGTCAGATGAGATGATCCTCGAAGAACTGCAGGGAAGATTGGCAACGAAAGACAATTGGAAGTTGCTCACGGGACCAATCGTCCAGAAAAGTATTCTGGCGATGCGCAGTTTTGTCATCGAACCAATGCAGTATGGCAGATTGTTCCTCGCAGGTGATGCAGCACATATCGTTCCGCCGACCGGAGCGAAAGGGCTGAATCTGGCTGTCGCTGATGTCCGCCATCTTGCTCGCGCCATCGCGCTGTTCTACACGCAGAATCAGACGCATCTGTTAGAGGCGTACTCAACGACGTGTTTGGGACGCGTCTGGCGCACAGAGCATTTTTCCTGGTGGATGACCTCTATGTTGCATCGTTTCCCTGATGACGACGTATTCCAACAGCGTATGCAGCGCGCGCAGCTTGAATACACAGTCCATTCACGTGCATCAGCCGCAAGTCTTGCAGAAAACTACGTTGGGTTGCCCATTATCTGGTAGTCAAAACTCCTTTTTTTCAATCTCTAGAGGAGAGTATAGAGCGAAGTTCGGGAGAGCACTATGCCAGAGAGCGGACATTTGGCAGACATTGAGGACAGTGATAGCAACTGACACCACTATACCCTGCCCGGTCGTGTAAATGAGTGAATTTATTGGGAAAGAAAAATAAGTAGTACGGAATGAAACGAGTGGAAAGACGACCATGGTAGAGATCGAAAGAAACGCACTCATCAGCGAAGATCTTGTTGATCATTCGCTCATCGAAATAATCCAACACGAGGTAGGAAACGGGCTGACTATCATTTCAGGGTATGCGCAATTCTTACAGAGGGAGTTGGACAAACAGGCACAAGCTGCTTCCCCACCTGAACTGGATGTATGGAAACGCCACAATGAGCGCTGGCTATCCTATGTGCAAACGATACGACAGAGGGAGACGCAACTGCATGAGTTTCTCACACAACTGTGTGAACTCTCATCGCATATGGCAAAAAAGGAGTTCAGTAAGTGCTTTGTGCAAACCGATTTTGTGCTCCTGCTCAAGCGAACCATCGAGCGACTTGCTCTTCTCTATGAGGGTCATACGATCCAGGTGTACCTGCCAGATCAGCCAATCTACATCAGGTGTGATCTTCTCTGGATGGAGTTGGTGGTGGAACATGTCATTGCTCATACGATAGTCTTTTACGCACGTTCTGCTCCTGTGGACATACGACTTGAGCGCTATAAAGATCCCTTTACACCGCTGCATAACGCAAGATTAGAGGTCCGTGTCTGCAGGGGTCCTATAAAACAGACATTGGAAACAGTCGGGCCGCACGAAGCATGGTTACAGGCGGTTAGTAAAGAAGAAGAGGATCTGTGCGTCGCGTTGTGTGATGAGATTATGCGGGAACACGGAGGTCGAATCTGGCACGAACAGGATGCAGATCAGCGAGAGATTGTGTACGTTTCCTTACCCCTGATAGAATAAGGGAAGTTATTATTGTTCCCTCGCCATCTATTGCTGAATACGTTGATGTTGAGGTTCATTAGAGATGGAGTTGAGGGCAAGTAAGTTACGCCTTGTCCGCCTGCAACCGCTGCCAGCGCCGTTGTGCTATCGCTTTTAGCTCATCCTCGAAGCCGCGCAGTGTGAGCCATTCGCGGGTCGCCCCCGTGACTACCACGTCGGCCTCGCGCAACTTCGTCAGATTGTTCGCACCGCTCAATTGCATCGCCACCTTTAGCTGCGCAATCGTGGTTTCTAGCAGCTCGCACACTTTGTCATAGCTCTGGCTGGCTGCCTGCAAAAATGGAAACCCTATGCCAACCAATGTGGCCCCTAGAGCCAGTGCCCGTGCTGCATCCAGCCCATTGCGCACACCGCCAGTCGCGATCAGCGGCAGACCGGCCGTGCGCGCCTCCACGACCGCGATAGGTGTGGGCACGCCCCAATCTTTATACAGTTCGCCAATACTTGTGGCACGCTCATCGCCGCGTGCCTGCGAACGCGCCTTCTCAATCGCGGGCATACTGCTACCGCCCGCGCCCCCCACGTCGATAGCGGACACGCCGCAGGAGCGCAACAAAAAGGCTTGCTCACGATTGACCCCAGCCCCGGTCTCTTTGGCAAGTACCGGCACGCCAACGTGTTTCGTCACATAGGTCAGGACGGTGGTCTCGCCGACCGCGTTGCGATCCCCTTCCGGCTGCGCCGCCTCTTGTAAGCTGTTCATATGCACCGCCAACGCGTTGGCCTGGATCATCGCCACGGCGCGCTGCACCTGCTCAAGCGTAAAGGCCACGTGCTGCGCCTGCGCGATCAATTGTGGCGCGCCGATATTGGCGATTAAAAAGGCATTGGGGGCCTGCTCGCGGGTAACAGCGTAGCTCGCCACCAGTTCAGGATTGACGATGGCGGCGCGCTGGCTGCCCACGCCGAGTGCCAGGCCGTAATGTTCGGCAGCTTTTGCCAGGTTGCGATTAATTTCGATCACGTCGGGATGGCCGCCGGTCAGCGAGGAGATAAAAATGGGGTAGCGCAAGCGCCTGCCCAGAAAAGTGACGCTGGTATCGATCTCGTCAAGGTTCACTTCGGGTAGGGCCTGGTGCACAAATTGCACATCGTTCCAGTTCGCGCGCTGCGGTGCCGAGACATCCTGCCCAAGCGCCACGTTCACATGCTCAATTTTGCGCTGCTTCACTTCGTCGGTCATAGTTTGGGGTGATCCTTTCTCGCTGCTTTCGTCTCGCCCATGCCACAATTATATATGCCAGCGGGATGCCAAAGATCAGTGCTGCCTGATTGGTTGTCATCGGTCCTGTGCTGAAACCGCTAAAGGGATAGATGAAAAGAGCTGTTCCTGATAGTATAAGCATAGCAGTAGTAAAAATGCCAAGGCGCTGCAAAATAATAACCCACAGCATCCACAGCAGGTACCAGGGCCAGAACCAGCCGGAAACCAGCAGCATATACCAGAAAATCGCCATGCCCCAGCTACCCAGCAGCGTATCGAGACCAGCAATAATGGTATCCGGGTCAGTATCAGGACGCTTGCCTGCAGCAATCAGGGTAATCGGCGCGTGCCGCACGCGACTAAACAGGTGAATGTAGATCAGCACAAAAATGAAGGTGGCGGAGGCGCGTAGCGTCACATCTGCCGCCTCGGCCGGTTGCTCGAAGAGCGGGAAGCGCAGCAGAAAGGCCGCTAACGTAAAGAACACGTGCAGCGGAGCCGTGAGTAGACTGATGGGCGAATAGACGAAATGTTGCATGTCGACGGCCGACGTGACCGCGAAAAAGGTGGTGGCTCCTCGCCAAAACGGTAGCGATACGAGCAGCGCGGGCAGCAGAATCAGCAGCGTGCGCCAACCGACGCTCCACGAAATTTTGCCCACACCGTGTTTGTAGCGCAGATCGAAACAGATCAGCAAAGGAACCAGCAGGAGCGCGATCAGATTGGCGCTGATGGCTAAGCCAAAGATCAGTAGCGCGTACATTTTCAGGGCTAGCGGCGAGTAGCAGTAGGCTAATGGCGAAAGTGCCGCTATTGCGTGAGATGCATGGTGATACTGGTGGTGCCTGGCGCAGGATTGCACATAGAGCAGGGTTGCCAATAAGAGCAGGCACAGGAGTATGCCCTCGTTATGTCCACTCCCTGCCAGTTCGATGACGGCCAGCGGGTTCCAGGCGTAGAGCAGCGTGCCTAAAAAGCGTCGTGATGGGGCTACTTTCCCCAGGATACACCATACGAGCACGACATTGAGCAAGTGCGCGCACAGGGCCGTGCCTTTAAATAGCAGCAGTGTGATGACCGGCGTCTTGCCCAACGTTACCAGCAGCGCCGCCAGGCAGAGCCACAATGGGCCTGTGACATTCGGGCTGGACCGACCGGTGATGACCCAACGTAAATAAGGATCGGCTGCGAACTGAATGGGGGCTGTGTTCAATGGGTCCGCGCCATACACGGCGAGGATGCGGCCCGAAAATATATGGGTAAAGACATCATCCGAAAGCAACAGTGGTTGAAATAACAGGGTCAGGCCAAAGATGAGCGTGGTGCCCAGCAGCAAAAAGAGCCAGCGACGCGTCTTCAAGCCATGGCGATACTCTTTGTGTAGACGCGTAATAATCAAGACATAGCTACCCAGCAACCCGCTAAGAGCAATGCCCAGCAAGATGGCGGAAATATGCTCATGACGTGAAGTGATAGTTGCCAGCGGGCTCATGAGCCAGCGTAAGACCTGTGATGGGGCGAATGTCCAGTTCCATTGTTCGCCCAGCGGCGTACTGCTGAGATGCAGACCTGGAAAGGGCGATATCGCCACCAGCAACAGATATAGCAACTCGAACGCGCATGCGCTACCAGCGAGGAAAAAAAGCATGTGCCGTTGTGTCCTGGCGGACCTATTGGCGACCTCGTGCGCTACCCGTTCAGTGGTGGTGGTCAAATAAACAGCCATCCTTTGTTATGAGTTGATTGAGATGGAGAAGCGGCGATTGATGTAAGGACCGATTTATCATTTTTCAAAACGTAATCTGACGATGCTGTTAACACGATGGAACGTGCAAGAGACGTAGGGACCGATTTATCGTGTCCGCCGTGCCTTATCGACCAGCACGCACCGCAGCCGGAACGTTGCCAGCGCTGGGCACGTTGATTGGCAGTGTACGGCGGACACGATAAATCGGTCCCTACAAGCATTCCATCCCTCTCTTCCGTCCTGGCTCTCCACTTCTCTATCACTCTTAACGTATAGAGCAAGCTATACGTGTCAAGCTACGTGCTTACCTTCCCCTCAGCATCGTGTATTATAGGCCAATGCGCTTAAAGGTCGTGTCGATATATTTGGTATAATAGTCGGTATTCATCAATTGTGCCAGTTCTTCACGAGTGAGGTAGCGCGTCACTTCCGCGTCGCTGCTCATAGCATCCAATAGGGCTGGTCCCTGGATCGGGCCGTGGCTTGCCATTTTCCAGACCTGCTTGGCGTTGCGCTGCACCATCTTATACGCCTCCTGGCGACCCACGCCCTTGTCGATGAGGCCGAGCAGGAGTTGTTGTGAGAAGAGCAGCCCGCCGGTCATGTGCAGGTTGGCAAGCATGCGCTCGCTATCGACATCCAGGTCTTGCATCACGTTGGTGAAAATGTGCAGCATGTAGTCCAGCAGCGTGCAGGCGTCGGGGATGATGATACGCTCGCCGGAGGAGTGGCTGATATCGCGCTCGTGCCAGAGGGCCACGTTCTCCATCGCCGTAACCGAGAAGCCACGCAAGACACGCGCCAGGCCGCAGATGCGCTCACACAGTTCGGGATTGCGCTTGTGGGGCATCGCCGAGGAGCCTTGTTGACCCGCGCCAAAGGGTTCGAATGCTTCGCTGACCTCTGTACGCTGCAAGTGGCGAATCTCCTGTGCCATCTTCTCTAGCGAACTGCCGATCAAGGCCAGCGTCGTCATAAAGTGGGCGTGACGGTCGCGTTGCACGATCTGGCTGGAAACCGGCTCGACGCCCAGGCCCATCTGTTCGCACACATATTCTTCGATCTGTGGCGGAACGGAGGCATGCGTGCCAACGGGACCGGAAATTTTGCCGACGGTGACCTGTTCCAGGGCCGCCGCCAGGCGTTGCTGGTTGCGGCGCAGTTCATCGACCCACAGCGCCATCTTGAGGCCGAAGGTCAGTGGCTCGGCGTGAATGCCGTGCGAACGACCCGCCATCAACGTATATTTGTGCGTGACTGCGACCTCTGCCACCGCCTGCACCAATTTGCTGAGCTTGCCGGTGAGCAATATACCCGCCTCTTTGAGTTGCGAGGCCAGACCGGTGTCGAGTACGTCCGAGGAGGTCATGCCCAGGTGGATAAAACGCCCCTCGGGTCCCAGCTGCTCCTGAATTGAACGCAGGAAGGAGATCACGTCGTGGTGGGTCTCGGCCTCTATTTCGTGCATACGCTGAGCGTTGTAGTTCGCGTTGCGAATTTTCTCGATGGCGTCGGCCGGAATGACCCCTTCGCGTGCCCAGCCTTCGCAGGCCAGCAGCTCTACCTGGAGCCACTTATCTGTTTTATGCGCCTCTGACCAGATAGCTCCCATTTCTGGCAATGTATATCTTTCAATCATGTTGTTTCGATCCTCTGTGGTGTTATAACGGACAGTGTCGGGCTAACGCCACAACGCATGTCGATGTGTGCTCTGTGTTGTAGTGTATCATAGTCGCTATGGCGAGTCATGGGAGGTGCCAGACAAGAATATGTGTTGGCAATATTGCAACGCAATGTTTACATAATACGTATAAAGTAAAGAATATTTGGAGCGTTATTACGGCCGGTAGACAAAAAGAGCTGTTTGTAGATCGTCCTCGAATTTGAAAGGGGAGGAAAACAGCCGGTACAGCATGTAGCACACCGCCATCGTCACCACCGATGCACCATTGAGCGGCATTCGCTGTTTATTCCTTCACCGTTAGTGGATGTTATTAAGGAATAGACACGGACCCAGATCTGTTATCTATGGTACAATGACAATAAGCGTATAAAGAACGAGCAAGAAGACCTGGTACTCGCTGAGGCCAGGTCTTCTGGATGCTACGGTCGGTCGCCAACCTGAGCGAGAGGATTGCTTTCTTTCCCCCTCACCTTGACGTTTACGCGCTGTGCATGTACAATCAGGCTTGATTTTGTTGATGAATAGGTTGCCGGGGGGGCTGGTCAGAGGTGGCCAACGTCTATCCCACAACTAGACCATCACTATTGATTTCAGGGAGTGACAATGAAACAGGGAATCCATCCAAAGTATGTCGAATCTACGGTGAGCTGCGCCTGTGGTAATAGCTTTACCACGCTGAGCACCAAGCCCGTACTCAAGGTCGACGTTTGCGCCAAGTGCCATCCATTCTTTACCGGCCAGCAGCGTATTCTTGACACCGCCGGTCGTGTCGAGCGCTTCCGCAGACGCTTTAACTTGCAAGAAGAAGAAGCTGAGTAGGCGTATTGCGTGTACGTACGTCCAGGGATAAAGGTGCTTCACAAGGGCCCTTTATCCCTTTTTTGCTTACTACGTATCCGAAGACCTGAGCGCTTAGCGCTAGCCACGCAGTGGCGTTGGGGCTCGGAACAAGAACGTACTACGTATCCAAACATCTGAACGTAGATGTTAATAAGCAGGGGGGTGAGTCATCTGAGTCACCAGTTACCTTCAAAGCAACGCACCATTCTGTTCTTGATCGCTGATACCGGCGCGGGACACCGTAGTGCTGCCAATGCTATTACGAATGCAATCAATATTATTTCTCAGCACGAACAAGAAGAATGGCACGCTCGTATGGCTGCCAATCCCGGGGATCGTGCTGTTGATGACGCTTTAGAACCTCCGACGTACCGTATCGAGATCGTTGATGTCTTCGCCGAATACAGCCGTTTTCCGCTGCGCGAAGCCGTGAAATTGTACGGCCCTACCATTCGCTACAACCCCAAACTTTTCGGCGAGGTCTTCCATAAAAGCAACGGTCCAGGAACCGTGCTGACCGTGAATTCCCTGGCTACACCACTGATCCTTAATGGCCTTTTGCGGCTTTTCACGACCGTCCAACCCGATATTATCGTCTCTATTCATCCACTGGTCAATTTTGTGACAGTCCGGGCATTGCGCGAACTGAACATCAATATTCCCTTTATGACGGTTGTCACCGATCTGATCAGCGTGCACTATGCCTGGTTCTCTCCCGGCGTGGATGGCTACATTGTGCCAACTGAGCAAGCCAAACAGATCTATTTGAGTCGTGGGCTCGATGCCACTCGCGTCCATGTGCTCGGCATGCCTATCGATCCCAAGTTTACGCGCCCGCTTGCCAGCAAAGAAGAGCTACAGCGTAAATTCAACCTTAAGCCGGGCTTGCCTACGATACTCCTGGTGGGCGGCGGTGATGGTGCGGGTGGTCTACATGCCGCCGTACGCGCTATCTCCAAAGCACACTTGCCCGTACAACTACTGGTAGTGACCGGACGTAATCGACGTTTATACGCGCAGTTACAGCGTTCTCGCTCCGCCTTGCGCGTTCCGGCGCAAATTTTTGGCTTCGTCAACAACATGCCGGAATTGATGCACGCCGCCGATGTGATAGTGACCAAGGCTGGTCCGGGCACCATCTGCGAAGCGCTTTCATGCAAACTGCCCATCGTGCTGAGCGGCTACGTTCCCGGCCAGGAAGAGGGCAATGTCGAGTACGTGGTTAAGAATCATATGGGAGCACTGGCGCTGGATCCGCGTGCCTTGATCGATATCCTGCGGCGCCTGATCAAACCTGGGTCCGCCGAGTTGCGCGAGTGGCAGCAGAACGCGGAACGCTTGAGCCAGCCGATGGCCTCTTTTGAAATCGCGCGGTGTATTTTTCAGCATATGGCGGCTGGCGGTGGGCAACAGGCCTGGCATTCAAAGCAGTGGCAGAAGCGTCGGCGCTTGATGTCTGGACGTTTGCGTTCCGCAATTCGTATTCGTCGTTTCCGTACGCGCCCGCCGAAACCGTCAGTCAAGGGTCCACGCATGAGTCGCCTGGCGCGCCTGGGTTCACGCAATCTTTCTGATGATCGACCAGAACGGCGCGATTGAGACCTTGTCTGCCAGCTTGAATCGATGATGTAATGCAAGAAGGATAGTGACAATGCCTTTTGAACATATTCCGCCTCCTCCCGGTGCCGAACAAGACTTCACGACCGCCCCTGCGCCTGGTTCCGCTACACCGGTGGAGCGACCGGCAATAGCGTTTTCGCGCTCCCGCTGGTTTACGAGCGGCGTGGTGCGATTGCTCTACCGTGGTTGGACGCGTATCGCAGCGCGTCTCTTCCCAGAGAACTCGCGTGGTGAACGTATGGCGCGTGCGCTGCACATTCCTTTGCCCGATACGTTGAACATCAGTTGGGTCACGGACCATCTCGCCGTTGGTGGGCGTGTGCGTTCCGCAGATATTCCCGCGTTGGGGCGAGTTGGAGTGACGCACGTGGTCGATACGCGTGCGGAGTATCGTGATGATGCTCAAGCGTTGGCGCGTGCAAACATTGAGCTGTTATATCTGCCCACGCCCGATACGCAGCCCCTTTCTATGGAGCAATTGCGTGAAGGGGCCGCGTGGGTCAACGAGTGCATTGCGCGTGACGGACGAGTGTTGATTCACTGCGAGCACGGCGTCGGTCGTAGTGTGTTGTTGACGTGTGCCGCACTGGTGGGCGCGGGCATGCAAGCAGGCGATGCGCTAGCTCTGGTAATGGAGAAGCGCTGGCAAGCAGCCCCTAATCAGCGCCAGATCGAGCGTCTACGCCAGTTTGAAGCCGTGCTCGACACGCCAGATGCGCGGCAGCAACGTCGGGCCTAGCGCGTTAGTGTTTGGGTGTGGCTGCGAGGATGTAGCGCTCGATAGCCTGTGCCACTCCATCTTCGGCGTTGCTGGCGGTGACTGCGTGCGCCTGTGCCCGAATCGTCTCCGTGGCCTGCCCCATCGCGACCCCCCAACCGGCTGCTCGCAACATTGCCAGATCGTTGGTGTTATCACCCAGCGCCATAACCTGCTCCATATCGATATGCAATTGTTGCGCCAACGCTTGCACACCGGTCGCTTTTGAACACGTCGGGTGCATTACCGCCAGTTCCGAGCAATAATAATTCCCGCGTTTCACCATATCCCACGCGCAGTCCAGCGTGTCTATTTCCGGGATGAGCGCCAGAATTTCCTCTTCAGAAGCAAAGGCGACGACCCGTAAAGGGTCTGGTTGCCCGTCGCAGAGCATCGCGTGCGGCATGCGATGGAGATTTTGCGGGTAGGTGGCGATGTAGGGGCCCAGGTGGACGTTGTCGAAGTCGGCGGGACCGGTCCAGGTCTCTTCGACATGCTGCGCATTGATCTGGTGCACGATGGGCTGTAGCTGCTGTTGCACCATGATGTTGACGGCATGCTGAGCTGTAGATGCCGTCATGGGATGCGTGTAGAGCGTTTGCCCCTGTGGATGCTGCATGATGACGGCTCCATCACAGATAATTAGCGGGATAGCAATGCCTAGCTCGTTGGCAATCGGCGCGGTATTATGGTAGCGTCGCCCGGTCGCCAATGTGACCACAACGCCCGCCTCTTGCGCAGCCTGTATGGCGCGACGCGTGCGTGGCGTAATGTGTCTTTGTGGATTGAGCAAGGTTCCATCGATATCTATGGAGAGCAATTTGATCTGCTGTGGTGGTGTTTCCATACCTGGTGAATTATCCTTTTTGTCGCCCTTTAGTGCTGCATACTATGCTCTAGCATAATATAGGGACCAGCAAAAGTCAAAGCAAAAATAAATTCTGTGGTGTCTTTCCTCCGCTTATCCCCACGCGCTATTCGACAAGCCTCCGCTACATCTGCTACAATTTTAGCATGAAGACACGAGAAGACTCCCAACAAGGGTCGAACCCGCAACGACCACAACCCGAAGCGATGCTCATCTCCCAGGTGGATGAAAGCGACATGCCTGTGCTGCCTGATGAAGACCCGGTTAGCACAGTACGCGACAGCCTGTACGATCTTATTCCGCTTGGGCCGCGCGAAGAAAAATTGATCAGCACACCTGAGTTCTTACGTTTGCAGCAGGTGAAGCAACTCGGTTTTGTGTATCGCATCTGGCCTGGAGCCACGCACACACGCTACGAGCATAGTCTCGGTTGCTATCATTTAACCGTACGCGCCCTGCGTGCTCTGTTGCAACGTGGCACGGATGGCGGACTGAGTGGCGTTGCTGCGAGTAGCATCCAGGCGCTGATCGTTGCCGCGCTGTTGCACGATATCGGCCACTATCCTTTTTCGCATACCATTGAAGAATTGGGGCCACCCATTGCCATGCACGAAAAGGTTGGTCGCTCCATCATCGAACACAGCGAGATTGCGACTATCCTTGAGCGCGATTACCAGCTTGCACCCGAACGCGTCGCCGATATGATTGATCCACCCAGAACGCGCCCCATCCACGCGGATGACGCGTTGCTGTGTCAGTTGCTGAGCGGGGCGTTGGACGTTGATAAGCTCGATTATCTGCCACGTGACGCCAGGGCCTGTAATGTGCCTTACGGTGGCGTGGACGTTTCACGTCTATTAGGTGCATTGCGCATCCATGAGAACGTCAATGGGCAGCGTCGTATGGTCGTGACACAGAAAGGCATCAGCCCGCTTCACTCACTGCTGCACGCTCGCCAGGAGATGTTCGATAATATTTACTGGCACCATACCAGCCGGGCATTCCAGGTGATGCTGCTGCGAGCGGTCTACGATGCGCTTGGCGCGGGTGCACTGACCGCTGAACAACTGGTTGGCTTGAACGATGCCTCGTTATTGACGCTCCTGGCTAGCCAGCCCATGCCACCGAGCGCGCAGGCACTGGCCGCTGACCTGGAATTGCGACGCCCCTACAAGGTGGTGCTGGAAGTCAGCCGTATGGCGGGGCGGCTTTTTCACCGGCTCGATGCGCTGTTTTGGGACGCGGAACGACGTTACCGGGTCGAGAAGGCTCTGGCGGCTGAGTTAGCGCGTCAACTCAACGTTGACATTGCTGATTACGAGCTGTTGTTCGATATTCCACGCCCTGAAAAGTGGGAGATGGATGTCTGGATTTCTCTGGCTCATCCTCCGGTCGGCATGCGCTCGCTCATGACCTGGGTTGAGGTCACCGGATTGCAATCCGACGACCTCGCGCGCTATGAGCACCACCAGCGCCGCATTCGTATCGTGGTGCCTGAGCGTTTACGCGCCATCCTGCTATCCCAACGCGATGACGTCGTGTTGCCCGCGCTAGAAAATTTGGTTTGAGTAGCACTTTCTTTTAGCAGGATCGCGCCGAAATCCCCCTGGTCTTCAGCTATGGGGATGAAAGGCGCGTTCCTTATTTGGGGCGTGGGTTGGGATACGTTGACATTAAGTAGCTTGCTGCTGTATACTGTTTTGTATGGAAGAGATACGATCCAATCATAATGTTACGTACATCACGCACTAGCATGTGGTGTGGTGTGGTGTCCCAAATATCGGCGCAAAGTGCTGGTGAACGGCATTGATGCACGCTTGAAACAGATTGTACAGGATGTGTGTACTGAACGTGAGGCTCGGCTTGAGGAGATGGAAGTCATGCCTGATCACGTGCAGGTGTTGGTGAGTTGCGACCCACAGTTTGGCATCCATCGACTCATCCGACTCATCAAAGGACGTTCTTCGCGAATGCTGAGACAAGAATACCCTCATCTCAAGACACGGCTTCCGACCCTTTGGACGAACAGTTACTTTGTGGCAACCGTTGGAGGCACTCCATTGGAGATCGTCAAGCAGTACATCGAAGGACAAAAGCGTGGCTAGAAAAGCATTTAAGTACAGGATATATCCCACCAAAGAGCAGGAACAGAAGTTATTCTGGACGCTTTCTCGTTGTCGGGAACGGTACAAGGCGGCGCTTGCCGAACGGCGTGAAGCGTATCGCATGTGCGGCAAGTCCATCAAGTATTATGAACAGAAGCGCGACCTGCCAGATATCAAAGAATTTCGCCTTGAATACAAGGACATCCATTCTCAAGTCTTGCAGGATGTCCTCTTGCGTTTGGAGGGAGCGTACAAGGCGTTCTTTCGGCGTCTCAAGAACGGGGAGAAGCCAGGACACCCACGCTTTCAGGGACGCAATCGCTACGACAGTTTTCCCTATCCACAAGGTGGCTATACACTGGCCGTGAAGCGTGTCACTCTCTCGAAAATTGGCACGATCACGTGCTGTGTGCATCGACCGCTAGAGGGAACACCCAGGACCTGTACCATCAAGTATGAGTCAGGACAGTGGTATGTGGTCTTCTCGTGTGAATGTGCTGATCCTGAACCATTGCCCGTGTCGTATGAGGATGTAGGCATTGATCTGGGGGTCACGCACTTTGCGGCACTCTCTGATGGCACCTTCATCGAACAGCCACGTCATTATCGCCTTGCTGAAAAGAAACTAGCCAGGTTGCAACAGGTGCTCGCCAGAAAGAAACGCGGTTCTCATCGACGTAAGAAGGCGGTCAATCAACTCAGCAAGGCTCATCATAAGGTACGCAATCAGCGCAAAGATTTTTTGCACAAGCAATCGTGTTCGTTGGTCAACAAGTATCAGGTCATCGTATTCGAGGATTTACCAACGGCCAACATCACCAGAGCACCAAAGCCCAAACAGGATGAGGCAACAGGTGAGTACTTACCCAATGGGAAAGCAGCAAAAGCAGGCTTAAACAAGAGTATTCTTGATGTAGGTTGGGGCATATTTACGGATATGGTACGCGTCAAGGCAGCATGGGCCGGACGCATAACCGTCTTCGTGAACCCCAAATACACCTCACAAGTCTGCTCAGGATGCGGCGCAATCCGTAAAAAAGAGTTGTCCGAACGCTGGCATACATGCGAGTGT
>DATAYF010000121.1:0-3408 GCA_036272735.1 Ktedonobacteraceae bacterium
TGACATTTTCGCTACTCATGAGCTGCCTTTAAAAAAATTCCTGCTTGACGTACTGGTTACAGATATCTAGAGGTATATTACATTTTTCGTATTGTAGCACAGCTACGTATAGCTGCCAACAAAGCTGGCATTTTGTACTAGCCAACGACCCCTTTGGCTACTGCTATTATATTGATGGATACGCATGGATGGGGCCCGGCCCATCCATGCGTATCCATCAATATAATAGCGTTCATTTTTCTCAGGGATTCATCCTCATGCTCTACAGCGCCAAACAATGACAGACACTTCTTGTAGGGACCGTTGGTGCGGGTTTTTCTTTCCTATGTTACAATACTTAGGAACGCACTACAGTTTTAACGAGGGAAAAGCAATGCTCGACCGCTATGCACGACAAACGTTATTTGGGCCGATTGGTAAAGCTGGTCAGGAACGTCTACACGCAGCGACAGTCACGATTGTTGGCTGTGGTGCGCTAGGCACGATGTTGGCAAACAATATAGGTCGTGCGGGAATTGGTCGTGTCGTGATTGCCGACCGTGATTTTGTTGAACTGACGAATTTACAACGGCAAACGCTCTTTGAAGAAGAGGATGTGGCTCGCCATGTCCCCAAAGCTATCGCGGCAGCGGAGAGATTACGCCGCATCAATAGCGAGATCAAGGTTGAGGCGCTGGTAGAGGATATCAACGTCGACGGCATCGAGGCTCTGGTCGCCGATACGGACCTGGTGCTTGACGCCACCGATAATTTCGAGACGCGCTACCTGCTCAATGACGTATGTATCAAGCACCAACGACCCTGGATTTACAGCGGCGTGGTCGCATCCTATGGCGTCACCATGAACATTCTCCCGCACGATACGGCCTGCTTGCGCTGCGTTTTTTCTGAGTTGCCACTACCAGGTGCGACGCCTACGTGCGACACGGCCGGTATCCTCAATGGCGTTGTCGGAGCCATAGCGGGTATAGCCTCTACCGAGGCGCTCAAAATCCTGCTGCACAGCGAAGCAACCAGTCGAGCTATGTACTGGCTCGACCTCTGGGAAAACACGTCCGAGCGCATCGAACTGCCGCGCCAGCCAGAATGCCCGGCCTGCGGTCAGCACCATTACGAATTTCTCGATGCCCTCGATGGAAACAGAAGCACGACATTATGTGGGCGCAACGCCGTACAAGTACGTCCACAGATAAAAAAAGATACACAGCTTGATTTTTCGACCCTGGCTCATCAGTTAGCGCCTGCAACGGACAAGGTCGGGTATAATGAGTTCCTCTTGCGTTTTACGGTGGACGGATACGAATGCACGGTCTTCCCAGATGGCCGAGCGATCATTAAAGGGACAGACAGTGAGCAAGCAGCGCGCTCGGTGTATGCACGCTATATCGGTATGTAATTGGGTATGTAATCAGCGCATGGTCGCTTCATATAAGGGAGATAAAACTAGTAGATGAATGAACATATTCTTGTTTGCGTAGCCTGGCCGTACGCAAAAAGTTCCACGCACGTTGGGCAAGTCGTTGGTGCCTACCTGCCAGCCGATACGTTTGCACGTTATCACCGCATGGCTGGCAATCACGTGCTTATGGTATCGGGAAGTGACGAGCACGGCACACCCATCCTCGTTGAAGCTGAACGTCTGGGCATTACGCCCAAAGAATTTGTGACGAAGTATCACCAGCAGATTTGTGAAGTGTGGGAACGGCTGGGAATGTCCTGGGACCTGTATACCGAGACCGGCACGGCCAACCACTATCGTATTACGCAGGACTTTTTCCTCACCCTCTACGATAAAGGCTACATCTTTAAAGATACGATGCAGTCTCCCTATTGCCCCACTGATCGGCGTTTCTTGCCCGACCGCTATATCGAAGGAACCTGCCCGGTCTGTGGGTATGCATCAGCACGCGGCGATCAGTGCGATAACTGTGGCCATACGCTGGACCCTATCGATCTTATTCAGCCTAAATGTCGTCTCTGCGGCAGCAAAACCAGCACACTGGAGTTACGCATGACTGACCACTTCTTCCTGGACCTACCAAAGCTACAGGAACCCCTGGAGCAATGGCTGTCGCAGGGGAAAGAGCACTGGCGCACGAATACCCTGGCCTTCGCCATGAACTGGCTCAAGGAGGGTTTACGCGCTCGTGCGATCACACGTGACCTGGATTGGGGCGTGCCTATTCCGCTGGAAGGCTACGAAGATAAACGCATCTACGTCTGGTTCGACGCGGTCATCGGATACTTCTCTGCCTCGGTCGAATGGGCGGAGAAGCAGGGAACGCCCGAAGCCTGGAAAACCTGGTGGGTGCCCGAACAGACACAGCCACTAGTCAAGCCCTACTACTTCATTGGGAAGGATAACATTCCTTTTCACGCGATTATCTGGCCTGCTATGCTGATCGGTTATGGGAATCGGAACCTGCCCTACGACGTGCCCGCCAACGAATTTATGACGATGAGCGGCGCCAAAGCCTCCAGTAGTCGTGGCAATGTCATCTGGACACGCGACATCCTGGATCGATACGATGCCGATACGCTCCGCTACTATCTCTCGATCACCGCACCAGAAGGTCGCGATACCGATTTTACTTTTGATGAGATGATCCGCCGCAACAATGATGAACTGGTGGCGGCGTATGGGAACGTCGTGCACCGCACGCTGACATTCCTGCAAAGCAAATTTAACGGTGTGGTCCCTCAGCCGCAAAGCCTGCGTCCCGCCGATGAAGAGATGCTGGCAGAGGTGGAAAAGAGCTTCGAGACAGTGGCGGCGCACATTGAGCAGTGCCATTTCAAGGATGGCATCAATGCAGCGATGGCGCTCGCGCGTACGGCCAATCGTTACCTGGATGAGCAGGCTCCATGGAAACAGATCAAGGTGGATCGCGATGCCGCAGGCACCACGATTTATGTGATGCTTCAGGTGCTCAGTGGCTTGCGTATTCTGCTATGTCCCTACCTGCCCTTCTCCGCACAAAAGCTGCATGGCTACCTCGGCTTTGAGGGCGATGTGAGCACGATGCCCTGGCGATTAGAGAAAATAGCAGCAGGTAGGGAGCTGCCCACGCCAGCGCCACTGTTCCCCAAATTGGAAGAACCGGTTACTGTCGATTAAACATGCAAAACATGTAGGACCCGATTTTATCGTGGGCACGCGCAATGCATTGCGCGTGCCCACGATAAAATCGGGTCCTACATCTAATCTTTTTGACCAGTCGAGGGGACACGATAGCCCGCTGCTTGAGCGCCAAGACAGGCCGCACCAACAACACCGGAGAAATCACCAAGTTTGGAGCGTACGATAGCCGTCTTCTGCGCGGGCATGGAGAGCGCAACGGTACGAGCACGATGCACAGCGGTATCGAACAGCAGATCGATGGCCTCAATCACGCCACCGCCCAGGAT
>DATAYF010000122.1:0-7916 GCA_036272735.1 Ktedonobacteraceae bacterium
CCCATCTTGCTCTTTAACGACTCGCCGCAGGGTCCGGAGCTGGAACGGCCACCCCGGAGTGCCTATAAACATTCCTCGCGAAGGACTACCAGGCGTTTACGCCTGGGGACTGCTCAGCATCGGGGCCGCCGAAGCAAGCCCCCGCCCTTGGGCGTGGGGTCGCTGACCATCGTTAATGGTTGAGAGCCGCATAGGGCGAGTGCCGTGCAAAGAACTATCGGGGCCAGCAGCGCGGCCGAGAGCAACCCATTGAGTGGAACATGCAGCCAGGTCAAGAAAACGAATTGCAGCAGCACGAGCAGCATAAGTAACCCGATGGAGGTGGCAAGCGTTGCCACGCGCCAGCGCTCTTTTAGCCGTACTCGCGCTGTTTGCTGACGCAGTTCGGATTGTTCGCGAGCAGTTTGTTGTACCGCCAACAGCCGCTGGCGCTCTTCGTCCAGTTCGACATGTTGTGCTTGCAACTGCTCAACGAGCGTCTGCGCCTTCCTTTTCAAGAAGAGCGCGTCAACCAGCATCTTCTCTGCCATCTGTTGGGCACGATCCCCCAATATCTGCACGGCATGTTGCAATAACGGTGGTACAGCATGGTTAGGCGAGGATTCCAGCACGTACACGGCTTCCATGACACGCTTTTGCGCCTCTTCCTCTACAACATCCTGAAAGGTATGATACAACTGCTGATAGTTGTGTTCCGCGCGGGTGTAGGCTTCTTGCAGGCGATTGCGTTCGTCCAACAGTTCGCGAAAATTGGCCTGCTGAGAGGCGAGTTCCTGCTGATAGCCGGTATGCACCACAGCCATTTCCTGGTCGCGGGCAGTTTGCACAGCCCCGTATTCGTCCGTGACGCGCTGTAATGCATGCTCCTGGTCACTGATGGTGCAACGTAGCCGGTGATTTTCGGCGCGCAATTGGGCAACGAAGCGCCAAGCTACTTTTGCGCCCGAAGTATCACTGGACAACTGCGGCAACTGCTCGGTTCTAGGCTGCTGTTTTTGTTGCAAAATGTGCCGACGTTTCTCGCTCAACATACTACGATGATCGGGGATATGAGGTAAACGCGCTAAGGCATCGGTTTCCTGAGTGAATACTACGAGAGCATCGGTGTTAGATGTGACATCTTCAAATGTATCGATCACAAATGGGGCTTCTGTAAACGTGTTTGCAGCTTGCGTAGTATGCTCTGGTGACGGCATGCTTGGCACCTCTTGGCTTTTTTTTGTTTGTACCGCACATATAGATCGTCAATAATGTACAGTGGGTAATTCGCACTAAATTGGTTACCTACTATCTATTATGCACGCAAGCATAAAGAGATGCAAGTCTCTTTATGCTTGCACCTGGACGTTTCGAACACTTTATCTTTCAAGGAGGACTGCTGGCGAGCCAATATGAGCAGTGCCGATCATGTCAGCTGCGATCTTGCCCGAACTCATCACGCCTGGCAAGCCAGCACCAGGATGTGTTCCAGCACCGACGAAGTACAGATTGGGCACATCCTCGCTGATGTTGTGCGGACGGAACCAGGCGGATTGGGTTAGTAATGGCTCGACGGAAAACGCGCTGCCAAGGTAGCTGTTGAGCGTGTTCTGAAAATGCAGTGGATCGATGTAATGTTCAGAAACAATATGCTTGGAGAGGCCTGGTAGGTAACGCGCTTCCAGATAGTTGATGATGGAATCGCGATAGGGTTTTGCCATCGTGCGCCAATCCACGTCGCCACCCAGGTGTGGAACCGGAGACAGGGCATACCAGGCATCACAACCTTCGGGAGCCAGTGATGGATCAGTAGCCGTGGGGCGATGCAAGTAGAGCGAGAAATCTTGCGGTAAATGCTTCTTTTTGAAGATATCATCCAACAAGCCCTCGTAGCGCGGACCCATCAAGATCTCGTGGTGCGCCACATGCTCGTACCTGCAATCTGTGCCGAAGTAGATCACAAAGAGCGACATGGAGTACTCGATATTCTTCAAGTGGCTATCGATATTTTTGTGGCGAAAGCGTGCAGGAACAAGGTGCAGATAGGTGGAGGCAACGTCGGCATTGCTGACCACGCAATCAGCAGGCAAAAACTCACCATCCGCCATATGCACGCCGGTTGCTTTTTTTGTGCCCTCGTCGATCACAATTTCCCGCGCTTCCTGATTGAGCACAAGCTTGCCACCAATCTCCTCGAACAACTTGATCAGTCCTTTCACAAGCGCGCCGGTGCCCCCCATAGCAAACCAGATGCCAAATTTCTGCTCAAGAATGTGAATTAACGCGTAAATAGAGGTGCTTTGAAACGGATTGCCGCCAATGAGCAGCGGATGGAAACTGAAAACCTGGCGCAAGCGTTCATCTTTGATATACTGGTTGACGAAGCCCGCTACGGACTTGTAGGCTTGCAGACGCACCAGGTCTGGCGCAACCTTGAGCATATCCCCCACGTGCGTAAAGGGTTGGTCGATCAACTCGAACCCCTTCTGATAAATACCCTCGGCCGCTTGCACAAAACGCAGGTAGCCCTTGACGTCGTTGGGCTGAAACCTGCGAATCTCGTCAATAATATGCTCACGCTTCCCATTGTAATGAAAAACGGAGCCGTCTTCAAAACGAATATTGTAGAACGGATCAACGGGAACAAGCTTGACATACTCCTCGGTTTTCTTGCCGCCCAGCGCGAACAGGTCATGAATCATCCATGGAGCGGTAATAATGGTGGGGCCACCATCAAAGGTAAAGCCGTCCTGTTCGTAGACGTAGGCGCGCCCACCCGCTTTATCACGCTTCTCGATTATCGTTACCGCATGCCCCTGTGCCTGAAGACGCAACGCGGCCGAAATGCCCCCGAAGCCGCTCCCAATTACAACAATATTCATAATACTAATTCGTTCTACTCTTTTCATGAAAATAGTATAGATTGGTGGTCCTACAAGCCGAGCCACACTGACAGAATGATTCTATCATAGCAGATCAGCACTAGAGAGACGTTGATGACTCGACAAAAAGGGTAGGGGGATAACTAGTTCTTAGAAACGTGGTCATCTCTACCCACCTCATGGTCAGGTATCCCTCTTGATGATACCTTATCATACGTGTATAATACGTTGTATGGGTAAGACAACGAAGCAACAACAAATCACGGTGTATCTCCCACCTCAACTGGTTGGACGCTTGAAAGATCGTGCGAAAAACAATCATCGCTCAATGAATGCAGAGTTGACAGTGGCACTTGAGAAACACCTTGAGCAGCAAGAGGACGGGAAAAAGTGATGTCGGTCAAGCGTGGGTATCGCGTGGAACTCGACCTCAATAACGAGCAAATCACGGTCTGTCGCAAACATGCGGGTGCATCCCGCTGGGCGTATAACTATGCGCTCACTCGCAAAAAAGAGAACTACAAGGCTGGTCTCAAAACGCCCTATGCGGCGGAATTGCATCGGGAGATGAACGTCTTGAAGCGGTCTACGCCCTGGATGTACGAGGTCAGCAAATGTGCGTTTCAAGAAGGATTGCGTGACCTGGACGATGCGTTTAAACATTTCTTTCGCAAGTGTCGCCTCAAAAAAGAGGGCAAGTGGCAAGGCTCGTGCGGCTATCCCCGCTACAAGTCTCGCAAGAAGGCGATAGGCGGGGCGCGGTTCACTGGTGCTATTCACGTCTATCCTGATGCGATTCAGTTACCCCGTTTGGGATGACTCCGGCTCAAAGAGCAGGGCTATCTGCCGATGAACGTCAAAATTGGGAGTGCGACGATCAGCGAAAAGGCGGGCCGCTGGTACGTTTCGATCTGTGTGCACATGGAACAAGCAGAACCACGTCATGCGACAGGTGAGGTGATTGGCGTTGACCTGGGGATCAAGACGCTGGCGACGCTTTCCGATGGACGCACCTTTGCGAACCCCAAAGCCCTCGCGTCGAGAGGATAACAGCGCTGAAACGAGCGTCACGCCGTCATTCTCGCAAGGAAAAGGGGAGCAAGAACCGGATCAAGGCGAAACAGCGTCTAGCAAGTATGCATGCTCGTATTGCCAACATCCGCAAAGGCGCGCTACACAAAGTAACGAGCGCTATCGTGGCGAGAACCAAACCCGAAAGCGCGCGCCCTGCTTGCGTCGTGTTGGAAGACCTGAACATAAGAGGCATGCTCAAAAACCGGAAATTGTCACGTGCTATTGCTGATGTGGGCATGTACGAATTCAGATGACAGATTGAGTACAAAGCGACCTTTGCGGGTGCGCGTGTGGTCATCGTCTCGCGCTGGGAGCCGTCAAGTAAGACGTGTAATTGTTGTGGCACAGTACGCGCCACCCTTGGACTGAATGAGCGAGTGTTTGTGTGCGAGGATTGCGGGTATGTTGCAGATCGAGACTACAACGCAGCGAAGAACCTCGCACGCTTAGCATAAGCAGAAGAACTACCGTGAGTTACACGGGAAGTCAACGCCTGTGGAGATCATGTCAGACTTTGGAAACAAAGCAGTGGTCGACGAAGCAGGAACCGAACCTCATTTGGGCATTGTCCTACATGTCTAAGTTTCGGATAACGGTATTATCTGTATTCACACTCCATACAGATCCATCACCGCAATTTCGGGGCGACAATCGAAGCGCACATGCGGGGAGAGCATGCCGAGACCGCGATTGGTATAGGCGAGTATGTTCCCAATGTGATAGAGACCCATCGGGTATTTGCGCGAGAGCGGCGGAAGGAAGATTGGCCCATGCAAGGGGATACGCACCTGGCCGCCATGCGAATGGCCGGAAAGTTGCAGACCACAACGCCCATCATGCGCCGCCACATCAGCAAAGTCGGGTTCATGCACCAGCAACAGCGCCGCACCCTCGGCGGGCAGAGAGGTCGTCAATTGCTGCAACAATGGTAGGTGCGTCCATACCGGCACAGGTGTTCCCCGGTTTGTCGGCCAGAGATCATCCAGGCCAACGAGGTGCAATAGCTGGTCGCCACGCCGGATGGTATGCGTGGTATTCGCCAGTTCCTGCACATTACCAGCACGCAAACACGCACGTACCCAGTCAGCACCAGCAGGGTGATCGTGGTTGCCGAGCACGCCAAAGACGCCATCCTTTGCCTGCAATTTGCTGAATTCCGCCAGTGTACGCTGTAGGCCAGGAAGATAATCGGTCACAAAATCGCCGGTGATGGCAATCACGTCGGCGTGTAGCGTATTGATGGTATGTACCAGGCCAGCCAGGCGTTCAGCCGTCATAAAAGTATTGTCCGCGTGGATATCGGTGATCTGTACCACGCGATAGCCATGAAATGCGGGCGCGAGGCGGGATAGATGTAATTGTTGATGCGTAATATCAAACCACGTTGGCTCGACGTTGCGCGCATAGTACAGCGTGCCAGCGCCAACGGCACCGAGGCCAACCGTAGTAACAGCCGTTCCTTTGAGGAACCAGCCTAAAAATTTGCGTCTTGTCATGGGCATGTATCTTATCTTTCATGCTATACATCATCCCTGTTGCTCGGATCAGAAAAAATCACGCTATAAGGGTCGACTCGCTACTGGCGCTGGTGCCTGTGTATGATTGGCCCTCTGTAGATAGCTTTGTAACACCTGCGCCACCAGATCGGCATGCTCAGTAACGCCTCCCGTATGATGACCAGGAACAATGGCTGAGTTCGGATCTTTCTCCATTGTCTTCCAGGCTTTCTTCTTAGCAAGCTCTTTATCAAACCAGATAAAATCAACGTATTCGGGCATGAAACGTTTTTTGTAAAGAGCAGCAAGCCAGGTGAAAATGCCCACGTAATCGTTAAGCAGCGCATCAGTGGGAGGAAACAGTACGTGTAAGCGTGCATCAATAGCCAGCAATTTGGGAAAGTCTTGTAGTAGTAGGTCGTTGGCAGTATACAACATGCTATAGACATGCCGTGCCGCGTGTCGAAGGCGCAAGAACGAAATGAGTTGATGCATGGGTTGGATATGTAGCAGCGTGCTGATAGCGTGTATGCTACGCACAACAACCTGGCGCATCGTTGAAACGGAGATTGGAGCAATCAACGACAGAAAAGTGACCTGTTGCCCCTGTGCATGAAGTTGCCGCGCCATTTCGTAGGCGAGCAGCGAACCATTGCAAAATCCACCCAATTGATAGGGCCCCTCCGGTTGAACGACATGCAAAGCCTCGAGATGGGCGGCAGCCATTTCTTCTATACTCATTGGTTTGCAGGGGCCATTAAAAATAAAGGGGTCGAGGGCATAAAATGGCTGCTCAGGCCCCAGAGTACGCGCCAGCGTGTAACAGTAGAATGGGACTCCGCCGGTCCAGTTTCCATGGAGCAAGAAAAAAGGACGTGTCCGCTTTCCAGCTTGAATAGTATGCAAAGCAGTCTGAGCATTGTGTTGTTCAGGAGCCGGTAACGAATAATCCTTCAACATATAATCGAGCTTTCTTATACCTGTATCGTTATTTCATTGTATGCATTGAGCGGCGCTACGACACCACGAAAGGTAATCATGCGCTGCTTGTCTACGGGAAAGAGTGTGACCACTTTTTCGCTATGTGGTTGCAGGTGAAAGTAATTATCTTCCGGCACGTAATTAGCGACGTGAATAGCAACGGATTGCACGAACTTTTCAGTTTGCAGCGTTAACATATAGGTTCCATCAGCCTGAGCTATCGCGTGAGCGGAGAGTCCGAGGTCGGTCTCGCGGGCGGATGGTAGCCCTTGTGGAAAATAGAACGCTTCGCTGATCGGCTGAGAGCTTTGGTGATTGCGCATCGTCGCCACAGCAACGTCATAGCCAGCGGGACCAAAGCGATACGCATAGGTAAGATCAAGAAACTGCTCAAAAAGCGCATCCGCATGCAATTCTACCGCATCATGCGGTGGCAAAGCAATGGTTTTGCTCACGCTTGCCATACATGTTCCCGCAGCACGGTAGAGTGAGAGTTGGATCTCAGCGGAGAGTATTGTTTCTCTGTCGTTGATGACGTGTAGCCACAGGCCGTTGAGTCCCTCATCCGAGAAGAAGCACGCTTGCGGCAGCGAGACCCTTCTGAAATAGTAGTAGGCGGCCTTGGGATAGCTGGTAGAATCGAGCATACTCCAACCCGCGCCAGGCCAGAGGTCACGATAGAACCAGGTGAGTCCACCATTACAGACGGAGTTGCGCCGCCGCCATTCCGCGAAAACGTACGCCATCACTTCACCGCTGGTCACGCGACTGAGCGCGAGGTAACGCTCCATGTCGCTATAGCGCAGTTTGAGCGGTTCGACATCGAACAGCAACTTCAGGTAATAATCACGCACGTCATCGAAATCCCACGCAGCGCCCGCGTCACGTGGTACGCGCGCCTTCCATTTGGGATGATGCACCGCCAGTTCATGCGGTTTGATAAACAGGTCAATGGTCTGATCTTCTGGAATGTGTGCAAAACTCAGACATTCTGCGGCGAAACGTACATCGCTGCACCGAGCATCTTCCAACGGTCGCAGAAATGCGCCGACGCCCTGATAATGTGAAGTACCCACGTTGGCCTGAAAAGGCAGAGCGCCACCAGCGGGGCTTGAGACCCAGTATGGAACATCCACGTATTGCTGGCAAATGGTCGGCAACGTGTGATCGAAGAACGTACTTTTCCACGCCTCTTGCGGCAGACCCAGCATCGCTACCTGCTGCTGAATTTCGCTATTGCCACATAGCACAGCCAGACAGGCATGAGTTTGCAGACGTGCGAGCAACTGCTCGCATTCCTGGCGGCAATTGGCAAGAAAATCCTCATTTGTGGTAGGGTAATCCATGTTCGCAAACATGAAATCTTGCCAGATCAGTATGCCCAACTCGTCGCAGAGATCGTAGAATGCGTCATCTTCGTATACCATCGTCCCACCCACACGCAGCATATTGACACCAGCGGATTGAGCAGTCCGTAACGCTGTTTCGTATGTTTGATAGCTGC
>DATAYF010000123.1:0-12261 GCA_036272735.1 Ktedonobacteraceae bacterium
GCAGGCAGTTCATCAAAGTAAACCTGGCCTACACGTCGCAAACCTGTAGCAGATGTGGACATCGGCAAAAGATACCTTTGTCTGAGCGGATGTATCATTGTCCCTGCTGTCTCCTTTCCATTGATCGTGATATGAATGCGAGGTTGTTCCCTCTGATGAAGTCGTTGGCATGGATCGGGGACTCAATCGTCCGGCAGTCACCTCGAATAAACATTTCCTGGGGGAACGACGCTGGAAAGAGCAAGAGCGTCATATCTTCCGCCTCAAACGCAAACTGCAAGCCAAAGGCACCAAATCGGCCAAGAGACATCTCAAAAAGCTGAGTGGCAAACTGCTTCGGCAACGCAAAGACCATGATCACGTCCTCTCTAAACGCATCGTGCAAAACGCCCCTGCTGGCAGCACCATTGTGATCGAGAATCTGACCCATATCCGCTCTCGTGTCAGGATGAAGAAACATACGGAAACACAGCGTCGTCTCCACAGTTGGAGCTTTGCATAGTTTCACTCGTTTCTGACCTATAAGGCACACGAGTCAGACCTGTTCTCGTTGCGGGCATCAAGCCCGAAACAATCGCCGTTCTCAATCGCTTTTCCTCTGTCGCAACTGTAGCTATTGCCTCAATGCCGACCTGAATGCTGCTCAGAATATTCGAGAGAAGCACCTCTCGTCTCTTGCCAACGTCGGTATACCTTCGTTGGTGGGTCGCCCGTCAAGCGGCCTATTGTCTCAACCCCTCGTGGGTTAGGGACAAGCCCCCGGATTTATCTGTGGGGTCACTTGACTGAGACGTGCTATATTTTCTCTAGGAGAAAAAAATATGGATGATAAAGAAGCGATGCGCCTGGCACTTGCTTGTGCTCGCTCGGTGGAAGGGCGAACGGCACCGCGTCCACCGGTTGGGGCCGTGGTTGTACGCGATGGTATTGTCGTGGGCCAGGGGGCAACGTCACCACCGTATGGGCCGCATGCCGAAATTCACGCGCTCAACGAAGCCGGGGCTTTGGCGAAGGGTGCTGATTTGTATGTCACGCTTGAGCCGTGTTGCGTTACGATTCACACGCCTCCTTGCACCCATGCAATTATTGCGGCGGGCGTGCGGCGCGTGATTATCGGCTCGCTTGATCCTAATCCGTTGGTGTACGAACAGGGGGTCACGCAATTACTTGCTGCTGGCATTGAGGTGACGAGTGGCGTGCTTGTTGCCGAGACGGATGCTATCATCCGTCCCTTCGCCACCTTCGTTCGTAAGGCACGACCCTATATTACCGCGAAATGGGCGATGACCCTGGATGGGAAGATTGCGACCCGCACGGGCGACGCGTATTGGATAAGCGGTGAGCAGGCACGTCTGTGGGTGCACCGGCTACGTGATCGGGTCGATGCCATTCTGGTTGGAGCCGGAACGGTGCGTGCCGACGATCCCCAATTGACGGTGCGCCTCGCTCCTGCGCAACGCGAGTGCGAACGAGCTGCGCGCAAAGGTCCCGTGCGCGTCGTACTCACGACGCACGGGCTATTGCCAGCGCACAGCAAATTGCTCCAGCCCGACCTTGCCGAGGGTACCTGTATCCTGGTAGGGGAACATTGTGCTGCGGAGCAGCGGCAAAGGTTGCGCGACTGCGGCGTTGAGGTGATACCGGTCGCAGTCAACGAGCGTGGACAGTTGGACCTGGTGGTCGCGATGACTCTTCTGGCGCGCAAGGGACTGATGCATGTGTTGGTCGAAGGTGGTAGTGGCGTGCTTGGAAGCGCCTTCGACCAGCGGCTTATTGATCATGCAGCAGTTTTTATTGCGCCGAAACTCGTAGGAGGGGATACGGCACCCACTCCGCTTGGCGGGCGTGGTGTGGCTAGCATGCAGGAAGCGTTGCATCTTCAGCAGGTGAAGACGCAGAGCATTGGCGGGGATATTTTGGTGGAGGGTGAAGGTATGTACACACCCACCTCGTGAGCAAGCAAGGAGAATTATATAAATCTATTGACTAACGCCACCAATTAAGATAGTATCAGCAGTAGATTACGGAGTATTGCTGCGGGCAAAGTCCGATGGTTGCTTTCCTCCTTCACCAGAGGGTGTAGCCACGTTCTGGATGCGTATGTATCGCGTCTTTGTACTGATAGAATAAACCTTTGAATAAAAAATATTTGATACAGGAAGAACCGGAAGATACCATCTTGGCCGCTCTTTCTCCAATCTCCTATCGAGCTTGTCTGGCTTGCCCTCGGCGCACTTCGAGCACTAACCTTTTCAATTCATGGCAATCCCAAAAACCACAACGAGGAAGAAACTATGCGTATTCTCATTCTCGGGGGCGATGGCTACCTCGGCTGGCCCCAGGCGCTTTACCTTTCCAGTAAAGGGCATGAGGTCACGATTTTTGACAATTTCATGCGTAGACATTTTGATCTTGAACGTGGCTTCCAGAGTTTGACCCCCATTTACACGCTGCATGAACGGGTTGCAGCATGGAATGAGGTCGCTGGACGACAGATACGGGCCTGCGTTGGCGACATGCTGGACTATGATGCGCTCTCCACCGTCTTTCGAGAAGTGCAGCCAGAAGCGGTTGTAGATTTTGCCGAACAACGGTCAGCGCCCTATTCAATGATTGATCGTCGGCATGCTGTCTTCACGCAAACCAATAATGTCATTGGCACGCTCAATGTTCTCTACGCAATCAAAGAATTCGCACCTGACTGTCATCTCGTCAAACTTGGCACGATGGGCGAGTACGGCACGCCCAATATCGATATCGAGGAAGGCTTCATTGAAATTCAGCACAATGGCCGTTCGGATACGCTGCCTTTTCCCAAACAGCCCGGCTCGTTTTATCATTTAAGTAAAACGCACGATAGTCACAACATCATGTTCTGCTGCAAAATCTGGGGCTTGCGTGCTACCGACTTGAATCAAGGCATTGTGTACGGCGTTGAAACCAATGAGACCGTGCAAGATCCACGCCTGGCGACCCGCTTCGACTATGACCAGGTATACGGCACTGCCCTCAACCGTTTCTGTGTGCAGGCCGCCCTCGGCTCCCCTCTCACCGTGTATGGACAAGGCAAACAGACGCGCGGCTACATCAATTTGCGCGATACCATCAGGTGTATCGAGTTGGCGATTGCCTCGCCGCCCCAAACGGGCGAGTATCGGGTGTTCAATCAGTTTACGGAGCAATTCTCACTCAACGAGCTGGCAGAAATGGTCGTTGCCCATAGCGGACAATTTGGATTGGATACCCAGATCGACTACCTTCCCAATCCCCGTGTCGAGGCAGAGCAGCACTACTACAATGCCGCTCATACTGGTCTGATTCAGTTGGGGCTCGAACCATATTTTCTGAATGGTTCGGTACTTGAAGCGTTGATGGGGCTTGCAATCAAGAGCCGCGAGCACATCGACAAAAATCTGATCCTGCCTACTGTCAATTGGCGCGCAACCAAAAACGAGCTTTCCCAGACCAATTACGGTCCGGTTGTGACAAGTTAGCGCATAGCTGTTGCAACCAATCCGTCGATAATGGGAAGAATATGCTGATTGGCTTGTTTATTCCAGGCTTGGTAGGCCCGAATACTTTCCACCTTTTCAGTGAGCATCTCTGGGTTGCGGGCTAATTTGGTGAACAGCGTCTGCTGGTTCACCAGCTTTGGGCAGATCCAACCAAGATTATGCCGCTCGATAAAGTGAAGGTTGGGGGTCTCCTGGCTTGGAATAAAGGCTGTCACAATGAATGGTTTCTCTAACATAAACGCTTCAGTGATAAAGCTAGCTCCCGCCTTGCCAGCGACCACATCTGCTGCTGCCATGTAGGGGGCAATCTTTTCCACAAAAGGTAGCGCCCTCACCTGTTTATTTTCCGCGTAACGTGCTGCCATCTGCTGGTTATTGCCAACCGCCAGGATAATTTGTATGGGGACGTTGATACGTAACAGACTCTTGATCGTTCGATCAACGCTGGCTGATCCCTTTGCCCCTCCCTGCAAAAAAACAGTAAACAGCGTTGGATCAAAGCCGAGCGAGGTGAGTATTGCGTTACGCTCGCCTGCAGGGGCATCCAGAAACTGGCTGCGTACCGGCCTGCCGGTGAGATGCACGCGCGTTTTATCGATGCCCTGTTTCAGCGTCTGCGCAAAAATTTCGCGCGTCGGAGCTAAATAGGCATCGGCGTGCTTTTCCGTAAACCACGTCATGTGTAGCCGTCCTAAATCGGTGAGCTGAAAGACGAGCGGGATACGTTTTCGATAGCGTTCAATGGCGCGCGCTGTGGCATAGGATAAAAACGCGTGCGTGGTAATGATCAATTGAGGCTGAACCTGTTCTATCACATGTAGCAAGCGTCCGAGGTTTGCCGGTGTCATGATGCGATGCAACCCGAACGAGGCAAGTGCATTGTCCGTGCAGATAAATTGCCACTGTAAGTAGGGCACAAAATATCGACTGACAAAGCTATACCAACGATCAACGCCGGCAGATTGGGGATCCGCAATCACAACCTCATAATGGGCATCGAGCAGACCTTTAAGCGATTGTGCCAGATTGAGGTGACCGCCTCCCAGGGGCACCGTCAGAATCAAGATGGTGGGTTTGGATGTGTCCATGTTTCGTTTTCTAATCGCCAGTCGATTGAGGACCAGGATCAGGTTCTAAGCTACTTTCCAGTAATGGGCGCGTCTTGTGTCGCGCCTGTTTTTTTAGGACACGCCTTTTTTGATATTGGCGTGCCTTGCGTACAAGCAGGAACGTTAGTACACCAGCGATTAGAATGGTGAGTAATAGGCCTGAAAAAGCCCCAAAAAGACTGGCCACTTGCTCCCAACTTGCTGCAAAGGCGAAGCCCAGGCCAATGGCGATGACTGCTCCGAGTATTTGTCCACTCACATCCCAAAACAGGAAGCGCACGTAGGGATATTGTTCTATTCCAGCAAGCAGATTGATCGGGCCACCAAGCACAACGATAAGAAAGCGCGTCATAAAGATGGCCCATCCAGCTCGGCGTCTAAAGTAGGCTCGCCCTCGCTCCAACATTTGTGGAGTAATCCAACGAATGCGCTTTTGTCGCTCTAGCCAGTTTATGAGTGGCGTACCTACGAGTCGGCCAATCCAATAGCCAAGCGTGTCACCCATTACAGCCGCACTCAAAGCGACTGGAAACAAGATGTAGATGTTGAGATCCCCAATGGCTGCAAATGCTCCCGCTGCAAAGAGCAAGAGTGAGCCAGAAATTGGAGCACCAGCAGCAGAGATGAAAACGATGAGCCAGAGTGCCGGGTATCCGTAATGCTGCAATGCTTCAATGAAAAAGACTGCATTCAATAGTTCACCCTCCCTGGTATCAGCATCGTGATGAGCGGCTCCGTATTGCCGTACTGCACTAGCGGCGGCAGTGGAGGTTGAAAACGACTTTGACGATACGTCAAAAGCATATTCTGGTTTGCACGGTGATGATACACGAGAATGGCATGTTGGATGGTGTGCGTTACCTTATCAACCGGTTGTTTTTCCCGATGCGCAATCTCATACAGCGTTGCGTGATGGAGCAAGGTTGGATTGTTTTCATTCAGTGAGCGCCCCAGGTAGCCTTCGGGTACGTGGTATGTGTGCGAGATGACATGGATGGTCATCCAGGGGCGAATTGCTTTGACATTGCCTGTTTTGATGGCGTTATACTGTTGCTGAAAATTGTGTGCAGCCTGGACAGTATTGATCGTCGTAAAGGCAAGGAATCCTAGCATGAGGAGGAGCAGAAAGCCGAGAAGGCCCAGTCTTATGCGTTCATTCCGCGTGTACAACTTCTCCCAATCCTTTCTTTTCTTTGATGAGAGCAAAAAGACCTTCTACGAGAATTTCAAACGCTTCATTACCAGCTTTGTACAATAATACCATGTTGATGCAAGGTGCATCGAGTTTCTATAGTATCGATACGTGCCGCAGTATCGATACGTGCCGCTGATGTGGTCCCTTAACCAGGCGTCACTTCGCAACGCAGCATGAGCATAGGAACATTCCTCCTTCCCACTTCTTTTACACATAATGCTCACTTCCTCAATCCGTTCTCAACCTATTTTTACCCCATTCGTCCTATCCTTCTTGACTATCTCATCAGTATTTGTAAATAATAGGATTGAGTAATGATCAACTTATTGATGTATGGCTGCTACTATAAATGCTTGTTTCGCCACATCAGTAGGTGTAGAAATGTAGCGCGTATTTTTGTAGTTTGTCTCTCTCCAGCACTCTGCACATCTATAGAATAAAAAGCCCTAGAAGCCACTCTATTTTCCCTACGAAAACAACTCCCTGGGCCACTTTATTCTCTGCTCAAGCAGATCGATTGCAGACACTTGTACTCGCTAGCGAGGGAGACTCAGTTCAGTTCTATTGTGGAGAGTTTCCATGCAACGATTTATCGTTTCCCGACGTACTCTCGTCCCTCTCGCAATTATTGCGTGCTTATTTGCAACGGTGTTGAGCGCCTTTACTTTTGACGATCATGCCTCTGCTCATGCGTATGCTTCGCTGAGTGGAAGCTTTACCCAGGCACCAACAGGCGCAAAGATGAGCGGTCAGCACGCGGGTGATGCACCCATGGCGGTCTCGTTGCTCCTACATGCGAGCAACCAGGCACAACTCGCGAGCACGCTCAGTAATCTTTATAATCCGAGCAGTAGCCAGTACCATCAATGGCTTGCTAAAGGCGAGTTCGACCAGCTTTTTGCTCCCGCTCCTTCCCAGGCTGCGCAGGTACGCAGTTTTCTGGAACATGCTGGACTCACCGTTGTCGCGTCCCCGACGCCTTTCCTGGAGCGAGCTACCGGCACTACGGCGCAGGTTGAGACGGCTTTCCATACCCGCATCAACAACTACACGGCTGCCACCGGAGAATCCTTTTTCCAGAACGATTCCGCTATTCAGGTTCCGAGCAATCTGAGTGGTATGGTGGATGCCGTGTCGGGCCTGTCCAACACAAATGTATTACATACTCATTACATGACGACACGACATGCTGCTCAAATGGCGGGTAAAGCTATCCCTAAATACGGTGCTGGTCCCGGTGGTAGTGGTTTGACACCTTCGCAACTTGCTGGTATCTATGATGCTAATCCTGTCTACCAGCAGGGAGATAGTGGCAAAGGTAAAGGTGCTACACTGGCTGTTTTCGAGCTGTCAGGCTATACACCTAACGACATTACGACCTATGAACATCACTTTTTCGGGCCTTCTGTGAACGTTCCACTCGTTGATATCAACGTGAATGGTGGTCCCGTCACTCCTGTTTGTCCGGCTGGTGATCACTGTGGCCCCTTCACCGCGAGTGGTCGCTGTGTCAATGGCTGTAATTCCGCCGATTATTCGGGTGATGATGAGGTTGAAGCCGATATCGAGACGCAAATTGCCCTCGCCCCTAAGGCTGATCGCATCCTGGTCTATAATGCTCCCAACGACGAAACTGGATTGACCACGATCAATGAGTACTTCAAGATCGCCAAGGATGACCTGGCTGATTCGATCAGTTCAAGCTGGGGAGCGTGCGAGAAGGATGCGGGACTTGCCTCGGCAAAGGCGGAGTCGATGGCTTTTGCGCAGATGGCCGCTCAAGGCCAGAGCATGTTCAGCGCCTCTGGTGATACCGGCGCGTTCGATTGCCTGCGCGGTTCCGGCTTCAAAGGTATTACTGCCGATGATCCAACTTCGCAGCCGTACGTAACGGGTGTGGGTGGCACCTCTTTGGGAACGTTCGATCCCGGTGCCAACCAGCATCCAGCGTATCCTACGGGTGCTGAAACAGTGTGGAACGTGCGCGATACCTGTAACGCTACGCATCTGAAGCAGTGCTCTGATCTGGGTGCTGGTGGTGGTGGCGTGAGTAATTTCTGGGGCCAACCCTCTTATCAATCAGGCCCTGGCGTCTTGAGTGCTTTCAGTCAGAAGGGTCCGTATTGCAGTCAGGCAGCTAAAGGACAATATTGCCGTGAAGAGCCTGACGTATCGGCCAACGCTGATGAGTACACACCCTATGCTGAGTATTGCACCGGTAATCCCCAGACCAACAGCGGGTGCGCGACTGCTCCTGGCTGGTTTGGTATTGGCGGCACCAGCCTTGCCAGTCCTGTATGGTCGGCCGTGATTGGCCTGTGGGTCAGCACGCACGGCAAGCGCTTTGGCAGTGCCAACTATGGGCTCTACCAGTTGTTGCGCTCGCCGAATGCTTACTCTACTTTCTTCCACGACATTACCGGCCAGAATCAGACCGTAAACAATAATGGCTACTACCCAACGACTGCCAGCTACGACATGGCAACAGGTATTGGCACACCCAGGATCGCAGGTATCGTGAACGCCAATTTCTGATGCCTCATACCTGGTAGGTAATTGAACGTCTGTTTGTAAAGGCGAGGGTCTGGTACAAAAATAGTACCAGACCCTCGCCTTGCTTTTGTCATAGGATCCTATTTTTATGTGTGCCATAAAGTGTGCTATATGTTGCAGCACACTTTATGGCATAAAAATTGCTTGGTATTGGATTGTGTGCTGTTGATACTCTTTTTCTGATCCTGTACGGACGTAGGTCGTTTGTGATAGCAAAAGGACGGTAATGGCTTATGCACTCAGGTTTTGGCGGCTTGAAAACAACGCTGCGCTGGCAAAACGCTTCCTGGCGCTTGCTGCTCGTGCTTTTTACGTCGTTGTTGCTCGCTACTCAAGGCGCGAATATTTCTACAACGATGGCAAGAGCCGCTGCCTCTGCGGCTCCTGGTGGACCCGGCAATCTCTCCTATTTTGACCTGGCACGTAAAGATTGTGTTGGTACTGCCAGGAACACGACCTCCAAGGTCTGGTTTACGCTTGCCAACGGTGTCCTAAGCGATGTGTACTATCCCACAATCGATAATACCAACGTCAATACGTTGCAATTTGTTGTGACCGATGGCCGTACATTTACCGACCTTCAAACTCGCGATATGGCCTATACGGTCCAGGCGTTAAACGGGCCGGACCTGGCTTGTCGCGTGACTTCTAGCGCGAAAAGTGGAAAATATCGTATTGTTACCGACTATGTAACCGATCCAGATCACAACAGCGTCGTCATGCATGTGCATTTTGAGCCCCTTGTTGGCCAACTTGCCACCTATAAATTATATGTGCGCTATGATCCGACGATCAACGGCAATGGTGGCGGCGGTTCCGGCAACGGTGGTGCAGATAGCGCCACGATAGATACTTCAACGGGACAGCAGATCCCTGTTGCCTTTGCTACCAATACGAAATCCAACGCTGTGAACCGTACCTACGCTGTGCCCGTCTATAGTGCGCTCGATGCTTCACGTCCTTTTATCCAGGCAACTAATGGCTACGTTGATACCAGCAGTGACGGCTTGCAGCAGCTCGATGCTGCTCATATGCTTGACAACGTGTACGACGAAGCACCCAATGGCAATGTCGTGCAGACCACGCAGGTCAACCTTGCGCACGACGGTATGCTGACCCTGGCCCTTGGCTTCGGTCAGTCACAGGCTCAGGCTGTGCAGAGCGCACAAGGCTCCTTGCATAAGAGCTTCGCGGCCGTGCTCGCCAGGTACACGCTAGCGTGGTTGCAATACGATGCTGGACTCGCGTTGCACCGTTTCAAACCAGCTCCTGCAATCGGTAGCCGTGCTATTAAAACGTTGCTGCAAGAATACTACCTCAGCGCCAACGTTGTGAAAGCTTCGGAAGATAAGACATTTCCCGGCGCGATTGCCGCAGGATTGGCCTCCCCCTGGGGCCAGGCCGTATCGGCTGGTGATCCCAACAACACGTACTTTGGATCTTATCGCGAGATTTTCGCGCGCGACCTCTACGAAGCCTGGACGAGTCTGTACGTTGATGGTGATTGGACGACGGCGCGTGATACCGTCAACTTCCTGTTCTATCACCAGCAGCAAGCAGATGGTTCTATGCCGCGCAATAGTCTGTTGAATGGAAAAACAGCTCCAGACTCTTTCAACACCCAGCTCGACGAGGCCAGTTATCCTATCATCATGGCCTATCAAATGGGCATGACTGGCAGAGACCTTTACACGCAGCACATTAAGCTGGCGGCGAACTTTGTGATCAGCCATGGCCCTTCTTATGGTGTAGAGCGCTGGGAGGAACAGGGCGGCTACTCGCCTTCAACCATTGCGGCTGAGATTGCTGGCCTGGTAGCGGCGGCGGATATTGCCAGGAAAAATAACGATGTGCAGAGCGAGCATCTCTGGTTGGGCGTCGCCGACGACTGGCAGCGCTCCATCAAAAAATGGGATGTAACCACGAATGGTCCACTTTCCTCGCAACCATACTTTATCCGTCTCTCGAAAACTGGCGATCCCAATGCTGCCATCACTTATAACCTCGGCAATGGTGGCCCTACGCTGGATCAACGCGCGGTCATCGATGCTGGTTTCCTGGAACTGGTGCGCCTTGGCGAGTTATCACCACAGGACCCGAACGTAGTGAACTCCCTAGCGGTAGTTGATAAAACCATCAAGGTACAGACGCCGAGCGGTCCCGGCTGGTATCGTTACAATGGTGATGGCTATGGAGATAGCGCGCAAACTGGACATCCCTGGGCACCCAGTGGGCAAGGAACAGGCCACCCCTGGCCGGTTTTGACGGAGGAGCGCGGGGAGTATCAGTTGGCTACAGGTGATATACCAACGGCTGTAACGCTGCTGGATAGCTTGCAGAAGTTCAGTTTTGGCGTCGGTCTCATCCCTGAACAAGGTTGGGAACTGCCCAACCTGGCCGCGTCACCTTATGGTACCGATCCAACCGTTGCCTCCATTGGTTTCCAGGATGGTAAGCCTGATGGTTCGGCCGATCCACTCACCTGGGCAACTGCCTCGTATGTGCGCCTGTTTCAAGATATTCTTGCGCACAAGCTGATCGAGCAGCCGCAGGATACATACGCACGCTATATAACCCATCAACAGGGACAGACGCAGCTCACTGTGTCGGACCCGCAAAACCTCTCGTCAGTCAGTGGATCGCCGGTTGTCGTCACAGGACAGACGGCTCCTGGCAACACGGTCTACGTTGCAGCGACGAATACCGATCAGCAAAGCCAGACCAGTACTGTGCAGGCACAGGTTGCAACCAATGGCACGTTTACGGCTTCGGTTCCTGTAATCGGCGGCACGACGGTGTTGAATACGGTGGCAGTCAGCCCTAAAGGAGCCACTGCTCACGATCAGCGCACGGTTGTTTTCGATTTTACACCTGGCAAGCTCCTTTTCGAGGCCACCGACCCCGCGAATGACGATCATGGTCCTGGCAACTATGCCTATCCGACAGCCTCCGATTTCCACGCGGGAGCTTTCGATATGCAGGATTTTCGTGTCTACGATGATGGTACTAATATTATCTTCAAAGTTCAGACGCGCGATCTGACGCCAACCTTCGGTAGCCCGCTTGGTGCACAGTTGCTGGATGTTTATGTCCACAATCCGCATGCTACCACGACCTCAATGGCGGCGGCATATCCACAACGGAACTATACTATCGCTCAAGGAGCGGCCTGGAATCAGTTGATCGAAGTACAAGGCTTTGGTCAGCGCTATGTTGATACGCAAGGCAATACGCTTGGAACTATCAATATCAGTGCGAACGCGATTTCACGCTACATCACCTTTAGCGTCCCTAAATCAACGCTGGGACAACCCGTGTCGGGTTGGGGTTTTACTGTCGTCATCGCCGGACAGGATGGCTATAGCTCTGACATGGCACGTGCCTTCACTGCCACGCCTGGAGGCTACACCTTTGGGGTCTGTGCCACCACAAGCGTTGATCCGCATTGTACAGTTGATCCCAATAGTGTCCCTAAAGTTCTGGACGTGTTCACCTCCTCGGGTGTCAGCCAATCTTCCGAGCTAGACTATACCCAGCACGCGGTCGTGTTACAAGACGTGGTAATGCCATGATTTTCTGAAAGCTCCCCGTGCGAAAGCAGCGGAGGTTCTGAGCGGCGCTTCCACGCTTCCAGGTGTCCTCGACGGGCGAGGAGCACTGGCTCTGGTGTCGTTTCGCTCGAGATGTTGAGGCCGAGGGGCTGCAGACGGGCTCCGGCTCTGGGAACGCCAAAGCTTCGGGGCAACAACTGCCCCTCTTTCGCCCGTTGTGCTACCCGTGCGTGTGCAGCCCGCAGGCGCGCCTCCGCACCTTCCCAGGCCATGACCGCCCGGGCACACGAGGGGATGAGATGATCTTGATCAAGGGTGGAAGCTAGAAAGGCCGAATA
>DATAYF010000124.1:0-4154 GCA_036272735.1 Ktedonobacteraceae bacterium
CCAGGTTGCATGTCCCTCATCATAATCTTGATAAGATTGGCTGGGAACATGGCACTCAATATGCAGCATACATAGAGGATGCCTTTGCTATTGCTGAGCAACCTGGATGGGTCACAGAAAACATTGGCCTGGTCTGGATAGATCCGTTGCTCTATCAAGCGGATTACGTCGTTTGGCTTGAGGTCCCCTGGCCTGTGGCGGCGTGGCGCATTCTTCGTCGTCATATCTCGAAGAGTTTACGTGGCACCAATCCTTATCCCACAAAACTGCTCTTCATTTTTTAAAAGATAGCCGACTCTATTACACAGGTAAAGTAAGTGCCGATCTATCTGTAGCAGAATCTGTGCGTAGGTACCTTGCAGAGCAAAGCAATGGTGCTGAACCACCTGATGCAGAACGTTTGCTTATTGCTCTCGAAAAGTGCATGAGCACCATACCACTTACAGCAGATTTCACGCGCATGTATCTCGAAAAGTATAAGGGGAAAGTCTTTCCTGTCAGGAACAATGCTGATCGCGAGCGCCTGCTTGCATTTCTCGCAAAAATGCGATTGTGCTCTTGCATAATGCATAGACAAGTGCCACACTCCCTAACACAAAGGAGGGCCTGCCGTGCGGCAGGCCCTCCTTTGTGTTGTTACTACTTACTCAATTACGCGTACCGCTGCATATACTCTTCAATATGAAACGGCTTTCCTTTGGCGGCCAGTTCATGGGCTCCCTCGTCCATGGTTGGACGTTCTTCCTGGTAGAATAAGCCGATGTATTGTTTCTCCGTCTCCAGCGCCAGGGTCATCGCTTGCGCCTTGCTGCCAATGTTATGTTCGCTCGGCATGGGCGTAACCGCTGCATCCCAGGTGTCGAAGGTGTGATAGAAGGTCGGGCACGGGCTGAGCGCGTGAATAAAGGAGAAGCCTTTGTGGTTGACTCCCTGTTCGATCAATGTTGCCAGATCCTTCGGCTTGGCCGAGTAGCCTCGCGCTACAAAGCTTACGTTGAGCGAGAGCGCGGTGGCAATGGGATTGAATTGCGATGCCAGCAGACCATATGGCGTCGATTTGGTGACGTGACCGTGCGGCGAGGTCGGCGAAGTCTGGCCCTTGGTGAGACCATAGACTTCGTTATCCATCACCACGACGGTAATGTCGATGTTGCGCAAGGCGGCATGGATTAAGTGACCAGCCCCAATGCTAAAGAAGTCACCATCACCACCGACGGCCACCACGGTAAGGTCGGGGCGTGCCATCTTTAATCCCTGGGCGACTGGCAGTGCACGACCGTGCACGCTGTGAAACCCAAACGTCTTTGTGAAATGTGGAAATCGGCTCGAACAACCGATGCCCGACACCACGACCGTCTGATCTTGCGGTAGCTTGAGTCCAGCCAGGCCACGATATGTGGCATTCAATACGCCAAAGTCGCCACAGCCTGGACACCAGGTTGGCTTGACTTCGCTTTTATAGTCCTTGGGCGTAGGATTAATCATCATCGTCTGTGTCATGATTGGCTGTTCTCCTCGATAGCGTGCAGAATTTCCCCTGCGGTAAATGGAATCCCGCCGAATTTGTTCACGCGAATGGCTTGCAGCCCGAGTTTCGCGCCTAGAAGGTTGGCTAACTGACCTGAATAGTTGCACTCGGCCACGATCACTTTATGTACAGAGTCGATAAAGGCTTTGATGGTCTGTTCTGGCAGTGGCGAGAGCACTTTGGGTTGGAGCGAAGCAACTTTGTAGCCCCTGGCTCGTGCCCGGTCTACGGCCTCCTGAATTGTTCCCTCGGTCGAACCCCAGCCGATGAGGCCGATGGTCGCGTCCTCGTCGCCATAGCGCTCTGGCTGTGGCATCTCTGACGCGGCGGTTGCCAGTTTGCGGAAGCGTTTCTGCATCATGGCCGTGTGATCTTCGGGCTCATAGTTTGGGTGTCCGCTTTCGTCATGTTCCAGACCGGTTGCGACATATGGCACGGCACCGGGTCCAGGCGTGCTCATCGGCGAAACGCCACTGGCGGTATAGGCATAGCGCAAGAAATCATCAGCGGCCGCACCTACCGAACCGACGCCAGCTCCTACCAACGCTTGCTCGTCGTGGCTTGCCCCGTTCTGGCTCGTGGTTGTGTACTGAAGACGACTTTCCACCGGCCTTGGCGCGAAGGCGCTGGCCTCTACGCTTTCGACGCGTGCGGTCAACGACTGATCGGTGAGTACGATCACGGGCATCTGGTAACGCTCTGCCATATTGAATGCCTGCGTCATCACCGCATAGCAATCGGCAACGTTTGTTGGTGCCAGGACCATACGTGGTGTATCGCCGTGGCCCGCGTTGAGAGCGAAGCTCAGGTCGGACTGTTCCATTTTCGTAGGCATGCCAGTGCTGGGACCAGCACGCTGGGCATCGACAATGACGGCGGGTAGCTCTGCCATGGAAGAAAGACCAATAAGTTCGGTCATTAATGAAAAACCTGGACCCGACGTGGCTGTCATCGCCCGGACTCCGCCATAGGATGCGCCCAATACGGAGGCTAACGCGGCTATCTCGTCTTCTGCCTGCAAGAACGTGCCGCCAACCTGCGGCAGTTCTTTTGCCAACGCTTCCATGATATCGCTGGCCGGAGTAATGGGATAGCCAGCGAAGTAGCGACAATTGGCGGCAAGTGCACCGGCGACAATAGCCTGGTTGCCATTTAAGACCATACGCTTCGCTTTGTCTACAGCACCAAGAAGATAGGGATCATGTTTAGAGAGTTTATCTGTAACATAGGTGGTCGCGGTTTGTAGTGCTAATATATTTTTCTCCATCAAGGTCGCGTTGGCCTTACGCGATTTGGAGAGTTTCGATTGAACTACTTGCATAATAGCCGCTAGTGGCAGACCAAACAAAGCGCAGATCGTACCGAGCATCACCATATTTTTGGTTTGAAACAGTTGGATCTCTTTGCGGGCAATTTCATTAAAAGGGACGGCATACGTAATACAATCGCCAGTGTCCGGGGTAAAATCGGAGGGATCATAGATCAGCACGCCACCATGAACCAGGTCCTTGATGTTACGGTCGTACGCCTCCTTGTTTAAACACACGAGCACGTCCGCGTAATCCCCCATCGACTTTACCGGTTGGTCGCTAATACGCACTTGAAACATACACGGTCCGCCGAGAATTTCGGCTGGAAAGGTTCTGAAGGTATAGACGTGATACCCCCAGCGCGCGGAGGCCAGCGCAAGAATATCACCACCGGAAATGGTGCCTTCTCCCGACTCTCCCCCGATGCGAATTGTTACTTCATTCATCTTCGAATGCACTCCTCGCAAAATGTGAGACCGCGCCACATCTCCTAAATGGAGGATGGCGCGGTCCTGCTGAAGTGGGCTTCGTTTATGTAGAGAGTATACTCACAAAAAAGGTTTCCCGATTTTCTCATATGGGATATCGAGTATCGCATTGAGTAAATACCTGCATTACAAAAATGTGCCAGGTAATGGCAATACATGAAAAAAGCCCGCTTCCTCTGTTCATATCTCCTGCCCATTTTTGCTGGTAATAAAGCACTCCATCGGCAGGATCGAACGCCATGACATATTTGACTAAGACTAGTATATCACAATCGGTAGATCAGTGAGCGAAAAATGGAGATAACTCAGCAGTTTGTGATAAAATTGCTTTATCTGTGATGAAATTTGCCGTTGAGACCAGCTTGGCTCCTCCTCCCTCTTATGATTTAATGTTTCGGATGTAAGTTTTCAGCAGGAATGACCGTTTGGCGTTGGACGGGCAAGCCGAAGTGCCACGCACCAGCCATATTGACAACCAACAAGAGCACCGCGCTGAGTGCGATGCCCAACGGAACGCTCACCAGGCTGAACAGCGGCACTGCTACCAAAGGTCCGAGCGAACTGCCCACGCTCTCCAGAATCATGCGCAGACTATAGGCTTTGCCGATCTGATCAGAGGGCAAATCGGTCTGCAACATTGTCAAGGTCATGATATCGCCCATTGGCCCACCCACCGCTGCCAGGGCACAGGCAAAGAGAGCCAGAGGCACCGATGAAGCAAAAGCCAGCAGCAGCAAACCGACGCCCAGAATCCCTTTGCCCAGGAAAACTGTGAGCACGTGCCGTTTGATATGCATGCTCCCCACCACCAGGTTGCTCAGCACATTG
>DATAYF010000125.1:0-10452 GCA_036272735.1 Ktedonobacteraceae bacterium
TACCATCCGCCTTGTGCAGACGACGTAAGGCGAGTTGTGTCTCCCCAAGAATAGGAGTCAGAGGCGTTCGCAATTCGTGCGCTGCGCGGATCATAAAATAGTCCTTGAGGTGGTTGGCTCGTTCAAGTTCCTGGTTCATGATGCTCAGTTCATCAGCACGCTCGCTCAGTTCATCAGCACGCTTTTGTAGGAGCCGACGTGAGATTTCGTGCCGACACGCGATGGCAGTTATAGCAAGACTAGCCATGACAAAAGGAATCAGTCTGATGAGAAGTATCCAACTGAGATGTGAAACGCTCGGCTCAGGGTGTACCCCGAATACTACCAAGTAGCTGAAAGCCACACAGCTCAGCAGCATTGCCAACAAACCGGGGCCCACTCCCCACAAAAGGGACACCAGGAGGATGACGATCAGGAAAGAGGAAACGGAAAAAGTGAAATGCATAAAAAGCATATCTCCAAGTCGCGTCATTCCAATGCCTACGGCGGCACCCAGGCAAGCCGCTATATACCCAACGATAGGGCGTCGCCACCAGGAGATAGAAGTTGCAAAAGTCCTTCCATCAGACCAAAAATGCTGGCTGGCCACTCTCACCTGCTTCATGGGACTCCTTTTCTTGTGGTCCCTCACATTTTGCTCGTTGGGATCTTTTCTCAGAAATGCCTTTACGCTTGTAACACATTGGGGAGTGAAGGAAGGTTTCACCCATCAGTACGGAAAACGCTTTAACGGCGCTGGAGGCTTTGACGCTCTTCTTGTATTCCTCTTTGCCAACCGTGCTGCTTACGCCTCGCGCATACCACACCCCCTGGCTGTTTGAGCAATACGGCCTGATCCTCGTGATTTCCATAGGTGAATGGAACGTGCCTATTTTGCTCATTTGGCAACGTTGTAGGGTACATCCTTTTGAGCCCACCATATGAGTATTGAGTGCTGCAACCATGTTAGTAAGCATGAAGGTTCATCCGAAGGTAGTACAGGAGCTGCTAGGTCACAGCCAGATCAGCATGACGATGGATAGCTATAGGCCCTCCCAAGTGCCGATCTTTTTGTGGTAACAACGGCATTGAGAGAGATGTTAAGCCACTGTATGCTATTTTTTCTTCTTGCAAATTGACACCTGTTTTGACACCTTAGCTGTAATATTTCGTTGGTTTTTGCTGAACTTCGTTGAACTATAGTAAACGGGTACATGTAGGTGTGAAGCGCTCCTATGGCTTCTCGCAAGACTTGAGAAAATATTTGTGTTATACTATACCTACGACACCAGAACAGCGTATTGCACAGTTTTTTCTGTACTCATTTTGCCATTCGCACAGCACGTATCAAAGCGCTCCCATGGCGGAGCGGAGCCTGTTGGCAAGAGGCAGCGAAAACGGCGGGTCTTTTCGGGCCCCACACATTGCCGTGTGGCTATGTCTACGAGCAGTGTCGTACGTCGCCTGCGCGGCCCGCATACCATAAGTTATTTCTTTGCTCTAACCTCGTAGGGGAATGTTCCCCCACGCATTGAAGCTGGGATATCCACACTGGAGGTTTTGGATGAAGATCTATCGGGCGGAACAAATTCACAATGTGGCATTGATATCGCATGTTGGTTCAGGCAAGACATCTCTAGTAGACTCAGCACTCTTCGACAGTGGAGCGGTCACTCGTCAAGGCAAGGTCGATGAGGGCAATTCAGTGCTCGACTACGACCCCGATGAAATCAAGCGGCGCATGACCTTGAATACCAAAGTGCTCCCCATCGAATGGAAAGACCACAAAATCAATTTTATCGATACTCCCGGTTATGCCGATTTCGTTGGTGAAGTCAAGGCAGGTTTGCGTGTGGCTGACGCGGCGCTTGTCGTCGTCTCCGCTGAAAAAGGGGTCGAGGTTGGGACTGAACTGAGCTGGCAGTTTGCCGATGAACGTGCATTACCACGCATGGTCCTCGTCAACAAGCTTGATCGCGAAAATACGTCTTTCGCTACCGTGCTAGAATCGTTGCACGGTCAGTTTGGCAGCAAAGTTGTTCCACTTCAGATGCCTATAGGCGAACAATCCGGTTTCAAGGGCATCGTTGACCTTGTTTCATGCAAAGCCTATACCTTCGAGGGTGGCAACCAGGTGCAGGAAGTGCCCATTCCCGCCAACCTTCAGGCAAGCATCAGTGATTATCGTGAGCAGCTTATCGAGTCGGCGGTGGAAAACGACGATGCGCTGATGGAGAAGTTTCTTGAGGGCGAGGAATTGAGCACAGAAGAGTTGCATACGTTGGTCAAGCAGGGCACCGCAACCGGCCAACTCATACCTGTGCTCTGTAGCTCGGTCACCAAAAATATCGGGGTGCAAACCGCGCTCGACGCCATCGTCGATTATCTCCCCAACGCAGCCGAAGCCGTACCCGAAGATGCCAAAGCGTTTGGCGATACGCTTTCGCTGTTTGTATTCAAGACCCAGGTCGCTCAGGTTGGCACCATCTCTACCTTCCGCGTCTACAGTGGCACACTCAAACCAGACAGCCACGTGCACAACGTACAAACAAATACCGACGAGCGTCTGGCACAGCTTGTCACGCCGCACGGGAAGGCCCAGGAGTCGACCGGCGAAGTTCCTACCGGTGATATTGGGGCCGTCACCAAGTTGACCAATACACATACCGGCGAAACGCTGCTCGCTGGCAAAGATGCATCCACAGCACTCGAACCCATCAATTTCCCACTGCCCTGCTACACGGTCGCGATACAACCCAAGAGCCAGACCGACCTGGATAAAATGGGGAGCGCGCTGGCCCGCATCGTTGAAGAAGACAGGACGTTGCGCGTGAGCCGTGACCACGAAACCGGTGAGACGCTGCTCTCCGGTATGGGCGAGGCGCACCTACAAATCACCATCGAGGCCATTAAGCGCAAATTCGCGGTCGACCTGGCTATCCACGATCAACCTATCGCTTATCGCGAAACCATTCGTAAAAAAGCCAGGGTCAACGGCCGCCACAAGCGTCAGAGCGGCGGACATGGGCAATTTGGTGATGTATGGCTGGAATTAGAGCCATTGGCAAGGGACGCGGAACAACCCTTCGTCTTTGAGGATCGCATCGTTGGCGGCGTTGTGCCCAATCAATTTATCCCAGGTGTCGAAAAAGGCGTACGCGAGTCGCTCAAGCGTGGCTTTGTCTCCGGCCATCCCATGCTCTATGTGAAGGTGGCGCTAGTCGATGGGAAATATCACCCTGTTGACTCGTCGGCCCAATCGTTTGAAATCGCGGCCTCGCTGGGCATGCAGGAGGGCGTACCACAAGCCAGCCCGGTCATCCTGGAACCGGTGATGAGCGTTACTATCCAGATCCCCGAGAGCAATATGGGTGATGTGATGAGTGATATCAACACCAAACGTGGGCGCGTGCTCGGTATGGATTCGCTCGAAAGCGGCATGCAACAAATTACCGCGCTGGTCCCCCAGGCGGAGATGCTGCACTATGCGACCGACCTGCGTTCGATTACGCAAGGTCGCGGCTCCTTCACAATGGAATTCACAAGATACGAGGAAGTTCCCGCGAACGTGCAACAGGAACTCGTTGAGCATCACAAGAAGAAAGAGGCGTAATCGTGTAATAAAGAATGGGAAGCGGCGAGCCGCTTCCCATTCTTTATTACACGATTGTATAACTTCTTTTTCGACTGTTGATCGCATACATAGCCAGAGCGACCAGCATCAACAGGCAAGCGACGCCACAAACGCCGCTCCAGCCTGCCACGCTCCATCCATATGTTCCGAGCAGCGATCCAATAGCCCCACCAACAAAATACGTTACCATATAGATCGTATTCAAGCGGTTTCTTGCCTCTGGGTTCAGGCTGTACACTCGCGACTGGTTCGAAACCTGGTTGGCCTGCGTGCCCAGGTCCAGCAGGATCACGCCAATGATCAGGCCCCACAACCACTGCCCTGTCAACCACATGACGACAAACGAGAGCAGGACAATGCCGAGCGCCAGGCCAATTGTACGCCGGGCATCGATCTTATCCGACAAACGACCGGCAAAGGTGGCCGCCGATGCTCCCACAACCCCAACTAGACTAAACAAGCCCGCTACCTCGCTGCCAAAATGATAGGGCGGTGTGCCTAAAAAGAGCACCAGCGTTACCCAGAACGCGCTAAACGCGCCAAACGTCAACGCTCCATAGACGCTCGTCTCACGCAGCACCGGTTCTTCACGGATCAGATCACCAAGCGAACGCAAAAGTTGCCAGTAGTTCATGGTCGAACGCGGACGATCCGCAGGTAAGAGGAGCCGCAGCAGCACAGCTAGCAGGATCATCAGTACGGCGGCAATCCAATACATGGTGCGCCAACCCCACTGCTCCCCCACAAAGCCGCTAACCGTGCGCGCCAGCAAAACTCCAATCAGCAGCCCACTCATCACCGCGCCCACAATCCTGCCGCGCTCGTGTGGCGCGGCCATGCTAGCTGCTAAGGGAATAATCAACTGTGGCACCACCGCCGTCACTCCAACCGCGAAGCTCACTATCGCCAACATGGGAATTGAGGATGCCATGGCCGTCGCCGCTAATGCCAGGGCCACTACCACCAGCATACCAACGATCAACAAACGCCGGTTATAACGGTCGCCTAATGGAATAATAAATAATAAGCCGAGCGCATAACCTAGTTGCGTCAGTGTAGCAATAAAGCCAACCTGGCTCCCACTAACGTGAAAGCTTCTGCCCATCTCCGACAAGACAGGTTGTATATAGTACAAATTCGCGACCGATATGGCACAGGCAATGGCCATGATCCACACCAGGCGACGATCCAGCACAGGCTGCTGCTGCTGTACTTCCTCCACTTCTGAAGTGGTTGTCGTGTTCCTTGCGAGCTGTTCTTCCAATCAACCAGACCTTTCGTACAGAACGGAAACCTGCTAGCTTAATCGTTAGCAGGTTTCTCGCTATTCACCCATATACTGAAATACAACAATATAATGCGTAAATTTATTCGCTCCGCGACGCTGGCAATCGCGCTGCTTGCAACAAACAAGCGACGTTAGTCTTCCAGATTAAGCCAGCGCAGTTCTTCAGGTGTCAATTCTATCGTCAAGGCAGGGAACGAGGTACGCGTTTCGGACAATTGGCGCGGCCCAATCAGCGGGAAGGTGGGGAATGGTTGGCACAGGACGTACGCCAGGGCAATATTGATGGGCAGGACCCCACGCCGCTGCGCCATCTCGTTCACTCGCGCTAAACGACGGAAGTTGTCCTCGCTATACCAACAACGTACCAGTTCCTCATCCGAATGATCATCGGGATGCGCGCGTCCGGTAAAGAAGCCACGCGCCTGGCTCGACCACGGCATCAGTGGCACCTGGTTCTGCGTCAACCATGCCCGTGATTGCGCGTCCGAGGCCGCGATACACCCGCTCCATACTGGATCGACCATACGTGCCAGGCTAAAGTTGTTGCTCATGGCCGAGAACCCTCTCATACCATGCGCCGCCGCCCACGCGTTAGCCTCGCTCACCCGCTCGATTGACCAGTTCGAGGCTCCGAATACACGCATGCACCCGGCATTCACCTGCTCATTCAGCACTGTGATAAACTCGCCGACCGGAATAGCCGGATTGTCGCGGTGCATCATGTAGATATCCACATAATCCACCTGCAAACGTTCCAGGCTCTCGGCAAATTGTGTGGTCAAGGACTCAGGGTTGCAATGTGGAGTATGCGCCCCCTTGTCGAGAATGACCACCTGTTCACGAATACCACGGTTCTTGATCCACTGACCCAGCAACTTCTCGCAGCGACCACCACCGTAGATGTAGGCGCTATCAAAGCAGTTTCCACCGCGCTCAAAGAAATCATCGAGCATCACCGCCGTGTGCGGCCAATTGACCTGGTTGTCAACGCCCATCACCAGGCGCGAGATGGGTTTATCCACACCATCAATGCGCCCGTACTTCATGCTGCTCGATGGGTCCACGCTCAATGGACGTTTACGCACCGTGAGTTGTTGTTCTGGACCATCGGGACGCTCGCGATCATAGGTAACGCCGATAGCTGCCCGCCACTGGTCCAGCGTGCGCATATTGCCCAGCGTATCTTCCCAATTCATCTGTGGAGCCTGGCGCACTTCCAGATGCGTGGCAACCGTGTCCGCTTCCAGCGCGTACAGTTCGGCATCGTTCTCGACGGTGATCTCCTGCGTCTCCTGTTGGCCGTTCTTTTGCAGGATGATGCTGCTTGCTGCGCCGGACCGTGGTGTCCAGGGAGATGGCAGCAAAATCGAACCCTCGGTTCCGAAGATACGTGCCACATTCTCGCCGTTGACCTGCACGCCGGTAAAAAGTTGGGCCACAATCCCGCCAGGAAAGGCGAGCGAGGCCACCGTATATTCATCCACCCCTGTCTCGCCAACATGACCCACGGCAACAACCCGCGTTGGCTCCTCAACGTTTTTCCCATTAGCCGCACCCGCCACCAGGCGAGCCAGCGAGGCACAGTAACAGCCCACATCGAGAATACCGCCACCACCCAGTGCGCTATTCATCAGACGGCTCTCTGGATTGCGCCCGGTCTGAAAGCTGAACGTCGCCTGTATGACTTTGACCTGACCAATGGCACCAGAACGAATCAGCTCGATCAGCTTCTGCGTCTGCGGATGACAGCGATACATAAAGGCTTCCATGAGAAATACATCGTGACGATGCGCAGCCTCAACAACCGCCATCGCCTCCGCGTGGTTCAATGCGAGCGGCTTCTCACATAAAATATGCTTGCCCGCTTCGGCCGCCTTGATAGCCCATTCTGCATGCAGCGGATGAGGGGTAGCAATATACACCGCCTGCACATCGGGGTCCGCCAACACCTCTTCGTAACTTCCATACCGCCGCGCCGCATGCCAGGTCTCCCCGAATGCATCTGCGGCCTCCTTGGTCCGGCTGCCAACGGCAAGCAACGTCCCAGTTTGCGACTTCGCGATCCCATTAGCAAATACATGGGCAATGCGCCCTGTTCCAATAATCCCCCAGGCGAGTGTCGTACTCATTACGTGTCCTTTCCTCATTGATAGATTGAAAATCTCATCTTTTGATGAAGATAAAAACTCTGTAGGCCCCAATTCCATCGTGAGCCTACAGATAGTAGTGACCTATCGGCCGCGTTTCACTGTCGGGTGCTTTCTGGCTGGCTGCGAGGCGGGACGCTTTGTTGATGAGCGCGCTTGCTGTTTTTTGCCTTTACCCAGCACGGCCTCGGCTTCTGCCGCGTGCCCATGCGCCACCAGCCATGCTCCGGCCCGTCCATGCATATCACGCAACGTTGGACTGCCTGCGATCATCATCCACATCGCGTAGTCTGGGTCCGCGGGCGTGCCTTCACTCCATTGGCCTTGCGCCACCAGGAATTCGCGCACCTGTCGCACATCTTCCGTCCGCAACACGCTATCAAGCCGCTGCCGGAAATTGGCGTACTCGCTCATGCTATCGTTGTCCCCTCCCATAACAATCAATTCAACCTGGCACGCTCGTTTGATAGGTTCGCTTCCAGGATTTTGCGCATGAAAGGAATTTCGCGGCGCAAAATCGTTACCTCGGCCTCCAAACGTTGCTGCGTCGAGGTCATTTCGAGATACGATTGCTTCTGCTCGTTGCCGATATCCAGAAAGTAGGCAATGAAGTGCGACAACTCCTCTGGCTCATCCGGCAAACTCTGCTCCATCGCCTCGGCGTCCTCGTCATCCAACAGTAGTTCCAGGTAACGCATAAACAATGTCCGTGCCTGATTTATCGCTGTCTGCGCCGCATCCTCCGGTTTCGCATCTTCAAACAGCTCAACCTCGCCCGACAGATACAGCCTGGTTCTGTCTTGTGCGACTATACGAAAACGCTTTGTCCCGATGGCAATCAGGTTGTAACGACCATCTTCCAGTTCCTCCACATCACGGATCACGGCCATCGTCCCAATAGCGTGCGGCTCTTCTTGCAGGTGCTCGCTCTCAGCATTGACCAGTACAATGCCAAAAGGCTTCTCTTCCCGTATACAATCCGCCACCATGGCACGATACCGCTCCTCAAAGATGTGTAGCGGCAACGCTGTGCCTGGGAAAAGCACCGCATCCAACGGGAATAAGGGTAGCTCTATTGCGGCTGTCGACATAATTTTCTCCTTTTTTCAAAGCCGCTACTGCTTCAGCCCAACAATTACGATAGTCAATCGGACTACTTCGCTTACCTTATCTCTATAGAGTACCGAAAATAGCACGTTACGGCAAGGGGTGAAGGCCTGTTCTGACAAAACATGTCGCATATTCTCACTCTATACGTTCTTTTGGTTAACGCCATGTGCAAAGTCTTTTTTGCCGCCTTCGGCGGTAGAAGGAAGGGAAGAATGGGGGCACCCCATACCCCGCCAGGGGCTACCGCCCCTGGACCCCACTTAGAGAAATTTGTCCATCGGTTCAGTTAGCAAGATACAGTGATAATTTCTCCGTCATGTCGCGCCGACTGTTGGGCCGCTTCCATGACCGCGATATTGCGCCGCGCTTCCTCTGCTGGTACAGCGAGCGCCTCCCCGTTGTGCAGATGGTTAGCGAGGTTACGATGAAACATATAGGACGGCGCGGGCGGCAACGATACGTGCTGCTCGTGGATGCTGTCCCCATCTGCTCGTATGAATACTTTCATACTCGGCAATGCTTCCGCCGCTGCCAGGTGCTCCTCAATCAGATCGCCCGACCAGCGCCGCGTTTTAACGATTTCATGACGCCAATCTCCCACGATGGCCCCACGCTCCCCCAGAATGTACCACTTCGGCTTCAACGCGGCCGCGATATCGGAATGCACAAAGATGGCCTCTTGCCCATTGGCAAAGCGGATGGAGATGCTGGCCTGGTCGGCGTTGGTCACGTCATGCCAGACGCGCTTATGCGTCACGCCGCGTACACTGACCACGGGATCAGGAATCAAGTTTAAGATCCAATCGATGTAATGCGAACCCCAATCGTAAAAGACGCCTCCCGATATAGGTTCGTGCGAGTGCCAATAATCGCACGGATGCTGATAGCCACCGATAAACGTCTCCATATGGAAAATTGGCCCGATCATATTTTGTGCCATAATTTGCTGAACAGCCAGGTAATCGGGGTCCCAACGTCGACATTGGTATACAGTGACCACGCGCCGCCGCTCACGCGCGATACGCAACGTTTCATCGGCCTCGGCGGTCGTGAGACAAAAAGGTTTTTCTACGACCACGTGCTTATCTGCCTGCAACATCTGCTGAGCGATGGCGGCGTGCGTGTTTGGCGGCGTCGAGACTATCGCTACATCGATGTCGGGATCTTCCATCACCTCGCTCATATCGGTGCAGGTACGAACACCGGGAAAGGCCGTAGCCGCCTGGCGCAACCGCTCCTCACTGCGATCACAGACCAGTTCCAGTCGCAGCCCGGCCACGTGACTGACCGCCGTGCCGTGCTCAAAACCAATCGCACCGTAGCCAATCATGGCGATACGCATGGCCCGCTCCTCACACGCTTCCCCGGCTACATACGTGGTCGCACGCGTCAACATCTGTTGAAATACTGGCATAGCTTGAGTAGCAGCAGCGGCGCCCAACGTGGTACAAAAAATGTGCCCACGTCCATACGGGCGCGTGTACGCCAGCGTCTTGACCGAAAAATGCCATGTCGTTTTCCATAAAATCTGGGCATCCGTCGGCACGTCATCCAGCAGATAGAGCGCCTCGTTCACCGCGAAGGAGGCATCACAGCGTCGCGAGATATAGTGATCGGCCTGCTCCACACGCGCGATAATCTCACAACGTGGCGTACAAAAGCCAGAGACACGTCCCAGCAGCTTCCCCAGCAATTCGCACTCGTGGTACGCTTCTACCACATCCCCGACACATACCAGGCCACCCCCACGCTCGACGAACGCGCACAATCCTTGTTCCTGCTCGCTTGATAACGGTCCATAATCTTTATTCATAACAACGACGCGTTGTTGTTCAAGGTGCTCTAATTGCGCACGCGACGAGACGACAAGCACTTCGGCAACGTCTTCCATAATCATTCGAAACTCCTCATTTGGCACTTACAATGACCTGTTCACGTATTAGCTTCTTGTCTTTTTCTGCGTATCGAACAAGCAAGCAAATACCCACCCCCGAATACCCCCTATTTATAAGAGTCGGACCGACGCCAGGAGTGGGTATTAGAACTAGTTGTCAGTTACCCCAGCGCTAAAGCGCGGGGCTTGTGTCTGGGCTCCACCGCAACTCGGCGTAGCGTTGCCGCCGCGCCGCTTTGGCTTCATCGCTCGACACATCAGGGCGTACCGACAAGACGCCCGTGCTCATCCAGTCCTGCCGGGTGAGCAGCGTTCGTAAGGCCACATTTCTGGCACCAATCAAATCCGCATGCAGGCAATAATGGCAACTCTGACAGACGAAGAGCAAGCCCTTCTTCGG
>DATAYF010000126.1:0-13961 GCA_036272735.1 Ktedonobacteraceae bacterium
GGTTTCACATGCCATCCACACTGGCTCTGTTTCCCCGTGTACCTGTTTAATGGATGGTCGCAGTGCGACAGACTGGAAAAGTCATCTGCCGGTGCCTATACATTCTTTCCTAACTGCTCCTCTCCGCCAGGCGGAAAGGGGGCTGCTCAGCATTTGGAGCCTGCCGAAGCAAGCCCCGCGCCTTTCAGCGCTGGGGTCGCTGACTGCTTGTTTCGCCAATTCCTCTCCAAGTATAACATTCCATCCCTCACCTACGATACTGGGCAATCCGCCACTGTCGCTTTTTCCAGTGGTGGAAAGTGCGGCAACTGGCGGAAATGACGTAGTGAGCATGCTTGAGTATAGGCTACACTTGGTCCTGGATAAACCGCTAAGCAATGCCAATTTCAAATTGCACGTCAGTATTATCATTCCATCGAAGGAGAACCACAGCTATGCCATCACCATTCAGGGCTTCCGGGCAAGCAGCCGCAACAGCCACCAACGAACTCATTCACATAGAACATCTTTCACGTGTCATCACGACGCGTGGTCAGAAAACCGCTATTCTCGACGATATTACCTTCAGCATTCCAGAATGCAGCCTCTTCGCAATCAATGGACCTTCAGGTAGCGGCAAATCGACCTTGCTTAACATGCTCACCGGTATTGATCGTCCAAGCAGTGGGCGCATCATCTTCGCTGGTCAGGAACTACGCGCCATGAGCGAGAATAGCCTGGCACGCTGGCGTGGTCGTCATGTAGGTATCGTCTTCCAATTCTTCCAGTTGCTCCCGACGTTGACCGCCCTGGAAAATGTGCTGCTCGCGCTTGAACTGGGTGGAGGCGGCAAGCTGCCACGGCGGCGCTGGCGCGACCGAGCGCTGGCCTGTATGGAGACAGCACACATCGCAACGCACGCGCACAACCTTCCTAGCGAACTTTCAGGCGGCGAACAGCAGCGTGTCGCCATCGCACGAGCGCTCGCCAACGATCCACCCATCATCGTAGCGGACGAACCAACCGGCAACCTTGATTCACACACCGCGCACCAGGTCTTCGAAACCCTGGCAAGTCTGACGCAACACGGCAAGACCGTGATCTACGTCACCCATGCCCCAGACCTGGCGGCCCGCGCCAGTGCGCGCGTTGATCTGCTCGATGGTCGTATCATCAGCACGCAACATGCCCCGGCACTGATCACCAACGCTAACCTACAGCAAGTACTAGAGAGCAAGAATGGAGGACAACAATGATCAATGTGCTTACCCGTAAAGCCATTGCCGACATCACCCGGCGCAAAGCCCGCACGATCCTGATCATCCTGGGTATCCTGATCGGCGTACTCGGCCTGACCACCGTCAACGCGGCCAACGAACTCTTTGGGCAAGCATTCCTCAACAACGTGGCACCGGCCGATGTTCCCGATATGACCTTTAATGTACAATCCCTGCCATCCTCCCTTGTCACAACGCTGCAACAGCGACCAGACGTTGCCACGCTTGAGACGCGCCTCCAATTGTTCACCCACTGGCATCTCGATGGGCACAAGCAGCCAGCGAGTATAGAGATCAACGGCTATATGAATTGGCAACAGACCCACATCTACGCATTCACGCTCAAAAGTGGTCATCTTCCCGGTCGCGGCGAAATCGTCATGGACGCACGCGCGCGCTTTGTGCAGCCGATTGCCATTGGCGATAGCGTAACCATCGATAACGCCAATGGGCAACCTGTCAAGTTGCGCGTTGTGGGGCTGGCCCAGGCCGACGAGTACTCACAATCAGATACTGTTGGCTATATGAATTCTGATGGCTGGCAGCAACTCGCCCAGCTATCATCCATGCCCACAAATACCCCGAACCAGGTTTCCGGTACAACATTGCCACCGAGCCTACAACTATTGATCAAAACTCGTACCCAGAATGTCGTCAGCGCCGAGCAATCACACCGCCAAATTTTGCGCACGCTCAATCTCGCACATATCACCACCTTCGCCTCCGGCTGGTCCAATCCAGGCGGCCGGGATAGCATCCAGCTCGGCATCACCGGCCTGCTGATTGTAGTTCGCGTGCTGGCAGCAATCGCACTGGCTCTCGTATGCTTGATGATTTTGAACACCATGACCACGCTGCTGAGCGAGCAGATGAAGATTATCGGCACCATGAAAGCCATCGGGGGTACACGTTGGCGCATCATCAGCAACTACCTGCTCTCCATTGGCATCTATGCCGTCATTGGCACGGCGCTGGGCATTGGACTGGGGTTGTGGTTCAGTTCACAGATCACCAACGTCATCGCAACCATCGGCAAGATCGACCTGCCACCCTACCAGGTTTCATTAGGTGTTCTGCTGATCAGCGCGCTCGTTGGCCTGGTGACGCCGCTGGTTGCCGCCCTGTTTCCGCTCTGGTTAGGCACCCGCATCACCGTTCGCGACGCAATAAGCAGCTACGGTGTGAGTAGTTCTTTGACCGTAAGAGAAACAAACAGTGGAGGGCATAGCTTCTCCTGGCTGCCACAGACCGTCTCCCTCGGCTTGCGCGGCATTTTTCGCAAACCATGGCTGGCACTGTTGACACTGCTGGCACTTATGCTCTCAGCAACGGTATTCATGGCAATCCAGGTAACAAGCGCATCAATTAGCGCAACGCTGCAACACGGCAGCGACCTCAACCACAGCGACCTATCGGTGTATCTCTAGACAATCCACTAGCAGGGTCGCAGATCATACCAGTTGTACAAGCATTGCCGAATGTCGCGCGGGTCGAATCGATCAACTCGGTACGTGCGACGCTCAAAGGTCGCATTGTGGAACTGGTGGGTCTGAAGGCGAATACAAACTTTTACCAACCACAACTTGTCGCGGGCCGCTGGCTCACCCCAACCGATCAGCATACCCTGGTGGTAAGTGATATGGTTGCCCAGCGACTCGGCCTCCATTCCGGCCAGCGAATTACACTCGCCATGGGAACACAGTCGGTCGACATGCTCATTGTCGGTATCGTGCACGAGACGTATCACGCGGCCGCGCTTGGGGATAACAGCAGCGAGGTGGGGATGACCTTCACGCCACTCAGCTTTCTCAACATCGACCTGCGCCACACGGTAGCGGACGGCACCACCAATATCGAAATCCAGTCCAAAGATACCTCGTCCCAGGCTATACTGCGCTTGAAAGACCAAGTCCAACATATCCTGGACAAAGACAAGCTGCACCAGGCGTACTTTTCCTATGTCAATAGCGGCAATGCGCGCCAGAGCATCACCCAGGTCGTCATCATCTACGCCCTTTTCGACACCATCGCCACCGTGGTAGCCCTGGTCAGCCTCTTGAGCCTCTCGAATATGCTAGCAGCTGCGGTGCTCGAACGGCGACGCGAGATCGGCATACTGCGTTCGTTGGGCGCGACAGGCTGGCGTGTAGGCATGGTATTTTGGATCGAGGGGCTGGCCCTGGCATTGCTCGCCTGGTTTGTTGGCACCCTGCTCGGCTTCCCTGGTGGCTATGCCATCGTCAACGTGCTCGATTACTTCCTGCTGCCACTGGACCTCACCATCAGTCCAATCGCCATCATCGCAACGCTCATCTTTATCATTGTCGTCTCGTTCGTCGCCAGCTTTGGCCCATCACTCAGCGCCTCCCACGTACGCATCCAGGAGACGCTCCGCTACGAGTAGATAAGACTCTACAAAAAGTTGGAATGGCATGGCTAACTTGTTGCTAGCGTAATAAGCTATCCATGCCACAAGCGAAGGCCCTATACACCCTTAGGAGGCAATTCGCCAGATCCACGCACGATCAAGTGAGTAGGAATGATCAATTGCTGGAGCGGCAACTTTGTACCTGCGAGGCGCGCAAAGAGCACTTCCGCGGCCTTTACTCCCATAGCAATCGGGTCGTGAGCTACCACAGTCACGGGTAGCGGTAACATATCGGCGAGATCAAAATCATCAAAACCAACAAATGCCGGTTGCTCGAAATGCGTATGAAGTGCACGCAGCACGGCGATGCTAATACGGTTGCTTGTTGCAAAGATGGCAGTGGGTGGATCAGATAAAGCCATAAGAGCATGAGTCGCCTGTTCCGCTCGCTGTGCATCATCGCAATCAGAATAGACTAATGTCTCATCACAGATAATTCCATGCTCCACTAATGTCTCGTAATAGCCAGCAAAACGCTCAGCTCCACTGTAGACACGGGGATCCCCTTGAATCACAGCAATACGACGATGCCCATAAGACAACAAATGCTCGATTGCTTTCCGTGCACCTCCTCGATTATCAAGCACGATAGTATCAGCCTGAAGATGAATAGGCGGACGATCAAGAAAGATAACCGGCGTTCCCAAACGCAGTTCGGTACGCAAATAAGAATGATCGTAACCAGCAGGGACGATACATAGTCCCTCAACTCGCCGCCGCAACAATGCATTGACCAGTTCTCGCTCACGTAGCGGATTTTCCTCTGAATTGCTCACTATCAGCATATGGTGATACTCTTGCGCCACTTTTTCCAGGCCACGCGCCATACTTGAATAGAACGGATTGGCAATATCTTCAATGACAAGACCGATAGTCGAAGAGGTCTGGCCTCGGCGTAAACTCCGCGCAATATCATTACGCCGAAACCCAAGCTGGGCAATTGCCTGGTGAACACGTTCCCGCGTCTTCTCATCAACCCGTGGCTCATCATTGACTACACGCGAGACAGTCTTGAGACTGACACCTGCAGCATTGGCAACATCTTGCATTGTAGAGCGTGCAGAAGGGAGATCGTTGGGCTCATCAACTGAGGAGGTGGGTGTCGACATGGTGTTATTTTCCTCGTGCTTCTAGTGCAGGATAGTAAAATAGTATACCTTACTGCGTAGCATAATAGCTTATCTTCAACCGGTATCCATTAACGTACCTACTATTTGTTTTATGGCTAGCACAATAAGAGAGTATCTTAATCGCTCCAGAAGCCAATTCAGAGCGACATCTCAAAGAGCTTCGAGCTATATCGCCGCCTCAGCTGAGCAAATCACTCTCACAATCAGAGGGAGGTTTGCCTGAAGGCGCCCTGAAGGCGCCCTGAAGGCGCTCGAAAAAGGTGCTGGAGGACCACCGTCTCCATCAGCCTCTGGAGCAATTCAGACAAACTCTAAATAAATAGTATATACTCGGCTCTCTTGTTTACATCTGGGCTCACTGTATCTTTATCATACAACACCACGTCGGCTTTCATTCACCCCGACCAGCCTCTCCTCTTTTCACCTATATTGACAAGCAAAAATGCGTATGTTACACTTGTGACAACGTTGTCATAGCTCTATTTTCGCACGTCGCCAGAAATATGCAAGCAGCACGAACAAAAAAACAACGTTGGCAATTTACATCTTTCTCAGGTTGAGCAAACGAAGTGAGGTTTTTCGTTGGAAACGCCTATGCAATCTGAAGGCAATGTTGCCGTCACTGCGCTGCCATCTGAACAGCAGCGTTACCTCATTGGAGATCGTAAGAGAAGCCGCTATCGCCAACAAAGGAAAGAGGGACTCATCGGCTATCTGTTTATTCTCCCGTCTATCATTGGTTTCCTTATTTTTGTACTTTACCCGCTCATTTCAACGTTCTACTATGCATTGACGAAGTGGAACGGCATCACTGCGCCGGAATTCGTCGGTATAAAGAATTTCGTGCGGCTGTTTACCATCGATCCATCCTTTATGCCCTCATTGAAGGCGACCTTGCTTTTTACGCTGCTCAGCGTGCCATCGTCGCTCATTGTAGGTCTGCTCCTTGCGATGCTGCTGAATAGAAATGTGATGGGCATCAAGTTCTTTCGTACGGCGCTCTATCTGCCAGCCATCCTCCCATCGATTGCGACCCTTACTCTGTGGAAATTTATTTACCACCCAGAATTCGGCCTGGCAAATGAGATACTTAGCGCGCTACACTTACCGACCAACGCCTGGCTTGGTAGCTACCAGATGGCGATACCATCGATGGTCATTATCGGCGTATGGGGCGTAGGAAGCACCATGATTATCTTTCTGGCCGGTCTGCAAGCGGTACCACAGGAACTGTACGAAGCCGCCAAAATTGATGGCTCAGGCGTATTCTCGCTTTTTTTCAAAATCACCTTGCCGATGATCAGCCCGATTCTTTTCCTGCAATTAATTTTACAGGTCATCACTGCCTTACAAGCTTTCAACCAGCCCGCAATCTTGACACAGGGAGGACCTGGCTTCTCAACCGATCTGTTGATGTATAGCATCTACCAGCATGCCTTCAGTGATTTCAGCTCCAACCCACAAATAGGCTACGCCTCAGCGCAGGTTGTTGTGTTGTTTGTCCTCGTCCTGATCGTTACCGTGTTCACCTTCCGATTTTCTTCCATGTGGGTGTACTCCGATAACAACCTGGATTAATGTTGGTCAAAAGCGAAAAGAGAAAAATAATGCGCGCAACGCTCAACGAAACATCGCCACACCTGATGAACATCAGACCACGTACGAAGAGTAACCAGCCCAGTCGGCACATGATCAATTTGAGCATCTGGTACATCGTTGTCCTGATCATCGTGATAGCCATGCTTCTGCCGCTGTTCTGGATGATTACCATTGCCTTAAAAAGCAATAACGATATCTTCCATCTGCCTCCACAATTCTTCCCACACGAGTTTCAATGGGAAAACTTTATCAATGGTCCCATTGCTATTAACTTCGGGCTCTTGTTCGTCAACTCAGTGCTCATTACTGTTCTGAGTACAATAGGAGCCGTCGCCAGTTCGATGTTCGTAGGCTACGGTTTGGCAAGGATTCGCTTCCCCGGACGCAAGATCTGGTTCTATATCTTCGTCGGGAGTATGATGCTTCCCGGGATTGTCACCTTGCTACCATTATTTCATCTGTACCTGTCTCTCAACTGGTACGATACCTGGCTGCCCTTGATTGCGCCCAGTTTCTTTGGCAACCCACTCTATATTTTCCTGGCACGCCAGTTCTATCTATCGGTGCCTTTCTCATTGGACGAGGCAGCCAAAATCGACGGCGCCGGCCATCTACGCATCTTCTGGCACATCATGGTGCCCATTACCCGACCTATCTGGATCACGATGGCAATCATGACCTTCACCACGACCTGGAATGACTATCTGAATCCCCTTATCTACCTGAATACGAACTCAAAGTGGACACTCTCGTTGGGCATGGCATCGTTCGCTGGTGCCTTTGCCGGCGTCGCCGCTACACCCTGGAATCAGTACATGGCGACGAACATTATCTATATGCTTCCGCCATTGATCGTCTTTTTTGTCGCACAACGCTACTTTATCCAGGGGCTCAGCGCGTTAAACACCTCGGCCAGCAAGTAACCTCATCGCCATAGTGCTGTGACAAGGTGAATACATCGTCGATCATGACAACGTTGTCTTAAAAATACGTTCCTCCAATAAAAGGAGGAACAGAGAGGGAAAATTTCGTTTTATTAGTGCTCGTCAGTGCGAAGTTTGTCAGTTTTAGATAGCGCGATCATTTTCCAGTCTTTATTACTTGGAGGAAACATCACAATGAAGCTTTTCAAGACAATGACCGTCTTGCTGGTGGCTCTGCTGTTAACCGTCGGGATCGCCGCGTGCGGCGGACCTGGAAGCACAGGTGACTCTAGCAACCAGCACGTCACCGTCACGTACATGACCTGGGAATCGGATACCACCAACGCGTTGCTGGATCAGGCCATGCAGCAATTCATGAAACAAAACCCGAATATCACGGTACAACGTATTGCAGTACCAGCCAGCGATTATGCCCAGAAACTAAGTTCGCTGGTGGTCGCGAAGAAGTTGCCCGATATTTTCTGGGCCGGCAACGATACCGAGCAGCAATATGGTCAGCAGGGCACGCTCTACGACTACACCAGCATGGTCAATTCAACGAAAACAAGCTCCTTCGACAAGTCGCAGTTCGCACCCGCCTCCATTTCGAATTGGCAGTACAACAATCACATCTATGGTCTGCCATCGCTGATGAATACCTATGGCGTCTGGTACAATACCGCCCTGTTCAAAGCCGCGAAACTGCCCTTGCCTAAAGCGGGCTGGACGTACCAGGAGATGTTGAATGACGCGCAAGCCCTGACGCAGAAAACAGGCAATAAGGTAAACCGTTATGGCTTATGGCTCGCACCAGACGATCCATTTTCCATTAGTGACTATTCTGTCTCAGCCGGTGGTGCTCCATTCCAAAACAAAATCATCAATCCGACGCAGGTAACGGCAAGCCCGCAATTTATTCAAGGCGTACAGATGTATGTGGATGCCCTCAAAAATGGCTACATCACACCCCAACACTATGCTTCGACGGCATATTCCGACAACGCACAAAGCGCCTTTAACTCAGGCCAGGTTCCTATGCTCTACCAGGGTCAGTGGTTCGCACCAACGTTCATGAGCGCTAACCTGAAATTCCAGTATGGCTTTGCTCCATTACCCGTCGTCAGCAAAGAGGTTCAGCCATACGACGCCGTCGGTCTCTGCTCACCATCCTATATCCAGCATCCTGATGCCACCTGGAAAGTGATGCAATTCCTGGATACCGGCGCCTGGGAAAAAGTGCTTCCACAATCCCCGGTCGCGCCTACCGCCTACGTGCCATCATCCCAGCCCTACTTTAATACACTAAAGAGTGATAAGCTTAGCACCGTTGCTGATAGTGTACAATATGAATTGACCAGCCCGACAAAGCAAGGCATCCGCTTCATCGCACCCTGGTCCTCTCAAGCCAACGACGTTATCACCAGTGCTTGGGATAATATCTTGTTTGGCAAAGTACCTGTTGCCAGTGGAGTGCAACAAATGGTGCAAAAAATCAACACTGTCATCCAACAAAACTCATAAATTATGAGTAATCAGCCAGGGCGAGCAAAGGATTTCTCGCCCTGGCCTCCAGGGAGTTTTGTATATCGTGCAACCGCAACCAGACATCCTTCGGGATGATTACCCGACCGTTACCACGTTCATTAAGGACGTTCAACAAAGACTGAGCAACAAAAATGATATTCAAGCAGCGACCATGTTTGCTCGCTGCTTTCCTAATACATTAACGACTACGGTAAAATATCTGAACGATGGAACAACCTTCGTCATGACCGGTGATATTCCAGCCATGTGGCTTCGCGATTCCTCTGCCCAGGTTAACCCATATATCTCCCAGGCGCGAGAAGATGCTTCTCTTCAGCGGCTTCTCTCCGGCCTCATTCAGAGGCAGGCACAATATATCCTGATCGACCCCTACGCAAACGCTTTTAACCAGCAAGCAAATGGACAGGGGCACAAACAGGATCTACCAGCCAGAAGCCCCTGGGTATGGGAGCGTAAGTTTGAACTTGACTCACTCTGCTATCCCGTCAAATTGTGTTATCGCTACTGGCAAGTAACCGGCGACCCCACTATCTTTACCGATGTGACACATCAAATGCTGCAAACGATCCTCAACGTAATGCATATTGAGCAAAGGCACGACCAGAAATCTCCCTATACCTTTATCCGTCCTGGCGACGATAACGATACGCTGCCACGCGATGGTAAAGGTGCACCAACACAGTATACCGGCATGATCTGGTCAGGTTTCCGTCCTAGCGACGACGCCTGCCGTTTTGGTTATCTGATTCCGGCAAACATGTTCGCAGTCGTCGTTCTAGGGTATATCAGCGAAATTGCACGCCAGGTGTACAAAGATGAGAACATGGCGCAGCAGGCACTACAACTGCGTGGCGAGGTCGAGACAGGCATTAACCGCTACGGAATCGTTGAGCACCCCCAGCATGGCCGCATCTATGCGTATGAAACGGATGGTGCTGGCAATGTCAACTTGATGGACGACGCCAACGTTCCCAGTCTGCTTGCCATTCCTTACCTTGGCTATCGAGATAGCAACGATGCGCTATACCAGCATACCCGGCAGTTCCTCCTGAGCCAGGATAACCCCTACTATTTTCATGGAAAATACGCCCGTGGCATCGGCAGCCCACATACGCCCGCAGGCTATATATGGCCTATCGCACTAGCCATACAAGGTCTTACTTCCATCGATCTGGCTGAGCGTGAAGCACTGCTTCAGATGCTCCTACATACAACCGCCGATACCGGTTATATGCACGAAAGTTTCCATCCCGACGATCCCAAACAATTTACCCGCGCATGGTTTGCCTGGGCCAACAGCCTGTGCGCCGAGTTTATTTATAGCATGGCCCAGGCATAGGCCATGCGCGTACAGACGGGACGCATCTATAGCAAAGAGCGGCGTTGTTCCTATCACATCGAATAGGAACAACGCCTTCTTACGAGCACATTAATAAAGGATGCGGTATTCCGAGGGGCTCCACGCCAGGACTGCGTAAATCTGGGTCATCGCCGCCTGCTCAAGCAACTGAGTTTCTTGCGATCCATTAAAATGGAAGAGCCCGGTTGCAGCATCACGATAGCTAGCCCATACCTGGTCGGCATACGCTTGCATGGCTTTGACATAACGTTGATCGTGATCCACCGATTGGAGAAGGAGCAGGTTTTTGAAAAAGATCGAATTGAAGTAGGCCGGTTGTTGATAGAGGCTGTCACCAGTGCCATAGAAGTCCAGAGCGGCGTTGGCAATATTCTCAGCACGTTGTAGATACTTGCGGTCGCCAGTCACCTCGTAGAAAAGCGTGTTCACCCCGACCGGCACACCCTGATTATAGCTCCACTGGGTCTTCTGGACATTGCCCGCCAGATCAACGTGGTCCCAGTACAAGCCGTTTGGTGCCAGAAGATAGGTATTGGTCCAGTCATACATCTTCTGCGCCCAATCGAAATAGTACTGATCACCAGTCAATTGATACAAACGTAAACCCACCTCCGCGTTAGGCATATTTGAGACGGTGTTACGATCACGGCTCCACGTGGCTTGCGTCCAGAATACGCCACCGGGATCGGCATGCGTCGGGTCAGTATCCCAACCAGAAACAGCCAGCGCGAAAATCTGTTTCGCGCGATCAAGCGGCATTTGTTCGCCAGTCATTTTATAGAGTTGGATGCTTGCCAGGCCAACCCACGCATTGTCATCGTAGAACTTATCTCCGCCATTGCCGTAGGGGGGTCGCGCATACGAATCGTAACCAGGCAATCCAGTAGTCCCAGTCGTATTCCAGTAACGCTCCTGACCCAGCCAACGATCCGCTAAATCACTCCGGTAGGAACGACCAGCTTCACCAGGCAAATTGGCGATATCAATAGTGGCTGTGTGCGCCTGTGAGAAAGGCCATTCGTAGGAATACATGTTATCGCCTTGTGCCACAGGGTACTGTTCGTGGTACAAGTGTGAGCCATCATGCTCGTAAAAATACTTCTGCATCGCGTCATACGATGCGCTAGCCCGTGCCCCATTATTCTCGTGTGCATAAGCAACGAGTGTAGGTGATCCTGCAATACCAAGAATCGTGCCACCAAGCAAACCAATCATAGTACGACGTTTCATACTATTGACCTCCTTGTCTTTATGAGCAACAACGATGACTCCATACCAGGCGCCATAGTCGCTGCCTCCTAAAGAACTGTTGCAATCATTGAAACAACATAAATACCGATGACAGATCGCTTCGTCATCCGTTCTCCCCGCTTTAAAGAAGACCGATAACCTACTTGGCAAGAGAATGACAACGCTGTCATCTCTTCAATAATGACATGCAAATCTCTATTTGTCAATACATTGCTGCTGTGGATTATTTTTATGGCTGGAATGTACGCTGAATTATCTTACATGCCCGAATATCAAAACAAGCAAGCAACGTTGTTAGAAAGAGGACAGGCTCCTTTGGCAGTATGCAAAGGAGCCCGGTGGAATTGGGAAAAACGTGGAATTGTTTGGCGTATTGTTAGTCTAACAGAGGAAAACTTTGCCGGGCATTTTTCACCTCCTTGGTCCATATGGGAAGATACGTTTGATCTGCGAACATTGAGCCGTTGAGACGCACATTATTATCGGTCCATACCCTTACCTTCGCCTCAACTTCAAGGTGCCCAATTTTTGAAAGTATAAACGTGAGCGCGAGATCATGCTCCACTAATTCAAATTGAGTTTGTGCTTCATTGCCAACTTGCGCATATATCTCTTGCAGTGCATCTTGCAATCCTATCAATTCGTAGGTCTCGATCATGGTATCCCACTGACACTGAAACGATCCTAGTTTGGTGAAGTACCCCACGGCTAAAGCCGGAGGCTTCTCAGCTAGCCTGAACTAACTGAAGGCTCCTACCGAGCCGTAAGATATTAATGGCAGCGTTGTGGTCACGGTCCAGTTCACATCCACATTCACAGGAGTGCCAACGTTCATCAAGCGTTTTCTTGCGAACAGCACCGCAACCGCTGCATGCTTGGCTGGTATATCTGGGATCAACCAACACCACCGTCGTACCAGCCTCTTCCGCTTTGTACTGACAGAAGGTGATGAATTGATGCCAACCAGCGTCCAATATACTTTTGTTCAAGCCAGACTTCGCACTGGCACCATTGGGAAGGTACTTCCCATCCTCATCCTGCTTGGGTTTTGCTCGCTTTGATAGGTTTGATGGGGCAATATCTTCAAACACGATGGTTTCATAGGTATCGACTAACCAGCGAGAATGCTTGTGCTGGTAGTCGTTTCTTTGGTTGCGGGTCTTGCGATGCAGGCGAGCCACCACCCTTACGGCGATCTCTCGTCGATTGCTCCCACGTTTCTTTTTCGACAACGCTTGTTGTGCCAGTGCAAGCTTCTTCTCTGCCTTACGGTAGTGTTTAGGATTCTCAATCACATCGCCAGTAGACAACGTGGCTAATTTGGATACACCCAGATCGATACCTACGCACTCATCAGTGTAGGGCTTGTGAGGTATTGCCTCTACTTCACAGGCAAGGCACACGTACCAGTGCTCACCCTCACGTTTGATCGTGCAGGTTTTGATGGTGCCCTGCAACTCTCGGTGCATCTTGATCTTGATATGCCCAATCTTTGAGAGGACTAATTTGTTCCCTTCAAGGGAGTATCCTGCTTGGGGATACGTGAAACTATCGTAGCGGTTCCTCCCCTGAAATCGAGGATACCCTGGTGTCTCACCGTTTTTGACACGTCGGAAGAAATCTTTGAAGGCTCCTTCTACTCGTTTGAGCACATTCTGCACCACCTGAGAATGAATGTTCTTATACTCCTCTCGTATTTCTTTGATCTCAGGTAACTGGTTGGCTTGCGCGTTGTAGTTGGTACCTTTGCCTGTGTACTTGTACATCTCACGGCGTTCCTGAAGAGCAGCATTGTACAGTTCGCAGCAACGGGCAAGCGTCCACTGCAAGGTACGGGCTTGCTTGTGGGTAGGGTACAAACGGTATTTAGAGGTCTTCATGCTCACGTGGCTTGTACTCCTTTCCCTGGACTTTCTGTAGTTCTTGTTCTACCAAACGATCTAAGGTCTCAACCATGCTTTCATGCGTCAGAGCCGAAAGCAACTTCAAACGTGGTTGCGTTTCAATCCAAATGCGGATCGTTTGGTGCTCATGTGCTTGTCTTTTCATGTAGTTATTATAGCAAATTTGCTACCTAAAATCAACTCCTTCCACTCCCATCACGCCCCAGAAGGAACGCCTTTTTCATCTCCATGTCTAAAGAGCAGGAGCCTTCAAAGGCGGTTTAGATAAAAAATGTCGTGGCAATGTTATTTCGATCAACTTTAGAAGCAGAATTAATAAAGGGACAATTTCGAAGTGTAATAGTGATAAATTGATCTTCACTACTTCTCATTTCTATGGTAAAGGGGTTATCCATCAATTATCATTTACCTCCTTTCCAGGCACAATAAACAATTTCGTCAGGTCTGCGGAACAATGATCGCCCAAGTTAGCTCATCATCAGCGACAGCATGATATAGCGAACGTTGTCCTCGTGCGCCTGGCTATAAAATGAATGATCCACAGGCTTCGACACCTCGATCATGC
>DATAYF010000127.1:0-30889 GCA_036272735.1 Ktedonobacteraceae bacterium
GGAAACCATCAACGTTTCTTTATCCTTTCGAGCCTAAACCCCAGGGCTTGAGCCCCAGGGAGAGAAGCGAGTCCGTGGATGGCGGCTTGGGATGGAATACTCCCCTGCTTGACGCTCTAGAACTTCTGTGCTCACCTTTCACCCGTTCTCTTGCACACGAACAACGCCAGCCTGTGTGGGCGTTTCACGGGAAAGCGTTCCCGTGAGGAAAAGCAGGAACGGACCAACGTGTTGTGTGCCAGCCAATCCCTCAGGTCTTTTCCGTGCCCACCAGCCACCGGTTGTGGTTGCAACGAACACCGGGCGCGCACGGAGCCTTCAGGGGCCACCCTGAGAAGCCCCTGGCTTTCGCCGTGGGGAGTCGTCACGTTATATGTTTACAACGTTACCAACGTCACCCCAAAGATGTCGCCCGCTTGACCAATTGTCTTAAGCGCGCTATCGGGAGGAAGCGCATCGACTGAGACAACCATGAGCGCGGTGTCGGGCTTGTTGTGGGGATCGTAGTGGTGGCGAGCACTGCGCACGCTCGGTCCCACGTCCATGTGGCGAATATTCACGCCCACTTTTCCCAACTCTGTGCCGACGCGACCGATCATACCTGGCTGATCCAGGTTATGGCAGAAAATAATGTGCCCTTCTGGTACAAATTCGGTCCAGTAGCGCCCCACACGTACGATGCGCGCTTCATTATCCATTACGGTTCCGCTTAACACATCCATGTGCTCATCTTCCGTTCCCGGTTTACCAGCAAACGAGGAGGCATAGCCATTGTTATGGACGTGCAGCGTGACCAGGTTGGCGAATTGTTCCGGCGTGGTCGATTTGCGTTCGGTAATTTCCACTCCCCACTCTTTTGCCAGCACCTGCGCATTGATCATGTTGACGTGCGATTCTGAGACCGATTCGAGCAGACCCTTGATGAGTGCTGCCTGAAGGGGGCGTAGGTCGTAGCTGGCAATTTCGCCGCTGTATGATAACTCAACCTTGCTGAGTGGTCCAGGCTGCAATTGCGTGAACAGTCGTCCCATCTTCTCAACCAACTCCATGTAGGGGGCTAACACCTGCAATGTATCTGGGAGAATTAACGGCGCGTTGACCGAGGCACGAGGGAAGCCACCGCGCAGTACGGAAACGATCTGGTCCGCCACATCGACTGCAACCCCCACCTGTGCTTCCGCCGTTGAAGCTCCAAGGTGTGGTGTGGCGATAATGTGCTCGTGAGCCAGCAACTGCTTCAGCGTTTCATTGTCGCGAATTGGCTCCTGGCTAAAAACATCCAGCGCAGCCCCTGCAAGGTGGTTTTCATTAAGCGCTTTCAGTAACGCTTCTTCATCGATCAATCCACCACGTGCACAATTAATGATGCGCGAACCAGGCTTCATCAGCCCTAGTTCATGCTCGCCTATCAAGCCACGTGTGCCGCTTGGTCCGGTGGTGAGCGACGTGTGGAGGGTGATAAAATCAGCCTGTTGAAGCAGCTCTTCAAGACTGAGCATCGTGATGCCATTTTTGCGGGCCAAATCTGGGGAGACAAACGGATCAAAGGCAATGATTTGCATTTCCAGACCTTGCGCCCGCTTGGCTACCGCCGTCCCCACCTTGCCAAGGCCAACTACACCCAGGATTTTCCCGCGTACCTCGACCCCTAGAAAACGACTCTTCTCCCATTTGTTCGCCTTCATGCTGGCGTTCGCTGCTGGTACATGACGGGCAAGCGACATTAACATCGCAATCGTATGTTCAGCGGCCGCCATAATGTTGCCCGTGGGCGAGTTCACGACGATGATTCCCTGGCGTGTCGCTGCGTCGGTATCGATGTTATCGACTCCTACACCGGCACGCCCCACGATCTTGAGTTTGCCCGCCGCCGCCAGCAGATCGCTTGTCACCTGCGTCTCGCTGCGGACAATCAGTGCGTCGTACTCACCAATGATCTCCTTTAACTGTGCTGGTGAAAGTCCATAACGCTCATCGACCTGCGCCTGAGGAAGCTGTTCTTTCAAAAGGTTGACGCCTTCACGCGCGACCTTATCCGTAATCAGTATCTTGGCTGTTTCTTCTTGCATCTCTCACCTGGTGGCGCAGAAAACCCCTGTGCTGCACGCGTGGGGATGAAGCGCCTCCGCTCCTTTATTCAATGATGTGTGGATGTGGCGCGTAACTGCTGCGTTACCCGTCTCTAAAATTTGGGCTTATCACCCAAAGTATACTACATCGCCGAAGAACTGAGCCGTAGGAAATCGCCGCCAGTCCTGTACATTCCATCCATATTTTTTGCTTTTTCGCTGGCATAATTCTCAGGATGCTTGTTCCTGTACGTTGCAGGGTAGCGTAAAGGGTGTGGAACTGCTCCACACCCTTTACTTTTTGACCTTCTTCCTATTCCTCTAGAGCATTGACCCGGTGGAGTTTTACAAAGTTTGTGCGTGCTCGGCTACCAAACGGCAAGCCTCCCATAATGACGACATACTCACCCGTGCAAATTAGATTGGCGTCTATCAGCCGCTTACCAACCGCTTCCATCAGTTCATCTGTAAAGCCCATCATCTCGATGCAATACGGCCAGACGCCCCACCAGAGGGCGAGCTGGCGATATACCCGCCCAGATGGCGTGAAGGCCAGGATAGGAGTACGAGGGCGATCCTGTGAAATCAGACGCGCAGTGTTGCCTGACTGTGTGAAAACTACGATTGCCTTGACACTGGCCTCTTCTGAAAGTGCGCGAGCGGCGTGACTGACTGCTTTTTCCTGTGAAAGCCGATGGGGTTGAGGCTGGCGAGCCGTTTTACCACCGGCCTCTGTTTCTAGAATAATACGCACCATCATTTGAACCGCTTTTATCGGATATACCCCTGAAGCTGTTTCAGCACTCAACATCACTAAATCAGTCTTGTCGAGTACTGCATTTGATACATCATTAACCTCTGCACGAGTGGGACGAGGATTGACGATCATGGATTCTAGCATCTGCGTCGCGGTAATCACGGGCAGCCCTAACTCGTTACATTTGGCAATAATACGCTTTTGTATAAGCGGAACCTTTTCAGGGGGCATTTCTACCCCTAAGTCCCCGCGAGCAATCATCACACCGTCAGCTACCTCAAGAATATCATCCAGGCACGCTATTGCCTCTGGTTTCTCTAGCTTTGCGATCAAAGGAATAGGCATCAAGCGTGTCCTATTTGCCCCATTGTGCTTTAATTGTAGTTCTCGAATATACTCTTTAGCTTCAAGTATATCCTCAGGCTTACGCACAAAACTCAGCGCGACATAATCAACATCGTGCATAACGCCGAAGCGGAGATCATCACGATCTTTCTCTGTGAGAGCTGGAGCACTCACAGCCACACCCGGCAAATTAATGCCTTTGTGCTCTCCCAGTTCCCCCCCATGCACGACCAGGCAGTACACATCAGTTTCATTTTTGCCCAGCACACTCAGTTCTAATAAGCCGTCATTAAGCAAGATACGATCTCCAGGCTTTACATCCTGGGGAAGAGGTTTATACGTTGTGGAAATAATCTCAGAGGTTCCCAGGACATCGCGAGTAGTAATTACTACCTGTGTGTTATCCGCTAAGGTTACCGGCTTTCTATCCTGTAATATTCCGGTTCGAATCTTTGGCCCCTGTAAGTCTTGTAAGATGGCAATGGCGCAGCCTAGACGAGTAGAAATAGCACGTATACGCTCGATAACAAGTGCATGATCCTGGTGTGTGCCGTGGGAAAAATTGAGGCGCGCGACGTTCATACCGGCCTGCATCAGTTGTTCGAGCCGTTCTTCGCTGCTCGTAGCCGGGCCGATGGTACAGACAATTTTTGTACGACGCATAAAGAAGGAATCCCCCGTATGATAAATAATAATTATCGGAATCATTTCCGCCTGGGGACGGCCTCGTCCATTGATAATACCAACACGACTATACACTGTTTATTAGCTAGCTGCAAGTTTTTGCATGAAAGGCGTGGTGTCTCGTATGTCTGGCAGAAGTTGGCTTATGCGAATAATCGATCAGCTTTTATGCGACGAAAACTTTGTGTATACCGGCGACCATGTCGTAATTATGGGCGGACTCCCTGTGGCTAGCCTGGCGCGTACGAACTTCGTGAAACTTCATCGCATCGGAAAAGCTGAGGCATAATTGGGGTCCGTGCCTCTTGACTCTACCCTGGAAATCTGCTATTCTATAGAGGCTGAAGCGAGGTGAACAATGTGAACGCGTCGGCTACAGCCTGATAGGTACCCGTAGCTCAGTGGATAGAGCGACAGATTGCGGATCTGTAGGTCGGAGGTTCGACCCCTCTCGGGTACGCCCTGGAGCTAGCTACATATGCTAGCTTCTTTTTTATGTGTAATCCTCTCTTTCTCACATTGCTTCGATCAACCATCACGCGGAACGGAAGACGATGTATATTGGTATCGACGTTGGGGGCACCAACACACGCGTTGGCCTGTTCCCTTCTCTTGTTCAGCCTGGCTTTTTCTTGATTACGCGCTTTGCTACGCAACAAAGTTATGAACTGCAACTGCACCACCTCATTAGCGCCCTGGTTGGCTCTGGCGCTACTGCTATCGAGGGCATTGGCATCGCTTTCGGTGGGCGCATCCATAAAGATGGGCGTTCTGTGCTCGTCGCCCCCAATTTGCCCGCTTACGTCGACAAACCCTTTGTACAGGACCTTGAACGTCAATTTCACTGCCCTGTACGCCTGGCGCACGATCCCGTGTGTGGCTTGCTTGGTGAAAAAAAATTTGGGGCTCTTGCGACCCATGATCGTTGTGCGTATTTAACCCTCTCTACAGGAACCGGGGCTGCGTTTCAGCTACACCAGGGCCATAGTACATTGACCGTTTCCATCGAAATAGCCCACCAATTGCTTGATGGTAATGAACGCACGTGCCTTTGTGGTCAACAGGGCTGTTTAGAGACCTTCACTGGTGGAAAGCAGTTGGAACAACGTTATGGTCGCACGCTCGCCCAGGTGCAAGATCAAGATTTCTGGGCCACCCTTTGCGATAAATTGGCCCTGGGACTGGTCAACCTGGTGCATCTTACCCGTGTCGAGACCATGGCGATCAGTGGTGCAATGGCGTTACAGAACGATATCGTCCTCACGTTGTTACAGGAAAAGGTAAATACGCGTTTGCGCAATGCCTCGCTCACGCTTACCCTTGCCGATTTGGAGGAAAATGCCCCGCTTGTCGGTGCAGCAACCCTGCTGGAAACTTCTGCTGACGCCATCGTGCATTGAGCCGCCCCAGGATTGATTTCCTGGCCTGAAGTCCCGTCTTTTCCTGCCATTCGTCCCAGTCCCTTAGCCAGCACCTGATATTTGCCGATTGTGTTGCTTATAGTCCAGAGTTATATTTCCTTGTAGCTCTATGGGTATGTGATCACTTCCCAAAAAGGAGTAGACGATGGCGCGATTGAGCAAATATACGAGAGAGGTGCGCGATGCGTTGGGGTGCGCGCGCGAAGAGGCGGTCCGCTTGAGGCATCGCTTGATTGGCACCGAGCACCTCCTTTTAGGTATGCTCAAATTAAGCGATCCATTAGTGGAAGGACTGTTTGTCTCTTTGCATAGCAGCCCGGCCAACATTTCACAAGCCCTCGATTTCGTCATCGGACGCGGGCGACGTGCGCTTGTGGGTGAACCGGTGCTTGGTGTCACTGCTCGCGCTACGCTTGCTCGTGCCGAGGCGGCGGCGAGTATTGCTCAATCCGCTAAAGTTGGTCTTGAGCACGTACTCCTTGGCATGTTTGAGGAACGGGATGGTATCGTTATGGGCGTCTTAGAAAGCTTTGGTATTTATCCTGATGCCGCTTGCCAACAGCTTGAAGCGTTGGTCGTCGATGGTTACGAACACTTAATCTCCTCTATGAAGTATCGCGAATGGTATGATGCCACGCCTATCCTCAATACGGTGAGCCGCGATTTGACGCTGGCTGCCGTCGAGGGCAAGCTTGATCCGTTGATCGGGCGCGAGGAAGAGCTTACGCGCACCATCCAAATCCTTTCTCGTCGGAGCAAAAATAATCCTGTGTTGATTGGTCCCGCTGGCGTTGGTAAGACTGCTGTCGCCGAGGGGCTGGCCTGGCGTATCGTGCGGGGGCTGGTGCCCGATAACCTGCTCAATTGTCGCCTGGTTGCTTTGGATATCGGTCTGCTCACGTTCGGCACCAAATTTCGTGGCGACTTCGAGGAACGCTTGAAGACGATTATGCTTGAAGTTACACGCCAGCCCGACGTGGTTATCGTGATCGATGAACTGCCCGCGCTTGTCCACACAGGCGTGGCTGAAGGTTCGCTAGATGCCGCCAGTTTGTTCAAACCGTTGCTGGCGCGTGGTGAGTTCCGCTGTATCGGTGTGACTACGCTAGAGGAGTATCGCAAAAATATCGAAGCTGATCCGGCGCTCGAACGTCGCTTTCAGCCAGTTCTCATTCGCGAAACCGCTCCTGCTGAAACCATACACATTTTATATGGTCTGCGCTCCTGCTACGAAGACTTCCACCACGTCAGCATCCAGGATGAAGCTTTGCAGGCTGCCCTGCACCTCTCGACGCGTTATATCCACAATCGTTCGCAGCCAGATAAAGCCCTGGACCTTATCGACGAGGCCGCCTCTCGCGCCTGTGTTGTGCGTTCAATGGCTCCTGACACTGTGCAGCAGTTACGGGCAGAGGTGCGAAAACTTCAACAAGAGAAAGAGGTGGCTATCGCTCTGCATGATTTTCCACGGGCTGCCGAGCTACTGCGCTCGGAGCATCGGCTTCAGCGCGAACTTACGCAGGCCGAAGAAGACTGGCAATGCCAGCATCAAATTCACCGCCCCGTCGTTTGCGCGCAAGATATTGCTGAAATTGTAGCGGCACGCACGGGTATTCCGGTCGCTCGCATCACGCAAGAGGAGAAGTTGCATCTACTCAACCTGGAAAATGAGCTGCATCAGCGTATTGTGGGGCAAAACGAAGCCGTCAATGTCGTTGCCAGGGCCATCCGCCGTGCGCGTGCGCATATTCGGGATATGCGCCGCCCCATTGGCGCGTTTCTTTTCGTTGGTCCAACTGGCGTGGGTAAAACCGAGGTGGCGCGTGCCCTGGCTGCGAGCCTTTTTGGCAATGAACAGGCTTTGCTCAAATTGGACATGTCCGAATTTATGGCGCATCACCAGGTTTCTCGGCTCATCGGCTCGCCTCCGGGCTACGTTGGTCACGATCAGGCTGGACAATTGACCGAGTTTGTGCGACGCCAACCTTACAGTATTGTGCTGTTCGACGAGATCGAGAAGGCCCACCCGCAAATTCTGGATCTTTTACTACAAATTACCGAAGATGGCTGCTTAACCGACGCGCATGGGCAGTCCGTCAGTTTTCAGCATACGATCATTATCATCACCTCAAACCTTGGCACCGAACATCGTGCTAGTGGCCTGACCTTGCTTCCTGTGAAGCACGTTGACGAAGAGCAGCGCCGTGCAAACAATCACAAACAGACGTCCGCGCACGTGTTGGATGCCGTGCGTCGTGCTCTGCGTCCAGAATTGTTTAACCGGCTTGACGAGGTCGTCGTCTTTCACGCGCTCCACATGGAGCACCTTTATGCAATTGCTGACCTGATGATCGAACAAACGCGGCAGCAATTGGCAAAGCAGGACTTGACGTTGCACGTTAGCACCAGAGCGCGTGAGCTTCTAGTGACCAGGGGATATGATCCCGATTATGGAGCGCGTCTGTTGCGCCGCATCATTCAAGGGATGCTGGAAGATCTGTTGGCAGAAGCCATCTTGCAGCGCAAAATCCTGGTGGGTGACACTATCGAAGTGGACGTTGTGGATAACGCATTGTGCATGCACATCGCCACGTGCCAGGACCAGCCCGCCGCTTAAATAGGGCCTGTAAGTCCTTCTTCCCATACCCTTGACCTCCTGCTGCTCAATTCCTATACTACGAAGAGCACTATTTTGTGCATGTGCACTCCTCAGAGAGAAGGGATCTTTCGTGAAGCTCGTCATCCGCTGGCAGCATATGGCTCTGGGTGCCTTGACGCTGCTCGGTTTTTTGCTCCGTCTCTACGGGTTGAATTGGGACCAGGGCAACAATTTTCATCCCGATGAGCGGCAAATCCTCTTTCACGTCGTGGCGCTGTCCTGGCCTACAAGTTTGTCACAATTCCTTGACGCGGCAAACTCACCCTTAAACCCCCATTTTTTCGCGTATGGTTCCTTTCCCATGTATCTGTTGGCGCTTTTGGGGCAGCTTTTTTTGCACCCAAAGACCTTTGTCGGTTTCACACTGCTTGGACGGGTGCTCTCGGCCCTCTTTGATAGCGGTACCATTCTCTTGACCGGTCTGTTGGGCTTGCAGTTGGGCTTGCAGTTGGCCGCGCATTCCACGCCGGGTTCGGGGCAACGCTACGGGAACGGTGGGTGGAACCTGGCGCTGTTCGCTGCTGCCCTTGTGGCTTTTACGCCTTTTCAGTTGCAACTTGCCCACTTCTACGCGGTCGATTCGGTGCTGCTCTTCTTCGTGATGCTGACGTTGCTGGCCTGCGTGAAACTGGTGGACACAGAGAAGCCGGTGCGCTGGCTGCTGGTGGCTGCGTTGGGATATGGCCTGGCAATGGCGACAAAAGTGAGTGCGGCCCCTCTGGCCGTGCCGCTGGCTGTCGCGCTCATTCTGCGCTGTTATCGACGGCGCGACCTGCTCTCGTCGGTCATTTATTTCTGCTGTACCGGTATCTTTACCCTGCTCCTATTTGTGGTGACCCAGCCGTATGTCGTGCTTGATCATCAGAATTTTCTTGAGCAGGTGTTCGAGCAGAGTAGCCTGGCACGCGGGACGCTCGATCTGCCCTACGTACGGCAGTTCACAGGCACCTTACCGGTCGTCTACGAACTGCAAAATATCGTGCTGTGGGGTATGGGCGTGACGCTGGGTATCGCGGCGCTGGTGGGGTTGCTCTGGATGTGCTGGCGCGTAGTGTGGAGACGTGATGCTGGTCTGTGGCTCGTTCTCCTTGCCTGGGTGCTGGTCTATGGAGGGATTAACTGCACATTTTTTGTCAAGTACATGCGCTACATGCTGCCAGTGTACCCGGCACTCACGCTGCTGGGCGCGGCTGCGGTGCTGGCACTCGTGCAACATCGTTGGCGTTGGCAATCCAACCTATCCGTGCCCTGGCAACGATTGCTAGATGCGGCCGGTGTGTTGCTGTTGGTGCTAGTGCTCGGAGGGACGGTCTTTCAAGGGCTGGCACTACTCAATGTGTATAGCCAGCCGAATATGCGTGTGCAGGCTTCACGCTGGCTCTACCAACACGTGCCACCCGGCAGTGTGCTTACCTACGAACAATGGGATGATCCGTTACCGGTGCCTGTTGCTGGTCATGATCCCTCTCAGTATGTGCAGGCTTCCTACACCGAGTCTACGGGGCAACAAACGACGGGCCTGGACCTGTACGGCGATGATACCACAGCCAAGGCGCAAGAGCTTGCCCGGCTGTTGCCCACCGTGAATGCTATCACGATGGCGTCGGATCGCCTGGATAAATCAATCCCACGCTTGCCCGCTCGTTATCCATTGACCATTCACTACTACCACTTGCTGTTTACTGGGCAACTGGGCTTCCACCTGGCGGCCCAGTTCCAGAACCATCCACACTTGCTTGGTATCACACTTGACGATAGCGGGGCGGACGAAAGTTACTCCGTCTTCGATCATCCGCACGTGCGCATTTTTGAGCGCGATAACCCCTATCCCTACAGCTCTGCCCAGCTTTTTCAAAAACTGCTGGCCGGTGTGACGTTGCCAAGTTCGTCTGCCGCCCAGTCCTCATAGCTATGCAGTTCCTTTGAATTGCGCTATACTTGGAAACTGGTAACACTATGTACGCGTTAGAAAAATGAGAAGAGCACGCTGGGTGACGTATATATTCCATCGTCACTACGATATACACACGTTTCCTACGACTTCCGACTTCTAAATGATGCTGAGGATAAGCATGTTTGAGATATTGCAGATGTGGGCGCTGGTTGAGGTGATAGGGCTGTTGTGCCTGCCTCTTACCGTTACGGTCTTTCATAATTTACCTGATCGTGGCTGGGCTTTTAGCAAGGTGTTTGGGGTCTTCATCTTCGCGTTCGTCGTCTGGTTTCCCTTGATGTGCCTGCATTTTTTGCCGTTCAATCGCGGCTTTATTGCTGGAGTCGCGCTCGTACTGCTTGCGTGCAGCGTGCTAGGCTTTATACGCACTCGTCAAACCATCGTGAAGGTGGTCCGCCTCAACAGAACGTATGTGATCGTGGTTGAATTGTTGTTTTTGGGCATGATATTTTTGCTGGGCTGGCTGCGTTCCTTCAATCCTGATATTCATTCGTGGGAAATGTACATGGATGAGGGTTTTATTTCAGCAATCATGCGCAGCCCGCACCTGCCGCCCAACGACATGTGGTTTTCAGGCTACAGTATCAATTACTATTACTACGCGCACTATATCGCTGCCATGTTGGGAATGTTTTTGGGCCAGCCCGCCTCAGTGGTGTTCAATACCGGCATTGCGATGTACTACGGCTTGACGGCGGTGAGTCTCTTTGGTGTGACCAGCAATGTGATAGCATGGGCGCGTTATCAGCGCAAGAAGGTGCGGGTGGAGCATACCACGCTGATCGAGAAGGTTGAGTTGGCACAAGCTCCCCTGCTCAAAGCTATTCCCTATGGCGTGGCAACGGTATTGATGGGTCTGGTTTTGGGCAACCTGGCGGCGACGCAAGGTTGGTGGATGGACATGGGTGGAGGGCCGAGCTACGATTGGTTTTCACCGTCTCGGGTCATCCCGAACACCATTAACGAGTTTCCGGCCTTTAGTTTCCTGCTGTCGTGTTTCCATGCCCATGTGCTGACGTTGGCCTTTACTATTCTGGCGATTGGTATGGCCTTTAATCTTTTATTGGAGACCGATGGCAAGGGATTGAACGCCTTCGGGCAGGGCTGGCGCCTGCCCTGTACGCTCGTGACGACTGCTGTGGTGCTTGGTGGGCTCTTCGCGATGAATGGTTGGGACTATCCGACGTACCTGGGGTTGGCACTGGTGTGTATGGCGCTGCAGCAGTGGCGCTCCTACCAGGGAAAATGGTCAACGGCGCTGGCGTTGGATGTGATTGCGGCTGCAATCAGTCTTATAGCTCTCTCGCTGCTGCTCTTCTTACCGTTCTGGCTGACCTTTGTTTCGCCTGCCGAGGGCATCGGTCTCGTCGCGGCCAAAGATCGTTCGCCAATACGCGATGAGGTGCTGATTTACGGCCTGTTCGCCTTCATCTTTTTGTCGTTCCTGGTGGTCAGCGCGTTGATGCGTCCGCTCTTTAAGCGTACACAGCAGGATGGAGAGCAGGAGAATGAGGATGGTAGAGGAGGACTGTTGCCGCTGGCGATCTGGTTTGGCGCGCTGCTAATCATTGACATAATGGTTTTGCTGCTGGTGCCCAATAGTACAACACTGGTGATCTTTGGCAGTATGACGGTCATCGCTGTGCTCTTGCTGTTTTACCACGTGGATGATCGCGCGCACCTCTTTACATTGCTGGCGGGCGCAGTAGCCTTTGTGCTGGTAGCCGGGTGCGAGGTACTCTTCTTGCGCGACGTTTTCGCGGATACATTGCCGCGTATGAACACCCTCTTTAAGTTCTACTTTCAGGCCTGGTCGCTGCTTGCTATCGCGTCGGGATGCAGTCTCTTCTTCATCTTCGACAGTTTTCGTATGCCCGCCATGGCTCCTGCTGTGCGCACACGCGTGCTACGTTGGAGTGTGCAGGGAGTATGGTGTGTGCTACTGGCGCTACTGGTACTGGCGAGTGCTGTATACCCGTTGATGGCTCCGGCTGCTCGCCTGGCGTACCAGAATGCCCAGACCAATCAAGATTATTGGAAACATAACTATAGCTTGAATGGTATAACCTATCTGCAAAGTTGCCAACTCCCCTATTGCGAGTACAATACAGCGGGCGATTACTACGCGCTCAACTGGATCAATGCGAATATTCAAGGTGATCCGGTGATTATCGAATCCATCGGCCAGGATTATCATGCCTGGGGGCGCGTCTCCACGTTTACCGGCCTGCCGACACCGATGGGCTGGGTTGGGCACGAGTATCAATGGCGTGTAGGCTGGTTGAATAAGGGCAATAATGCCGCCGAGTTTAATCGGCGTTCCGGCGATATCGATACCATCTATACCAATTCTGATCCACAGGCTGTGCTCTCCACGATGGCGCATTATCACGCCCAATATCTCTACGTGGGTGCGTTAGAGTTCGTCAAGTATCCTAAGGCTGATTTGCAGCGCTTCGGTAGCTTTATGCAAGTGGTGTATGCAGCGCACGGCGTGACCATCTATAAGGTGCGCTAGCTGATTCATAAAGAAAGGTTAATGGTTTGCGCAAACCATTAACCTTTCTTTATGAATCCAACGGGGCATCATCCTTCAACAAGCGAGGCCAGACGTTTCACCCCTTCGTTGATCTCCTGGGGCGTCAGGGCGCAGAATGGTAGGCGCACAAAGTTTTCGCCCAGGTGTTCGACTGGGCCATCTTCCAACGGATCAGCGAAGAAGGCGCGCCCATCGGTTAAGGAGAGGCCAACGGCTTTGGCGCGTGCGACAATGTTGTCGCTGTTAGGTACGGTCACACTGACGAAAAAGCCACCTTCTGGCTCCGCAAAAGCTACGGCAGGCATATGGTTCTTCAATGCCGTGGTGATCGCCTGTAACCGTGGAGCATAGAGTTGTTTGAGGCTCTCAAGATTGGAGGCAAAGTAGCCACGTTTGTGAAACTCAACGACCGCCGCGTGCATGGGCAGTACCGGTGCCAGGATGGTCTCTTCCGCCAGCGCCGTGAGCCGTTTGACCAGATCGAGTGGACCGATGAGGTAGCCAACGCGTATGGCCGGGCTAATCAATTTGCTGTAGGAACTGACGGTAAGCACGTGCGCGGGGTTGAGGTCGCGCAACAGCGGCACCGACTCGCCTGTGTAGCGCAACGTGCGGTAGGGAATATCCTCGACAAGCCAGAAGTTGTGGCGTTCAACCAGGTCAACCAGGGCCTGACGCCTGGCCGCTGAGGTAGTAACGCCCGCCGGATTCTGAAAATCGGGAATGACGTACATGAATGCGGGCTTGTAACGAGCCAATGCCTGCTCAAGCGCGGACAGGTTGACCCCGTCGTGATCGAGTGGAATACCAATGACTTTAGCGCCACGGCGACGGAAGGTCTTGATGGCGCGATCATAGCTCGGCTGTTCGGTGAAGACCACATCCCCTGGTTGTACAAGCAAGGCTGACAATAGATCCTGAAGGTGTAGTGAGCCATTGCCAACGATGATCTGGTTGGGATCAACCCCATACTGCTCTCCAATCAGTTTGCGTAGCGGCAAATAGCCCCCATTGTGCCCGTATTGCAAAATGGTTTTGCCTTCGGGTCCTTGCAGTACTGCTTGCAGACACTCGCTCATCAGCGTCGTCGGCAGTGCCTCAACAGCGGGAACCCCGCGTGTAAATAGAATTTGTTCGGTTTCACTTGCAACATGACCTGGCATGATTTTTCGTTTCCCCCTTATCCTTATTGCTCGTCGTTATTTATGAAGTAGTACAATTTTGCCCTGTGGTTCACCTCCGGCCAGCAGACGATGTGCCTCGGCCGCTTGCGCGACAGGCATTGTGCAGGCGATAAGTGGCGTGACCGTCTTCTCCGCGATATAGTGCAGAATGTGCTGCTCATTCGCTGGAGCAGTAACAGCGGTCCCACCACCGATCACCGTGACCCGCTTCATGCGCCAATCCTGCGTATTGACGGCGGCTTGTTGACCACCCAGGTTGCCGATCAGAACAATGCGGGCGTCCGTGGCGCAGGCGTTGAGGCTAATTTGTAGTGTCGTGCTAACCAGTTCGATAACCAGGTTAACGCCCCCATCTTTTTGCAGAAGCTGCGCAACGTCCTGTTGGCGATGATTGATAACCAGGTCTGCCCCCAACGAGCGCAGCGTTGCGGCACGTGCTTCGGAACTGGCAGTGGTCGCGACCCAGGCACCAGCCTGTTTGGCTAACTGAATACCAAGCGAACCAACACCACTGGAACCGGCCCAAATGAGCACACGCTCACCCTTTTGCAGATGTCCCAGGTCGAAGAGACTTGCCCAGGCGGTTGAAGATGCCAGACCCGCCGCTGCGGCCTGCTCAAACGTCACGCCCGCAGGGATACGTGCCAGGTGCGAGGCCGGAGCGGCAATTTTGCTGGCGTAGCCGCCGCCACCTTTGGCCTGTAGAGCGCGGGTGGTCAAGACTTGATCTCCGGCCCGAAACCCTTGCGCATCCTGCACCACCACTCCGGCCGCTTCTAATCCGGGCGTAAAGGGTAGGTTATTGATGGGTCTGCTGCCGTTGCGTTGAAATAAGTCCAGGCGATTGACGGTTGTGGCTTTGATGGTTACCAGCACATCTTCGGGACCTGGCATAGGATCGGGGACCTCCTGAAGTTGCAACACATCAGGCTCCCCATACTGGGCAAATTGGATTGCTTGCATGTTTTATCCCTCCTCTGGTTCTCGTTGCCTCAGGCGAGATCGGATACGTCTTCGACATCAGCAATATGCTGCTGAATCCAGTCTTTGAAGCTGGCTACGCTGGTAAAGGTCGCGTATGGTTGCATCGAGGTGAGCTGGTGAATGGTCTCGGTGTGCGCCCAACAGGCTCCAAGTGGCAAAACGCCAACAGCGGCAGCCTCCGTCATATCTGAGGCGGAATCGCCCACGTAGGCCGCGTCTTGTGGCTCCATCTGCCACGCCTGTAGGATCTTGCGCATGGCCGCCGCCTTAATGTTCGCGTGTGCATCGCCAGCTTCGACCAGTGTAAAGTAGCGGTCAAGGTCGAGATACTTCAGGGTCATATGTGCTGTGTAGGCCCCCTTGCCCGTGACGAGCGCCAGCGCAATACCTTTCTGCTTCAGCAAGTCCAGGACTTCGAGGATGCCATCGAAGGGCGCATCGCATTCGTCGTGCATCGCTTCGTATAGTCGATGATACCACGCGAGTCCTTCGCTGGCTTGCTCGGGCATGGCTTTCTGAATGATACCTTCTTCATTGATGCCGAAATAGGCGGTGATTTCTTCGTCGGTATAGGAGCGTTGCAAAAAGTGTTCGAAGGTATGGCGGTACGCTTTAATGCACATGGGGAGCGTGTTGGCAAGGGTGCCATCCAGGTCAAATAGAATACCTTTGATATTCATCAACACCTCATCTTTTTATAAAAAATTTGGTGAGAAAACCACGAAGTCTTTAGCTTCGTGGATGAATCGCCGGGTCTACTCTTACCCACAAGGAACTGAGCAAACCCGTTGACTCAAAAAACTCTGCTTGCGCAGGTGGTGCGTATCCATGCACTGCGACCATATATGGAATCCGACTTCATCTCGACAAGGTTCAAAAGGCTTTTTGCACCTGGAGCATCGACCCTTTCCTCAGGTCTCCTTAACTTCAGGCGACAGAGCAGCGGTCTGATGCGTCAACCCCAGGTGCCATGACCAATCGAACGGTGTTCCCATTTCTGGAAACGAGTCTGGTGAACTCAGGCTTCTTACGAAGCCCCGAGTCTTTCGCTCAGGGGTAGTTCACGGCTATAACTTCCTATCCCTACCATCATATCACATACTACCTTTCCGACCCTCAACGCCACTGCCGTGACTAGCGCTGTGCGCTCAGAGGGTCGGAATAAGCACATAGTCGAGTTGTGGCTAACCATGTGAAATTGGTGGAGAAACGTCTTGCAATTAGAACAAATGTTTTATATAATGGTAGAGTGCCAGTAAAAAGAAACAGCTAGAGGTTGTACTGTTGTAGGTTGTCTGCATCGCGCTAGAAATTACCTGGGTCAAGACACATGGAACTTACTACACAGATCACCGTTATTTCTATCCTGGTCGAGAATCAGGAGGAAGCCCTCACTTTTTATACTGCAAAGCTTGGACTTGAAAAGCGTCTCGATATGCGATTTGGGCCAGGGTTGCGTTTCCTGACGGTTGCTCCAAAGGGCCAGCAACGCCCGGAGATTGCCCTGGCGAAACCAGATGCATTGTGGCACAGCAACGAGCAGCTTCAACTATTACGGACGCAGCGTGGAACGCAGAAGCCCTGGGTTTTCGACACCGACGATTGTCATAGGGACTACGAAACGTTGTGCGCACGTGGCGTCACATTTCTTTATGGACCGACTAAGCAGGTATACGGTACGGAGGCCGTGTTTGCAGATCCCTACGGGAATACCTTTGCGCTTCTAGAAGTGATCCCCAAAGCTCGTGCATTATTCCAAAATCGCCGTGTTGGCAGCGCAGCATAACAGCACTGGCCAGTTCCCTTTATGTTTATGCTCCGCTTGATTGAAATACTGAGAAATAATGTGAGCCATGTTGCTATGCACATGGTCGCTGTTACTTTGTCGTTTGCCAACCCGTTGTAGTCTCTAGAGAAGTCGCATATCCACATATTGTACATGCATTAAGCACTGTTGTGTAATTTGCCGATAGATAAGCAGAGGTATTGATCGTTGCCATTTGAAAAAGATGGAGTTGCCATGGAACAGTCCTTCTTAGATAGTCAAGTGGAGCAAACCGCAAAGTCTACTGATGTACAGGATCCGGCGTCCACAGGGGAGCTTCCAAGTTATCAGCCCACACGTTGGGGCATTGTCAATCGTATTCTGGATCGCGTAGATGATATCACGCGTGGCAAAGCCGGATGGTGCCAGCGTTTTTTTATATTCGCGTGTGTTGGTGGGGTAGCAGCCCTCGTCAATCTGGCAATCTTCGCGGCCATCATGTATGGCGTGCCGTTATCTACTGCCGAGTGGGTACATAATGTTATTGCCTCGGTGCTGGCGGCTGAAATCTCGATTATCGCGAACTTTCTGCTTAACGACTACTTTACGTTTCGCAACCTGGAAGGTCACGCGCGTTCCTGGGGCGCTCGCTTCCTCCGCTTCAATATCACCTGCGTTGGTGGGGCGCTGCTGACATTCCTGATTGAATTTGGTTTCAGGTTTATCGGGCACATCCCAGCAATCATTGGGCAGGCGGCCGCGCTGATTATCGTGTTATTCTACAACTTCTCATTTCATCACATCTTTACCTATCGGCAGATAAAAACGGTAACCCACAAACTTTCCCAATAATGTAAATGTGCGCAATGAATGCACGAAAGAACTATACAGGTCTTTCGTGCATTCATTGTAGAGATGATACTACTGATCACGCCCAGTGGATCAAGTTCATTTCGTACTTTTCCGAGAGGTCGGCATGGGTGGGGACGACACGGATGTTGTAGGCAACGGTGCCGCTCTCTGGCGGTTGCAGGTGAGCGTCGTAGCGGTACGAGCCATCATGCTCGCGCTTGGTATAGCTCATGGGTACGATGTGCTGTCCTTCAACCTGCTCGTCCTGTGTGGTGCCGTAGACAAGTTCCACGCTGAGATCCTGTGGTTCCAGGTCGTTGATGCGCACCCAGGCACGCACGTCGATACCTTCGCCCAGGCTTAACTGGCCGTCGCGTTGCCCATCGACATACAATTCGAGGCTGTGCCAGGCGTTGCGTATCCGCTCTTTCCAGGCCGCCAACCCGCGTATATACTCGTCGCCTTCGTGCTCAAGGCGCTGGTGGTGTTCGATCTGGGGCACATAATAACTTATCGTGTAGTCCTTCACCATGCGGCGCATACTGAACTCGGGCGTACACGTGCGAATCGCTTCCTTCATGAAGCCAATCCAGCGCTGCGGTACGCCATCTGCCCTGCGCTCGAAGAACGTGGGTATAATTTCTTCCTCAAGTAAACGATACAGCGAGATGCTATCCGCCTGCGCTTGTGTCGCCTGGTCGCGATATTCGCGCTCCTCGCCGATGGCCCAGCCATTCTTCCCGTTGTAGCCTTCGGCCCACCAGCCATCAAGGATACTACAGTTCGGCTGACCGTTTAACGCCGCTTTTTGGCCACTGGTGCCACTGGCCTCGTAGGGACGAATAGGATTGTTGAGCCATATATCGGTGCCGGAGACGAGGTAGCGAGCCATGTCGATATCATAGTTTTCTAGAAAGACGACCTTCCCACGGAACTCGTCACTACGCGAAAGCGTATAAATCTGTTCGATCAGGGCTTTGCCTGGCTCATCGGCCGGATGTGCTTTGCCTGCGAATACGATCTGCACCGGGCGCTGTGGATTATTGAGCAGACAACGCAAGCGATCCATATTGTGAAAAATGAGGGTCGCGCGTTTATACGTTGCAAAGCGGCGGCCGAAGCCGATAATCAAGGCTTTGGGATCGAGGACGTGCTCGATCTCGGCAATTTGCATAGCGCCCTCGCCCAGACGGAGATATTGTTGCTGGAGTCGCTGGCGGGCATATGCGACCAGGGCATCTTTGCGTTGTTGGTGGGCGCTCCACAGTTCGGCATCAGGGATGCTGTCAATATGCTCGTCCCAAAACTCTTGCTGATCGACGTAACGACCCCAATCCTTATCGAGAAAACGCCCGAACAGCGTGTTTATTTCCGGCGCAATCCAGGAGAACGTGTGCACCCCGTTGGTAATGGAGCCGATGGGAACCTCTTCTACGTCCAGGCCGGGCCAGAGAAATTGCCACATGCGGCGCGAGACCGCACCATGCAACTTGCTGACACCGTTGTGTTTGCCAGTAAGGTTTAACGCCAGCACGGTCATCCCATACGTCTGTCCTCCGCCATGATCCTCGCGGGCAACCTCCATAAACTGATCCCGCTGCAGTCCAAGTTGCCCCCAATAGTTGCCGAAGTACTTATCAACCAGGTCGTAATTGAAGGTATCATTCCCGGCCGGGACCGGCGTGTGCGTTGTAAAGAGCGAATTGGCGGCGACGATCTCGCGCGCTTCGTTGAAGGTCATGCCCTTGGCGACCAGTTCGCGACACCGTTCCAGGCTCAAGAAGGCCGCGTGCCCCTCGTTGAGATGCCAGGCCGAAGGATTGATGCCCAGGGCACGCAAGGCGCGCACACCGCCGATCCCCAGAACGATCTCCTGGGCGACACGCATCTCGTGATCACCCGCGTAGAGCCGGGCTGATAGCTCACGGTCGGCGGGTGCGTTTGGTGCGACGTCTGTATCCATAAGGTAGAGTGGTACGCGGCCAACGAGCAGCTTCCAGACCTTGGCGTAGAGGCGGCGACCGGGTAGATCGACATTGATCACGACCTCGTTGCCATCTGGTCCAATAGCGGGAACGGCGGGTACTTCGGAGAAGTGCAGTTTGTCGTAGGAGGCTTCCTGCTTCCCTTCGCGGTTCACTCGCTGGCGGAAATAACCTTGAGGGTAGAGGAAACCGATGCCGACGAGCGGAAGACCAAGGTCGCTTGCTTCTTTACAATGGTCACCAGCCAGAATACCCAGGCCACCCGAGTAGATAGGCAGCGATTCGTGCAGGCCAAACTCTGCTGAGAAGTACGCGATGGTTTTCGTCGCGAATTCGGGGTAGTTTTGGGAGAACCAGGTTTCATCGTGACGAGGATGGATATAGTGGTCGAAGTCGCTGATGATGCTATCGTACTGTTGCAGATATTCGGGATCTTCTGCTGCGCCTTCGAGATGCTGTGGTGCAACACGGCTCAGAAAATAGACCGGGTTGTGCCTGGCCTCTTCCCAAAGGTCTGGGTCGAGAACACTATAGAGGGCACGTGCTTCAGGATGCCAGCTCCACCAGAGATTGTAGGCCAGTTCATACAGCCTGTTGATGCGGGCTGGCATAGTAGGAAAGACGGTGATGCGACCGTAAACTTTCACGGCGTTTGGCTTCCTTTCTGCTCGTAGGTGCTCATTGCTCTGCTTATAGTATACTCTGTATTCTGAATAACAACGACGCTGCCGCGTCTAGCCTTTGGCTCAGTTATTCAGCAAGGTAGTATATTCGGTGGCTGAAAACGGATGCAATGTAGCTAAAAAGATGGCTGTCGTCTAACTTTCGCCAATTTTAATCCAGCCGTGGCGCAGTGCATGGACGACAGCGGCGGTGCGATCACTCACCGACAATTTTTTGAGGATGGAGGTAATATGATTTTTTACCGTCTGGTCGCTAATCTTGAGCGATTTCGCAATTTCCTTGTTGCTATTGCCTCGCGCAATGTAATCGAGGATCTCAACTTCACGGCTGGAGAGGGGAGAATAGCTCTCCTTGGGTTCGCTGTCTTCCTCTTCCACGGTCATCTCACGGAATGACTTGAGCACACGATTGGCAATCTGCGGTTTAGACAATACGTCGTCGTTGATCAGATATTCGCCTCGACTGACTTTGCGGACCGCGTCCATTAATTCTTCGGGTGTCAGATTGCGATTGCAGTACGCGGCAGCACCTACCTTAATTGATTGAAATAAGCGTTCTTCGTCTTCGGAAGGTGTGAGAATAATAACCGCCATACGTGGTGCCAGGTGGCGAGCCTGGCGCGCAATTTCAAGTGGGTCGGAGGAAGTAAGCCCGGCGTCAATCAAGGCCACGTCCGGGTTCTCGGTGCGCGCGAGTTCAAGAACATCGATGATGCTGGTCGACTCACCAATAATGACGCAATCACTCATGTGCTCTAGCGTTGCGTGGATTCCTGCGCGGAATAGAGGTTGTTCATCGATAATGACGACACGTATCTTTTCCATGTTAACCCTTCAGCAAAAGGTAGACAAACGGCATGAACAATCTGCGAAGCCGCCTGCACCCTCTGGTCGTGTTCGTTAAAATAGTTGTGTAACGAATAGACCCTCATAGAGATGAGGGCATATGTTCACATCAGCTTTTTCGTTGTCGCACTATTATACACACTGATAACATTTTAGTCTATGAGCTTAGAAGCGGTTTTGATGGACGTTTATATGTTATCATGTCCCATTATTCCTAACGATTTTTCTTTTTGTTTCCAGTTGTGCTAGTACTTTTGGGCGGTCCGTCACATCACGCTGCCTCTATTGTTGGGTATTGCCTGTTCGATATCTCCCCCAATACTTGCTCGTATAAAAAGGCCGACCAGACGTTTTTTTCGTGTCTGATCGGCTTTCTGCTTTTGAGTTTGTATGGCGCTGCATAATCTCTCTCTTCTTAAATGCGCTCCAGGCGTCGTAGCGTTGAGTTAATACCCACGCGCAGTGCTTCTATCACCCCTGTGCCGGTAACGGCGACGCCCTCAAAGCTTGGGACATGATACGAATTCAGATATTTTTCTAAGACCGAGGTGGGCAGCACGTCCTGTAGATCGCGCTTGTTCCATTGCATGACCAGCGGGAAATCTGCCACATCTTTATTCATGCGCCGCAACTGCTCTTGCAACTCATTCCAGCATTCGATATTTTCCTGGAGTTTGCTTGCTTGCGAATCCGCCACAAAAATAACGCAGTCGGCTCCTTTGAGCACAGAAATACGCGTTTGCTGGTACAGAATCTGGCCGGGAACGGTGTAAAGTTGAAAGCGAATCGTGAATCCATGAACCTTCCCTAGTTCAAGTGGCAGCAGGTCGAAATAAAGCGTACGCTCGGTCTCCGTGTCGATAGAAACCATTTCGCCAACGTCGTGTGGGTTGACTGCCTGATGAATATAATGAAGATTGGTCGTCTTACCACAGAGACCGATGCCATAATAGACGATCTTACAATTGATCTCTCTTTTTGCCATATTGATGAGGGACATATTTTATCGTTCTCCTGCCCGCTTGCTTTGACGTGCCGCTTTCTGCACGTTTACAATTTGCCAAGTGAAGTATCTCTTTTGAAGTAACTTTTACGCTACTTTTTCGGGGACAGTATACTCCATTTTCATCAAATTGCCAACGTGTCGGATCCCGGTGCGCCAAATTGTTGTGTTCCCGCCACTCTACCACTGTTTTGATTGACGAATGACGCAGAAAAGACTAGACTAATGTGAAATGCTGCTAGCAAAATCCAACCCTTTTTAATTGCAGAGATAGGTGAATCCGAAATATGACAACAACAGCATATACGCCAGTCGACACCGCGTACGAGGTGGTGATTGGCCTCGAAGTTCATTCGCAACTTCTTACAAAGAGCAAGATGTTTTGCTCGTGCAGTACAGGCTATGCGAATGCCGCGCCCAATACCCACGTCTGCCCCGTCTGCATGGGCATGCCGGGCGTGATGCCTGTCATCAACCAGATGGCCGTGCAATACACGGTCATGACCGCCCTGGCGCTTAATTGTGCCATTCCCGAATACTCAAAGTTTGACCGCAAGAATTATCCCTATCCCGACCTTATGAAGGGGTATCAAATTTCACAATACGACATCCCTTTGAGCAGTAACGGCTATCTCACTATTGATATAAACGGACAAGAGCGCCGGATTGGTATCACTCGCGTCCACCTTGAGGAAGATACGGCGCGTCTCCAGCACCGCGCGGGCTACAGTTTGATCGATGTGAACCGTGCAGGCACGCCGTTGATGGAGATTGTGAGCGAGCCGGATATGCGCACACCCGAAGAGGCCAGGCTGTATATGCAGAAATTGCGAGAGATCCTGGTATACCTTGGCGTCTCCTCCGGGCGCATGGAAGAGGGGAGCTTGCGTTGCGATGCCAATATCTCGGTACGCCCGCGTGGACAGCAGGAATTGGGTGTCAAGGCCGAAGTTAAAAATATGAATAGCTTTCGTGCTGTGGAGCGTGCTTTAGAATATGAGGCAAAGCGGCAGATTGAGCTTGTGCGTAATGGCGGGAAGGTTATTCAAGAGACGCGTGGTTGGGTCGAGCATCGTGGTGTTACGGTTTCGCAACGCAGTAAGGAGCAGGCGCACGACTATCGCTACTTCCCAGAACCTGATCTGCCACCACTCGTCATCAATCGTTCATGGGTAGAGGATATTCAGGCCAACTTGCCAGAGCTACCCGGTGCTCGTCGTGTGCGCTACATGCACGATTTCGGCCTATCCGAGCAGGACGCAAACGTCCTGACCGAGGATAAAGCTCTGGGTGACTACTTCGAGCAGGTGATGGCGGTGGTGCACACCAGTGATCGTAAGGCGCGTGCGAAGCTTGCCAGTAACTGGCTATTGGGCGAAGTGGTGCGCCTGCTCAACGCCAGGTCGTTATCAGCGCAAGATTGCCCACTGGCTCCGGCGGCGCTTGCGAACTTGCTGGATCTGCTCGAAAAGGAGCGTATCACCGGCAGCCAGGCCAAAGAAATTCTCGCCGAGTCCTTTGAGAGCGGTGAGATGCCTGCACAGATCGTCGAGAAGAAGGGTATCAAACCCCCGATCAGTGATACGGCGACGCTTGAGCGCATTATTGATGAGGTGATTGCAAAAAACGCGAAAGTAGTGAGCGACTATCAGGGTGGGAAGATGAATGCTTTGCAGGCGCTCGTGGGTCAGGTAATGAAGCAGACTCGCGGCCAGGCAAAGGCTCCTGCTGTGCTTGCGGTTCTCAAGCAAAAATTAGGTGAGCCCCAGGCATAGTCGGCTGGAGCGTTTATAATGATTGTCAGGTGATAGTTGGAGTGCCCAGGTCCAGGGAAACTGTGATAGGTGAGGGCACCCCACACGTTCTTTCTACGTTATATTGATGAGGTAATGTCATGCACGACGATGTGAAGACGTTTAACCCGTATCAAATGGCGGTACAGCAATTTGAATTGGCCGCTGAAAAGCTGCATCTTTCCGAAGATATGCGCGAGATTTTGCGCCAACCCAAGCGCGAATTGATTGTCAACTTCCCCGTGCGCCTGGACAATGGACGCATCAAGACCTTTACCGGCTATCGTGTCCAACACAACGTGAATTGTGGCCCCGCCAAGGGTGGCATACGCTACAGTCCTGACGTAACGCTCGATGAGGTCAAGGCGCTGGCTATGTGGATGACGTGGAAGTGTGCGGTGGTCGGTATTCCCTACGGAGGCGCAAAAGGCGGCGTCATTTGTGACCCGAAGCGCATGGCCCCGGGTGAACTGGAACGCATGACGCGCCGCTATACCACCGAGCTTTCTATTCTCGTTGGTCCATATAGCGATATCCCCGCCCCCGATGTGAACACTAATTCTCAGGTTATGGCCTGGATTATGGACACCTATTCTATGCACGAAGGCTATTCTATTCCCGCTGTGGTCACGGGGAAACCGCTATCCATTGGTGGCAGTGAAGGACGCAACGAGGCCACAGCCACTGGCGTGCTTTTTACCACCAGGCGTGCTGCGCAACGTATCGAAATGCCGCTCAAAGGGGCGCGCGTGAGCATTCAGGGGTATGGCAATGCTGGGAGTATTGCCGCGCGCCTGTTTCATCACGCGGGCTGTAAAATCGTTGCGATTAGCGACTCGCACGGGGGCGTGTATAGCGAGGCGGGCCTTGATCCTACCGCTGTGCTGCGTTATAAGCAAGAACAAGGCTCGGTGGCCGATTTCCCTCATGCTCAGAAAATGGCGGCCCTGCAAGTACTAGAGGTGCCGTGCGATATCCTCGTCCCCGCTGCTACCGAGGGCGTGATTACCTCGGAGAACGCCGAGCGTGTGCAGGCGCGCATCGTTGCTGAGGCGGCCAATGGGCCCACCACGCCAGCGGCTGACCTTATCCTCAGCGCCAAAAATTGCCTGGTCATTCCTGATATTCTCGCTAACGCTGGTGGCGTGACTGTGAGCTACTTCGAATGGGTGCAAGACCTGCAAAGCTTCTTTTGGGGCGTTGAGGAGATTACGCAGAAGCTCGAAGTCATCATGAACAAGGCATTTGACGCGGTGGCGAATATCGCGGAACGTTCTGACTGCGACATGCGCCTGGCTGCAAATATGCTAGCCATCGCGCGCGTTGCCGAAGCCACACAAATGCGCGGCATTTATCCGTAAGGGAGGTTGATGTGAAGATGCGGATGGCGATCTGTGGCGGCCATCCGCATCTTCACATCAACAGAGAACGCTAGAAAAAAAGTGTCCGTGGCGCTGGTTAGAAACCGCGCCGTGTATCGCGCTTTCCGCCTTTGGTGCTACGTGGTGGCTGTTTCGTTGGACGCGTGGGTTTGCTCTTCTTACGTCCACGACCACCCCAACCATCCTCCTCGTCTTCCTCCTCGTCTTCCTCCGCCTCCTCATCGAAGGAGTCTTCCGCTTCCGCCTCCTCTTCGTCGATGGGCCCCAAATCGACGTCGGGGATTTCCTCGTCTTCCAGGTCCAGGCTTTGGTTGTCCAGGTCCTCCTCGTCTTCCTCTACTTCAGGCTCGGTGACAATTTCTGGTTCCTCCAAAGGCTCGACGATAGGATGCTCGATGGTTTCTCTATGGCCGTTGGTCGCGGCAGGCACGATATCATCTTCGTCCAGGTCGCTGATGTGTCCCATGCCACGTGAGAAGGCTGGTTCAGGTTCCTCGTCCTCGGTACGATCTTCGTCTTCGTCTTCTTCCTCCTCATCCTTGGGCGCGCCAATGACCCTGCGACCGGCTGCGACATCGAGCCAAAATTGGGAGTAGTAATGGGGTCTTTCCGAATCTTTTTCGCTATCTCTTCTTGCCATAACCGTTTGCGGCATATCGTGTGAATTTTTGCTTCACCACGTCCTCAGCCTGTATAGTAGGTGAGGTGTGCCGTCTCTCCTTTCATCACGAGCGCAGCATATGCGCCCCTATGTTCGTATCGACTCTGTCGAATAGTGCACGTTTGTTCATAAACTCGATGGTAGCACGTGGAGACCCCGCCTGGATCTCTTGTAGTACTATATGACCCGCTTATGATAGAAAGAAAGTCCCGCGCTGTCAAGGGACGGTATAGGTGGCTTCGCGCCTTGTGGGAAGCCACTTTAGTCCCTGTCAAGCCCCCAGGTGCATGAATTCTCTGGACTGCGGCGTTTGCCTGGGGAGGCCAGTAAACCTATAATAGGTAAGAAGGTACTTATCAATAGACCCTTAACCTTGTCTTTATGCATCTTTATTACAGAAGCATTCGTTCACTATTCACTGGTTACATATAGATTGGGAAAAAAAGCCAGTGTCGTATAGTATTGGAGGAGATCTTTGGCTAGGATTCTAGATCGCATCGATAGTCCAAAGCAGTTACGCGCCTTAACCGTTCCTGAGATGGAGCAGTTAGCCGAAGAGCTACGACGCGAGATCATTGAGAAAGTCTCAGTAAGAGGCGGACACGTGGCACCTAATCTTGGTGTAGTAGAATTAACGATGGCGCTCCATTACGCATTTGATACGCCTAAGGATTTGCTGGTCTGGGATATTGGGCACCAGGCGTACGTCCATAAGTTGCTCACCGGTCGTCGTGAGCGTTTTCACACCATTCGCCAGTTTGGTGGACTCTCCGGGTACTTGCGCCGTGATGAAAGCCCATACGATGTTTTTGGAGCTAGCCACGCGAGCACATCGATCTCCGCGGCTCTGGGCCTGGCTGCCGCCCGCGACTTGCAACACCAGAACTTTAAGGTCGTAGCCGTGATCGGTGATGGTGCCTTGAGCGGCGGCATGGCTTTAGAGGCGCTCAATAATGCTGGTAGCCTCAAAAAAAATCTGATCATTGTGGTCAATGACAATGATAAATCCATTTCCGACAATGTAGGGGCTATCCATCACTCGTTGAGCCAGGCACGTAAAATGCAGACCATGCCCAGCTATCAACGCTTGCGCGACATGGCGAAGGGTTCGATTAAACGCTTGCCGGTGGTGGGGGATATGGCACGTGAGGCTGCTGGACGCGCTGAGACCAGTTTCAAGCAGTTTGTCCTGCATAGCAAGAGCGGCGCAATCTTCGAGGAGCTTGGTTTTAAATTCTTTGGTCCTTTTGATGGGCACAATATCCCGCTCATGCTGGATGTGTTCGAGAACGTCAAACAGATTGAGGGTCCTGTCATTGTGCAGATGGTGACGAAGAAGGGCAAAGGGTGGGAGGTCGCGGAGAAAGACGCGACCAAGTGGCACGGCCCAGGAGCATTCAACTACGAGACCGGGGTGATTAAGAAGAATCCTAACGATCCCCCTGCTTACACGAACGTGTTTGCGGATACGCTCGTCACCTTAGCTGAGAAAGATCCGGCAATCGTTGGTATTACGGCGGCTATGGCCGAGGGTACCGGCCTGTATAAGATGCACCAGCGCTTCCCTGAGCGCTACTTCGACGTAGGCATTGCTGAGCAGCACGCGGTAACCTTCTCTGGTGGTCTGGCTATCGGTGGCATGAAGCCGGTGGTCGCCATTTATTCGACGTTTATGCAACGGGCCATCGACCAGGTTATTCATGACATTTGCACGCAGGATTTGCATGTCGTGTTCGCAATGGATCGCGCCGGTATCGTAGGTGAAGATGGGCAGACGCAGCATGGGGTGTTTGATATCAGCTTCATGCGTATGTTGCCACAGATGAAGGTGATGGCTCCAAAAGATGAGGAGGAGCTACGTCACATGCTCTACACCGCCATCTATATGGATGGTCCGGTATGCCTGCGCTATCCGCGTGGCAAAGGTCTGGGCGTCCAGTTAACTGATGATCTGCATGCTTTGGAGATTGGCAAGGCGGAGCTGCTGCGTCCTGCCACCATACAAGCTGCCGAGCGTACGGAATGTGCCATCCTGGCCTATGGTGATATGGTGGTGCAGGCGGAGCTGGCGGCCAGTGAACTGGCGCAAGAGGGCATCCAGGTAACGGTGGTCAATGCACGCTGGGCCAAGCCACTGGATGAAGAGATGATCACGCGTCTTGCGAAGGGAACGCATCGACTGATCACCATCGAAGATCACATGGTGTCCGGTGGTTTTGGCAGTGCAGTGCTGGAATTCTTGGAGAAGCAGAATATGCTGCATGATGTGGATATTCGGCTCATCGGCCTGCCCGATAAGCTGGTTGAGCACGGTGCCCCCACCATTCTGAAGGAGTTGTATGGTCTCTCCTCGGCCCATATCAAAGAAGTGGTGCGCGATATGGTTGAAGTGCAGAGCCATCACGAGAGCACTTTGGCCTAGTTAACCATAGCCAGGGGAACGGACCAACCTCCCCTGGCGGGCCGTTCTTGTCAATCAACCATGGTTACTTTTCCTGGCTGATTCGGCGATGGCCGTGAGTTGCGCGGGCTGACGAATAGTCACTCGTTTGCGACCAAGCTCGATGACGCCGTCCTCTTTCAGTTCGCGCAGGGCGGCGCTCACCGTTTCACGATAGACGCCAAGCCGATCAGCCAGCGCCTCGTGGCTAAAACCGCGCACAACACAATGCTGAGGGTCCGCCTCCGCCAGGTGTAGGAGCAGCGTTGCCAGACGAGCGGAAACGCTCTTGAAGGTGGTATCGACGAGCTGGGACTCAAGCGAGATGAGGCGTTGACCGAGCTTTTGCAGCAAGGCGTGCGCGAGAGATGGTTTATGGGCGATGAGTTGTTCCAGTTCGTGCGTGCTCAAGACGTAGATACGCGAGGGCGTGGTGGCTTCGGCAAAGCTATCGTAGACGCGTTGTCCCGTCAGCGACGTTTCACCCAGGCTCGCACCAGCCTCCAGCGAGGCGATAAGCAGCTTGCGACCATCGGTTGAGAGGTGATACAAATGGATATTGCCCTCTTTGAGCAGGAAGAGCGCGCTACCAGTCTCGCCGGGACGATAGAGGATGTGTCCCGTAGCGCACGTTAAAAGCGTTGTGATGCGTTCAAGCTCGTCAATATCTTCGCTGGTAAGCCCCTGGAAAAGATCGCTTTGTGCCAGAGCCAACGTTTTTTCTGTTTGCATTAGTATTGTACCTTCATTATCGTGAGCCACCGCGACGACTCCCCACGGCTGAACGCTCTGACCATTCCCCCCCATCTTACAAAAAGTACGTACGGCGGGTCAACTCACTCGCGCTGGCAGGTGTCGGTTGGAAAATAGTCATAAAAGCGCTCTAGAAGACGATTTAGCTGAGGGGTCGGTGGTGTCGGTGGTAGAGCTTTCCTATGTCCAACGAAGGGGAATACCCCTACCGACACCACCGACCCCGGAAGTAAAAGGGCTTTAGAAGCGGGTTTACAGCATCTTTTTAACCGACATCTGTTACCGACACCACCGACACTTCTTCGTATAGTTTACTTTTGCTTGGATGGGGAGCCTATCAGCCTTCTAAACTGGTGAGGTAGATGGCTTCGGTGCGATTGCGCGCGTGCAGTTTTTCAAAGATATTCTGCACGTGTTTATGCACCGTTGACTCGGCGATGCACAGTTCTCCGGCAATCTCGCGGTTCTTGAGTCCCTTGCGCATCAGGTCGAGGATTTGGCGTTCGCGTCCGGTTAACGGACGCACGGTGGGGATATTGGCGTCAGTAGTAGGTGGTGGTGTTTCGTCGGTTTGTGGACTGGCGATGGCAAGCTGGCGTGCTATACGGCGTGGGGTGCGGTACGAGATGGCTTTGGTGGGCGACATACCACGTGAGAACGCCGCTTGCGCTTGCCAGGCAGCGCGTAGATGTGCTAACACCTGCGTCGCCAGTGATCCGGGAATGCACAGGTCATTGCGTGCGGCGCAACGAATGGCATGGACCAGGGCATCGGGTTCGATATCTTTGGTGATATAACCCATGGCTCCCCGCTGGATGGCTTGAAAAACATGTTGATCTTTATGCGTAGCCGTAAAAATAATGACACGAGACTGTGGAGAGCATACCAGCACTTTTTCTGTGGCTTCAAAACCGGTGCAATCGGGCATATCCATATCCATCAAGATCACGTCGGGCTGCGTCTCCGCGGCTCGTGTCTCGGCCTCCTGACCGTTGCCGGCTTCGGCTACCACCCTGAGATCTTCCTCTTTTTCAACGACCTCGCGCACCGCGCGGCGCATCAACAAGTGATCATCAACGATTAAAATGTCCACCATGTGAATCATCCCTCTTCCTACATCTTCTCCCCTGAAAATGGTTTAGGCGTATTAGCCATAAATGGGTACACTTTACTTTACACTATACTTGAGTATTCAAGAGGCGAACGGCGATTATACAAATTTGACCAGGCGTACCTTGCGTAGAAGGTTTTTTCGCTTACGAGCGTGGGAGGGAAAAGGAGTGGGTCGTGGACTAGGAAGCCTGGATGGCAAGCGCCAGGATGCCGTGGTAATGGCGTCGTAAGCAACCAGACGAACGCGATAAATGCACCTTCTCCCTCGCCACATGTAACCCCCTCTACCCTACTACCCTACTACCCTACTACCCTACTACCCTTCTTCCCACTTATTACAGAGTATACTAGATTTTCCCCTTTTGGGGGAAGTGGTACTATCTTAACAAGGAAGCGGGAAATCCCACCCCGTTTGAGGGGTGGGATGAAAGCGACCCGCACCCACCTTTCTCCTTGCCCTGGCATTCTGTGATGGAGCGGGTGATCGTTTCAGCCCATACGCTCCGGCTGTCCCCACATAATACGAGCTTGTCCATACGTGGTCCTTTCTACGCACTTTTTTGAGATGAGGAACCTTCTCCCGCAAAAAGCGAGAGGAGTACCCTTTGAGCACGTTCGCTATCAACGCTGGGCTAAACCGTGCGGAGCACTCACAAACCCGTGAATATGGTCAATGTCCGTTTCCATTGCCAGAAGCTTCAAGCCTTGTTTCTCACAACATTTGGTCACGAGCCGCTTCGTTTCGACCTGCACTTCACCTGTCAGAATGCACCTCCGATACTTGGGAATCCCTACCAGGTAATAGGCGATTGCATAATGAGCATACCCCGTTTTACCCACTGGCAAACCACTTTCCCTATGTGCTAGGCTCTCCCATATAAACACGCTAAAAATCTACCAACTGCAGAACCTGTCTCACACGCAATACCAACGCTTGCGTGAAGCGCAACAAGAAGCAGCATTGGTCTGGAACGCCTGTGTGGCATTGCACAAAGACGCCCGCATGAACCACCTGAA
>DATAYF010000128.1:0-2188 GCA_036272735.1 Ktedonobacteraceae bacterium
CATCGCCAGATTCGCCACCGCTACTTTACACACGGTCATCACCTGATCCTTCTGGTGGTCCAATTCGTACATGGTTTTCTCCTGTGCTTTCATATCCTCTAAGGCGCGCAAGACCTCGCGTTGCTCTTTGCAGTAACGCTCCTGCTTGCGAAACTCGGCATTGCACTGCTCATAGGCACGCCATTCTTTGATGCGAAGCTGCTCTAACTCAGCATCTGCGGTGGCTTTGCGCTCCTTGACCTCCCGTCGCAACACATGATCGGCTACCCCTTGCTCTTCCAGGGTGCGCTGATGCGCCCACAGTTCCTGATACAATTCCTTGCTGCGGCTCGTGAAGGTTTTTCGGAGCCGCTCCCGTCGTTGGCTAGCCTGGGTCTCTCGCTTCCCTGCACTCTGTGCCCAGTGTTTGAGCCGGGCGAGACGCTGCTCCAGGCGCGTTCGCCGTTTGGCTACTTCCGAATTCTCTACCGCGACCTTGGCAAACCCGTGGTTGATGTCCAATCCGAATGGGCGAAGATAATCTTTGATGACATTTTCTTGAGCAGACCAGCGGTGAATGTAGGTCCGCGCAAGCTCGATCGCATCGATGGTCTTGGTCTTTTCCGTAGTCACAATGGGAATAAGCTTCGCCGTTGTCTCTTTGGCTGGGGCAGCGGTGGCTTGCCAGCCTTCGCGCCACCAGGTCCGTTCATCAGGAGGCAGGTCTCTGTCCCAACGCGGCGCGATCTCTGCCTCCTCTGGACCAGGCTGAACCGGAACGAGACGGCGTAAATCGCGGATGAGTGCCACCTGTAAGTACAGCGGCGCGTCAGGATGGTTTTCGCGTAGCAGGGTGATGCGAGCCGGGGCCACCTCGCGGATGACTTGCCCGTGGGCATCCGTGCTCAATGGCACAAACGTACCCACCTCGGAGAAGGAGGAGAGGTCCCGATACTGATTGGTCTGCAGGATCGTGACCACGCTGCGTCCTTCCGCATGCAAGCTGGCGAGAAATTCGGTGGCCATGCCCTCCCGATCCACAATCATTCGCGTGATCTGGCTGTGCTCCGCGTGCTGTTCATAGCGCGCCAGAAACGCAGGAACTCCTGTGATGAGATGCTGATCCCCTCGATGGGTGGTGACGAACAGGGGATGGCCGTGCTCATCGTGCAGCAAGAGGAGTGCCCGGCAGCCCAGGATGACGCCCAGCCGCCCAATCAGCCCTCGCGGGATAAGGACCTCACTGTAGACGGGTTTGCGATGTCCATCCACATAACAGGTCAGCGCGTGGGGGTGTGCTGTTCCTCCAGTTCCTTCTGCTGGTGGATGCCAGAGGTGCGTGGTCCAGCAAGCAAGGGCATCGGTGAAGCGTTCAGCACCATCGGCGCGGGCGACCTGTGACAAAAAGGCTTCGGTATAGCGATAGCCATAGGCTTGCTTCCGCCCGGTAAGCAGTGCCAGGCCAGCGGCCGTATACCCACGTAGATCCCATGTGCGCTGTACCCCAACGGCTCCCAGAAACAGGATGGTGAGCAGCAGGCGTCGGCGAACCGCTGAACTGCCTATCAGGGGAAAGGAAAGTGGGGTCGGGGCTGAGGGTGGCAGGGCTTGCTCCAACTGCGTAAGCAGGCCGGTTTCTGTAGCTGCTGCCAACAGCAACAATCCACCGGCCTGTTCATGAGAGCCTGGGGCAACCGGGAAGCTCGTTTGGGACTTTTTTTTCTCGTGGAGCTGGCATGCGGGTCAGGCCGCAGGCAGCTCGCACGCGGTTAAGTTGACTGATGCTGACGCTCACCCCGAACCGCTCTTGGAGCAGGCGTTGCACAGCGAAACTGGCAACGCAGGGATTGGCCTGGCAGTGCTCGCACATCAGGGCAAGGATTTCTCCACGGAGTTTGATGGGGTGACCGTGCCGACCATCGACCACGGTTCCTTCTTCGGTGTTCTGCACTCGCTTGAGCAGGCGGTAAAGAGTTGCACGATGGATCGGCACTCGGCTCGCACTTCTCGCTTGCTTCACTGACGTTCCCTGTTTGATCTGCTCAAGGATCTCTTGTTTGGCTTCTCGACGCTGCTGTGGGGTCATGACTGCTTGCATTTTTCCTCTTCTCTCATCCTTGCCAGTTGATTCATAAAGGCGTTCTTACGCATCCTCATTGCACATAGCCTCTCAGTGTGTTTTTGACGTTATCTCGACGTACCATATAAC
>DATAYF010000129.1:0-5864 GCA_036272735.1 Ktedonobacteraceae bacterium
CTGACACCGCTGAAGGCTTTTTTACGTCGGGCAGGAGCACGCACGCCAGAGACTTTGCAAGAGGCGATTGCGCAAGCGCTCCTCACGATCACTCCACAGGATGCCCGAGGGTGGTTTACGCATTGTGGGTATCATGCTCTCGACAGTCTTTATCCCAATGCTTCCTGAAGCACTGTACAAAACTCAGTTCGTACAGCAGCAAAGCGGGGGGTAGGGGTCTCTGGAAAGCCTTGCAGCATCTGTGCCCCTGCGATCTGCCCGGCCAGCCTCTGCGCGATTTCCAGGGTATGCACAGGATTTTCAGGAAACGCAGGCATCACCCAGATAGGAAACGGTTGTGCAGCCAGCAGAGCGGTATCGTTGGTAGAGACTCCTCGGAACATATTGCCTGAAAGCAGCGCTTGTCCTGACTCTCGCATGATGCGTGCGGCGTCTTGTGGAGTCAAAGAACAAAACGAGATCGCAAGCGGCGTGTCATGTAAGAGAGCAAAGCCAAACGGAAAACCGCCACGTCCCTCGCCGGGACGTGGAATACCTTGCTCACGCAGTCTGTTCAGGTAGACTGTAGGACCAACCTGCTCAACAAGAGCAGCGGAACATTCGAGGTCTTTCTGGAGCCAGTCATTCTTAGAGGTGACAGGCCAGCAGAGCACCAGGGAACGTACAAAGGAAGGATAGGTTAATGCGAAACGGATAGCTGCAGAGCACCCATTGGAACCAGCAACCAGAGATACCGACTCTATTTCTGCCGCACGCAAGACCGCAGCGAAATCAGTCGCCTCCTTTTCCCATGAATAGACTTCAAAGGTGGTAGTAGTGCATCCAATAGAATAGCGACGGTCAGGCACGAGTACACGATATCCCTGTTCCACAAGAGAGTCTACCACTCCTGGAAGCTCCCAAAAACGTTTCCCATCTATGGGATCAAATAATCCCCCATGGATTAAGAGAACGGGAGGGCCAGAACCTTGATCGGTATACCAAAGGGTGGTCTGTTCATTTTGTGTAAAGGGCATCGCTTCTCTCCTTCATCAGTTTCTCGTCCATTGTACTTGATGATTGTATTCATTGCCATGCTGATCCCCATTTTTCAGGAGAGACGAGACACCAAAGCACAAGCTTGCAGGCTCAATCTTTGTGAAGACCGCTGTAGCGGTCGTTTGTTGACTCGGGAAATCGCGTTTGATTTTGGGTATTTCTCCTGAGCAATTTCAGCTCGGATTGCTCCCATTTGGTGAGTTTAAAACGAGACAAAATCCCGAAGCAACAAACTACCGGTAGGAGGTCATGGCGAGCATCTGGAGGTCATAGAAAATCATGAAGATTAGGCAATCACGCTCTCCTTCACACGGCACACAAACCATACGACAGCCTTTCCGTTGCAAACTCAATGGGAGGAATATGTTGCAAGTCAGATGCGCTGTTTGTTCTTTTTACTGTGACTCCCTGTTTATATATGGGGTTTCTGAGTTGGGAAATGCTCTCTGGGAATACAAAAGAACAGAAAGCTCTTCAGGATCTCGCAAATACCATGTGCTGAATGATGAAATGGGAACCATCAATGCTTGTAGGGACGCCAGCCGTTCACGCAATACTAGCCGATGTTGCGCCAGTGACCGTGTTTCCTTTTCTCGAGAGCGGGGGCGGAAATACTGACAGCATTCATCAAAAGCACGACAGAAGCGTGCAGCTGACGCGCCCACGAGATGCGCAACGAGATCCAAGCAAGCGCGCAGATCCTCGTGGAGTCGCCTTAGCGTGTGTGGTGGCACTGGACGGAAGGCGTCCAGGAGCTTTTTCTTCTGAGCCAGGAGCGGCGCGAGCGAGGCTGGCTGCAACGCCAAGGATCGGCAGATTACCATGCTCGAAACCGGAACGAAATGTCACGCTGTGTTTCGTGAGAAAACAGAAAGATGGAGGTTGTTTCGGGCATAAACAAGCCGACACGTTCATGTGTCGGCCTGTTCCACTGGTGTTACTCAACCGGAACCGACGGGATTTGAACCATAGGTCGCACCTGGCCTTGATTCCTTTGGAAAAGCTTTTTTCCGGACGTGGTGATATTCTGGTCTATACTCCGAAAGCACGTACTGAATATACGCAATCTGGAGACCCATTTGAACAAGCACGTGATCATCCAGTTGTCATTTCTTGATCACAACGCAGCCCAGGTCCAGACGAGCCACAGTGGAAAATCCCTGTTTCTGCATAGCCGAATGTAGTACGCCGTGTGGTCGAGAATCAGGAGCCGCTGCGCAAGGTTGCAGGTGAGTATGGTGTTTCGTATGAGACGATCAGGCGTATCGTTCGCACCGTAAGGAAGCGACAGAGAACAAAGTAACAAAAACCTCTACCTGAAGTGGTTCTATCCACGTTCCTCGTGGACGGAAGTTGACCTTTGTTGCTGCATTCATATTCGGAAATGCGTGATGGTGCTACTTATCGTTCATCAGAGAGCCAGTGCAGGGCACGGGCTCGCGCCACTGCTTGGACGCGGTTATTCACCCCCAGTTTCTCGAAAATATGGGTCGCATGGCGTTTGACAGTATCCAGAGCAATCATCAGCATCTCAGCAATCTCCTGGTTCGAGTCGCCTCGCGCGATCAGATGGAGTACTTCCAGTTCACGTTCACTTAAGGGTTCCACGAGTGGATGTTCCAGTGTGCGTCCTCTCGACTGGTCTACCCCTCTGGGAGGATCGTGTGTCGCGCTCTCAGATGAGAAGGCCGCTAGCAGCGCATCGAGATACAGTGTTGGTCCTTTCTTCCGTTCCTGTTCACGTAGATGGAAGAGCAGAGCCTTCATCCGCGCCCCTTCGTCCACAAAGATGCGGATGTAGTTCTCCGGTTCAGCCAGATGCACCGCCTGGGCAAGGATAGTGCAAGCCTCTTGATCTTCGTCGCACATAGAATGAGCCAGAGCCTGCAAGACCTTCATTTCGATCACATGGCTCCAGCGCTCCTGCTCCTCAGCATGAACCTGCAGAGAATCCAAGAGCGAGAGGGTCTCGGCAGGCATCTTCCGAGCCAGCAAAATGCGTGCGCGGGCTACAGCTTCGCGTTCATATGCCAATGGAGACAATGGAGAATGCACGTTGGTCTGTTGTGCCCAGTTCACAGCCCGCTCCAGCTCTCCACTTGCCAACCAGAACTGAACCCAATGCACGATGAGATATGCATCGCGCCGGTACGAGCTGTAGGTTTTCGTCAGGACCTCTTCTGCCTTTTGGTAGGTAAGGTGCGCTGCGTCCAATTCCCCTCGTGCCAGGTGGATGCCCATCAGTAATGTGTATCCTAAATATAAAGCCACGATGGTTTCTGTCTGCTCACTCAGCCGGACCCCTTGTAATGCCAGCTCCAGCGCCTCATCAAGTCGGTTCCACTCTCGCAGTGTGTCCGCATGGAAGATATACGCCCAGCACATCATAGCATGCGGCAGTCCAATCGGTGTTGTTCCCAGCAGGGTTGCTTGCTGGACAATCTGTACCACCTCATGGAGTTTTCCATGCAAGAGCAAGGAATACGCCATTCTACACATATAGAGAATGGTTGAAGAAGCGTCTCCTGCGGCCTGGGAGAGCACGGTGGCCTCCTTCGTGCCTTGGATGGCTGCTACGATGTCACCGAAGGAATAGTAGGCCAGGGACTGCGCATAGGCAACTTCTGCTCGTGCTAAGAGATTCTGTTCTGCCAAGTGGGCAAGGGCCTCCTTGCAAAAAGCCAGAGTAGAATGCCCTTCCCCGAGATAGTAGCCGGTAATGATTGCACGATAGGCTGCGATTTCTCCCAACAGGTTGTCCTGTAGGTGTTGTTCGGGGAGTAAAACTGCTCTGGTTTCAGCAGCCTCGTTCGTCAGAGCTGGTGAAGTGCCTCGCAGGGCCGTTTCTGCATCTTGTAGCCAGCGTTCTATCGTCGTGTAAGAGGAAACCATGAATAGTGTCTTGGCATACGCCAGGCACAGACGAGGTCGCGAGCGTATCATCTCGGTCGGGAGCTTCTCCAACCAGCGTCTCAACATCGCATGTTCACTACTCCCCCAGATGAGCGTAGAAACTCGTTCGATCAGGTCAGCAGCCCACTGCCACTCCTGGGCTGTGATGGCATGAGATATAGCCTCGTTCAGGCGGCCGTGCTGGGCGTACCATTGGCTGGCTCGGTGATGCAAGAGAGGTACTAATGCGGGTTGTGTTTGCTCCAGGAGATGACGCAATGCTTTGGCAAAGAGGGTATGATAGCGATACCAACGACGCTGTGTATCCAGGGACACGATGAATAAATTGGCTCGTTCCAACTGCTCAAGCATCTGCTGACTCTCGCGCTGTTCCAGAATAGCATCACACAAGGGAGCAGAGAACTGTTTCAGGATCGAGGTATGCAACAGGAAAGTTTGCACGGAGGCACTCTGACGCTGGAACACTTCCTCGATTAAGTAATCGAAGATGTAGCGCTGACTCCCACTCACCTCCTTCAGCAAATCGCCAGGACCTGCAAGACCTTGCAGCGAGAGGCCAAGCAATTGCAAACCCACCAGCCAGCCTTCTGTCCGAGTAGCCACTTCCTTGACCATATGTTGAGAGAGGTGGATTCTTGCCATCTTCTTGAGGAAGGCCATAACCTCATCTGGATTACAGCGTAGCTGATCGGTGCGCACCTCTAGAAGGTGCCCACGTGCTCGCAACAACGAGATGGGGAGCGGAGGGTCGGCACGTGCCGCCAGGATAAGATGGAGTTGAGGAGGAAGATGCTCTACCAGGTAGGTGAGAGAAGTGTGAATCGCCTGCTCGGTGACCAGGTGATAGTCATCTAGAATCAAGAGGAACTGCTCAGGTTGCTCTGCAAGACGATTTATGAACGTCTGCAGGACGGAACGTAGCGGTGGGGTCTGGTGTGTTTGTAGGTAGGTGATCAGCTGCGTGCAGAGTCCAGGCTGCTGGCTGTCCAGTGCGGTGAACACATATCTCCAGAATAGCGCCGGCTCATTGTCTCCCTCATCCAGAGACACCCAGGCGATCTGCGGACGCTCTGGTGGAAGCGACCGTACCCAGGTCGAGAGCAGCGTGGTTTTCCCGAAGCCAGCAGGGGCCGAAATCAGCGTCAGAGCGCACTCTAAGCTCGTATTGAGCAACTCAACCAAGCGAGGACGAGGGATCAGCGCATGGGAAGAAGAAGGGAGAAAAAACTTCGTTGCCAGAAGCTGGTCATGGAATAATAGTGACTCGTCCATAATAGTTTCCCTTACATACGTTGCTAAGTTGTTCTCTTACAATTGGTTGCGTCTGAGCAACTCGGTGCTTCGATGTTTGCGAGGATTGGCCGAGTTAAACTTCATACGCTGAGGATTGCCCCCAATAAACGACGGTAACTGGGAGAGGTGCACGATCCTATCTCCTTTGCTCCTGTTTCGAGCGTTCTATATACGGTTCACCTACTGACAGGGGAAATAGCTTCACCCACCCCAGTGGGAGAGACACACTCTTTCACACGAGATGTACCCAGGCTTTGCGCTCTTTTGGGTGATCATCCTAGGGATAAGCATGAGGCGGCACTGTGACCATAACAGCACGCATTCGCTTTCACGACACACGAGGCTACTGACGATGAGAAACCTCTGCGTGTCTGACAGGAAGACAACAAGGAAACAGCTATACGCACTGATGAAACCATTTCTCAGAGCTTTGATGTGGAGCGTCAAAGCTCTGAAATGCGCTTTATCCTGAAGTGGTGCAACTTCTTGCATCTCTCTCGTCAAGGAGATGCATATTACGCGCCTATGATTACAACCTCTATTCTATAGTAGAGCATCAAGCTGAGCAGCACCGTATCTCCCACCTCTTCTACTCTACAGCGTCAGTAGACTCATAAAGT
>DATAYF010000130.1:0-6093 GCA_036272735.1 Ktedonobacteraceae bacterium
CCCTGGTTGAAACACAGGGGCTTTCGCGCTCGGATGACTGTAACACTTCTTGATGGAGCTTTTGACCAACGTCAGCACCATCGATAAGCAACCCGGTTAATGGTCGCAGCGTGATATAGTAACAGCAGAGATAACCTTTGCACTGCAAGAAAGAAGGTATACGTGGAGCATTCCGTTGATGAAATTCTTCAGGTTGAGGCGCAACTTCAGCAGGCGATGCTACAGGGTGACGCCCAGGCGCTGAATCGGTTGCTGCACACCGATCTGGTATCTACCAGCCAGTCGGGCATCGTAGCGGGAAAACAAGAGGATTTGCAGAATTACGCCTCCGGTACGCTGAACTTGACCACATGTGAATTTATCGATCCGCTTGTACAATTATATGGAGAAACTGCTATTGTGTTCGTAAAAGTGCACCTGAGGGGCAAGGCGCAAAAAACGCCCTTTGCTGGCAAGTTCCAATACACCCGCGTCTGGCTGTTCCAGGAAGGCGCGTGGCAAGTGGTCGCGAGCCATTGTAGCGAGATGGGGTAGGACACTATGTAAACGCAAAGGAGGAACGCGCTTTTTATGACGCCTATTTCACAGGGGCAAAACGTCCCTTTCTCAAAGGTACGGCACACGTATGGATCAGTTTCGCAAAACTTTGGGGATCTGTATTATCCCGAAACCGCCGGACCACATCCTGTAATTATTTTGCTACACGGAGGCTTCTGGCGGGCAGCGTATGGGCTGGATTTGATGGCAGGTCTGGCGGAGGACCTGGCGGCGCGTGGTCTGGCCGCGTGGAACGTCGAATATCGACGGGTGGGAGAGCCAGATGGGGGTTGGCCCAATACACTGCTCGACGTCGCCCAGGCCACCGATTATCTGCGCACGCTTGCTGGCCGCTATCAGATCGATCTGCAACGCGTCGTCCCCATTGGTCATTCAGCCGGTGGGCACCTGGCTCTCTGGCTCGCCGGTCGGCATCGTCTGCCCGCCACAAGTCTCCTGCATACCGAGACGCCACTTGCGCTCACAGCGGCTATCAGCCTGGCCGGAGCTATCGACCTGGAGCACGTCTGGCAACTCAACCTTGGTCGGGGTGCCGCATCAGATTTTTTGGGTGGGTCGCCATCCGAGCAGCCAGAACGCTATGCCCACGCCTCACCTGCGGCCTTATTACCCCTGGGCATTCCACCAATTCTTGTGCATGGTACCGCCGACGACAATGTGCCATTGATCGTCAGCCAGCAGTATATGCAGAAGGCACAACAGGCTGGCGACCAGGTCAAGCTTATCACGCTGCCTGGCGCTGATCACTTCGCCCTGATCGATGCCCAAACGCCCGCCTGGTCCGCCACCCTGCAAGAACTCGATGCGGTTTTGTAATGCTCTTTAAATACATTTTATCTTTACGCGGGTCAAGCGTGGGCAGCCAGCCACTCTTGAATGCTGGCCAGGGCCTGCGGATCCAGGCGGGTATCAGGACCATTATAGCTCTCCGCCATCTCGGCTGGCACCACGTCTTCCCGGGGCCGTAGCTCTTGCTTGAGGACGTGATTCGCGTTCTCCGGGAAGAGGAAGGTCACCTTCTCATGCCCCACGGCGGCCAGCTTTAGCGGATCGCCATCGGCTTGCCAGTCTACCTGGATGTCCTTCTTCCCAATGATGACCAGCACCGGGGTGTCCACCTGTTTGAGCAGGGGAGCCGCATCGGCCATCCAGAGCTCACGGGCAAAGGGCAGGTTGGCTGGAGTTTCCAGACTCTGCAGCAACATCTGAACCCCCTCCGGTAGCGCAGGGTCCGGGGCGGTGGGCTCTCCCGCCAGGAAGCGGACGATGGCGGCATCGTAGAGCGCCAGCAATGCATCTCCATTCGGTATGCCAGACGCCTGCGCAGCCAGTTGGGAGCGCGCAACAGTGCCAACGGCCCGTCCAGGAGGGCCGATGAGCACGAGTCCCGCGAACGGAATATCGGGGCTGTGCAGTTGGTAGTTCAGGGCGTGAAGGGTCCCCTCGCTGTTAGCGAGCGCGAAGATCCGGCCGTCACGGACGTAAGCCTGGCTTGCCATGGTGCGTACGGCTCCGGCGAGCTCGTCGACATGGCTTTGCATGCTCATCTTGCCGACCAGAAATTGCATGTTCTGGTGAGCATGGGGGCCGGAAGCACGCTTGTCGTAGCGCAGGGAAGCGATCCCGACCCGTGCTAACGCCTCCGCGATGAGGCGGGCGCTGCCATTAGATCCCGGGAGGAGTGGCGAATTCCAATCGCGATCAGTGGGGCCGCTGCCCGCCACCATTACCACAGCAGGAAAAGGTCCGGGGCCAGATGGCTTGACCAACGTGCCATAAATGGTCGTCGAGCCAAGTTGCCAGTTGACTTCCGAGCTCTCTGCATACGAATCCTGATCAGTCATTATGCATATCCTTTCACGGTTCCAGGGAAGTTCTTATTAGCATAGCACATCTATGGTTTGCTTGATTTGCGCCCCCACGTGGGGACCCAGACTCTCAACGTACCCTCTCGGCCAACATGTACCACACCCGCACCATTGTCAGGCGTTGGGCTGGTTGGTCAGGAGGGTTCAGCGGACACGATAAATCGGTCCCTACGAATAATGCCGCGCTATTACGGCAACAGCAGATCGTCGTTCCATTGCCAGCAACGAATCGTTAAGCCATGACCCTCGATGGCAAGCGTTGCGGCGTAATCGGGGCCTGGCTCCAGCCTATGCAGGGTCCAGCGCTGGGCCTCTCGTGGGTTCTCGCGACTCGCAAGCAGGGCGGCCGGTTCATCGGGCATCAGCGCGACATCGAAAAGGTGCAGCGGCAGCGATAAACCCAGGCCCCGCCCTTTAATGTAGGCTTCTTTGCCTGTCCAGCCATTAAAGAAGGCTTGCCGCTGTTGTGAAAGTGGAAGCGCGTTCAGCGTCGCCTGTTCAAAGGGCGAGAAGCTATGTTGTGCCAGTTCACTATACGCAATATTCGAGCGCATATATTCGACATCCACGCCAACACGTCGCGCACGTGTGAATGCCAGGAGCGCGAGATGCTGCGAATGTGAAAGGTTGAATTGCAGCGAGGATTGGTCAGGGGCAACGTCTAACGCGGGTTTGCCGTACGCATTGAGTTGAAAGCTGATCTCACGTGGATTTCGTTGAGTATAGACACTCAGGAGCATGCGCAACAGGCCATGCGCCACCATCCAGGCACGACGATCTTTTTCAAAATGAAAGCGCTGTGCTTTTACATACTCTTCAAGGGTAAGCAGTGCCTGGAAAAGAGACAAGGTGTCGTGGGAGACATCGAGCGCTGCACGCCAGACGTGTACTTCGTTTTCTGCAAGCTCTATAGCAGTCTTTGGCCTCTGCCACGTGTCCTCGACCATATATGTACCTTCAAGGTAGTCTTTGGGGTTCGAAATATACCGATGGGTGGAACATCCCCTCTTTTATACTCTAAACAAATGGTGATTGTCCAGTCAGGATACAACACAGCGCACATATCTATGTTATGTGCGCTGTGTTGTATCCTGACTGGACGACCAACATCGAAATTCTATCGAACAATTTTAACAAATGTATGACTGGAAATTAGAGAAGAGAACCCTGAAGGAGACGGAAGTCACGATTGGTCTCCCAGATAGTTTGGAGTTGGGCAAAGTTCTCGTCGGAGCGTTGCAGAAGGAGTGCGAAGGCATCGAGTTCTTGCAATTTTTGTTCGTTGGTGCCATCAAAGTCGGAGGCAACAAAAGCTGGATAATGTAGGTAGAGGACCTCGTTATTCATCAGGCAATGGAAATCGCGGAGGACCTGAGCACCGAGTTCGCCCAGGCAGGTAGGGCCATGGGTGTTGTAGGCGTTCGGGTCTTTGCTGCCGGTGCGTACTGCCAGCCAGGCGTTAGCGGCGAAGTCGAAAGTCGCAGGGGGCATATCGAAGGGATCAAAGGCATATTGTTCAAGCGAGGCATCGGCATCGATGGTGATCCAGCGTTCTAAAGGAGCATGCCAGTATTGGGTGATCCAGTGATCTTCGATGCGGTCAGAAGGAATGTAGGGGGCGTAGCCAGCACGAACGCGGGCAGCAATGCCCCTGGACTTTAAGATTGAGGCCATGAGAATAGCGACAAAACGACAAGTGATAATGAGTTTGTGCTCCTCGGAGCGGTCGGGAACAAAGCCACGCGGATCACGGCGGTAGAGTTCAGCAAGCATAGCAGTTGCGGTTGGGAAGTAGTCGTCTTCGGATTGGCGATACCAGGGCACTTTGCTGATTTCTCCGTAAACAGGACTGACATGAGAACCTTCACGGCCAGCATAAAGCGTCAACGTGTGGATTACTTGTTGCTTGACAAGGCGGCCCACTTGCGCGATATCGGCGGGGAGGTCACGTTGCAAGCGTTCCTGGTAGAGACCAGGGGATGTGAAGAGACTGAAAGAGCGGTAGTGGTTGAGCAAGGATTCCTGCATAAGAGAGACGTCCTTTCTTGATAACAGGTGAATCAGGGAGAATATGCTGTTCCCTACCGCCAATAGTAGCATCCAACTCCTGCCATCTTCTGTCAGGATCTGGGAAAGGTGCGGGAAGTTTCGAAACAATTGCTACGAGGCCACAACATTTTCACTCTCGACATTCTCACCAGATTATTAAGATCGCTGAGCACGGCCAGTATGGAAGAGCCATTCCATTGGGCAAAGCTGATACAATTATGTGGGTACTTTTCAAAAAGAGCAGGCTGTCCACGTAATGGGAGTAGAGCAAGCAGGGAGAGGGTTTTATGACGTACGATGCGAGCACCAACAACAATGATCAGAGTCAGGTGGTATTGACGGAGAAACGGGGAACAACTTTTGTGGTCACGATCAACCGACCAGCAGTGAAGAATGCCATCGATAGGCCAACGGCATCTGCATTGGCGCAAGCATTCCGTGAATTTGACGATGATGAAACCCTGGCGGTCGCTGTGCTGAGCGGAAGCGGAAGTACCTTTTGTTCTGGTTTCGATCTCAAATCGGTCGATGATGACGCACGGACGTTGCAGGTGAGCGAAGATGGAGATGGGCCACTGGGCGTCACGCGAATGCTGCTCTCCAAACCTGTCATTGCCGCAGTCGAAGGCTACGCGGTCGCCGGGGGACTCGAAGTTGCGCTCTGGTGTGATCTACGCGTAGCGGCTGAAAACGCTGTCTTTGGCGTATTTAACCGTCGCTGGGGTGTGCCGCTCGTCGATGGTGGCACCATCCGCCTTACCCGCCTCATCGGACAAAGCCACGCGCTCGACCTGATCCTCACAGGTCGTGGAGTATCCGGGCAAGAGGCGTTGACGATAGGCCTTGCCAATCGCCTCGTGCAGCCTGGGGAGACGCTCGCTGCGGCGCTTACCCTTGCAGAAGACCTCGCCCGTTTCCCTCAGCACGGACTGCGCTCTGATCGGTTGTCCGTATATGAGCAGTGGTCACTTTCGTGGGCGCAAGCGCTAGGCAACGAGACGCGCCGTGGCCTCGAAGTGCTTCATTCAGGAGAGTCAGTAGAAGGCGCTCGTCGTTTCGCTGCTGGTCACGGGCGGCATGGCAGTTCCAGGGATATTTAGGGCAGCTTCAAGAAAGCTCTTGTGCAAAGAGGAAGAATGTATACTTGCTCAAGGCAGCGGTAATATCTCTGGGCCGTCACCCTGGTGAATTACTATACCATGATGAAAAATAGGACGAATGTGAGTGCGGAACCAGAAGAACTAGAAATAATCATTACACGCGAATTTGATGCACCGCGAGAACTCGTTTTTCAAGCCTTCACCGACCCAACGCTTTACGTCCAATGGCTTGGACCAAGGAGGTTCATCATGACGATAGAGACGTTTGAACCAAAGAACGGTGGAAGGTGGCGATATATCCACAGGGATCAAAACGGCAATGCGTATGCATTTCACGGCGTGTATCACGAAGTTCTCGCACCAGAACTCATTATTGACACCTTTGAGTTTGAAGGGTTGCCAGAAAAGGGGCATGTGGGCCTGGAGACAATAAAATCAGGGCTTTCGCTTAACAAGCGGTGCTGGTGGGACAAAGTAACTCTGTTCGCAAGTAATGAGAGAATAAGGAAGCGCGAGCG
>DATAYF010000131.1:0-6163 GCA_036272735.1 Ktedonobacteraceae bacterium
CATAAAGGAATGGTAATGCTTTCCGGAAAGCATTACCATTCCTTTATGGATCCTGATGTTCTCGCCCTGCACACCCCAGAGAAGCCTACGGGGTGTGCAGGGTACTTCCCCCCCCTATTTATTTGTAGAGATTTACATTCTATTGATTTATATTCTAAAATGAGATACATAAATAGTAGCTCTGGTTTTGTATGTAAAGTTGACTTGGGTAAATATATTGAAGAAATTGCCTGAGGAACCTCTCATTTGCCATACGTAGGCATCATTAATAGGGAGGCCTGTATGCTTGCCTTGATTGGTTTCTTGTTTCGCCATTTCAAAGGCTATTATCTGCTCGTTGCGTTTGCCATTACCATGGCGCTTGTGCAGGTAGTGGCGGATCTGTTGACTCCTATACCGTTCAAGTTTCTCTCCGATAAGATTCAGAAAGGTACCACACCGGTCTTTCTCAATGGTCCCCTCAGTTTATTTGATCGGTTCATCCTGAATATAAAGCCTGCTGTGAACGATCAGCATAGCCTGCTGAGCCTTATTTTGTTCGCTGCTGTGGCAGTGGTGCTCTGTGGCGCTCTTAGTGCCATTTTATCTTCCTTCCAACTCTACGTTGCGGCCTTCATGGGTCAACATCTCTCTGCCCAACTGCGGGGGCAGCTTTTTGAACATCTCCAACGTTTATCGTTGGGCTGGCATGGTCAACAGAAGAAAGGGGATCTTGTTCAGCGCATCACGGGAGATATTTTCAGTATTGAAAAATTTGTTACGGACGGTTTGATTGACCTGTTTGCTGGCCCGCTAACGCTGGTGGGAGTAATAGTGATTATGTTTTTACTCAATGCACGTTTCACATTACTTGCCATTGCCATCGCACCTGTTCTTGCTGCGGTCGTGTTTGGCTATACCAGAGCTATTAAAGCAGCCACGCGGAGGGCGGCGCGAATAGTGGGGGAAGTTGCAAATGTTGCCACCGAGAATATTGGTGCCATTACCATCATCAAAGCCTTCACCCGTGAAGAGAAGGAGGTGCAGCGTTTCACTCACTATATCAGCCAGAACCATGCGGCAGGTATGCGCGCAGGCAGCCTACAGGCACAATTCACACCACTTGTGACCATCCTTGTCTCCATCGGGACAGCGATTATTATCGGTATCGGAGCCTTTATCGCAGGCAATCATGATTTCTCTTTTCTTGGGCTGACGGTTGCAAAGGGTAGCCTGAGCATTGGTGATCTGACTATCTTTTTGCTCTATCTCAAGTTGCTTTACCAGCCCATGCGTGATCTCTCGAAGCTTACCATCGTTGCCACCAGGGCAGCGGCTGGTGCAGAACGCATTCAAGAGGTATTTGATCAGGTTCCAGAAGTGCAAGAGGGTGCTGTGTCTTATCACAGCCCGCAAAAACTTCAGGGGGAAATTAGCTACGAAAACGTTATTTTTAGTTATGTACCAGGATATCCTGTTCTACGGGGCATTAACTTCCATATTGCTGCGGGCGAAAAAGTAGCGATTGTGGGGGTGTCGGGAAGTGGCAAATCCACACTCGTGAATTTGCCTCCACGCTTTTATGAGGTCCAGCAAGGCATAGTGAAGCTGGATGGCGTTGATGCGCGGATGTATCCGCTCGCCATATTGCGGCAAAACGTCAGTATGGTGTTGCAGGACTCTGTGCTGCTTGAGGGCACTATTCGCGACAACGTTGAGGTCGGGCGTCCAGGAGCCGACGATGCGGAGATAGTCGACGCCGCCAAAAAGGCTCAGATTCACGAGATGATCCTGGGCTTACCCGATGGATATGACACCCTTGTCCATGAGCAAGGAAAGAATTTTTCCGGCGGCCAGCGTCAGCGCCTGGCCATTGCGAGGGCCATTCTACGTGATTCCCCGATTCTGATACTGGACGAGCCGACCGCAAACCTGGATGTGGAGGCAGAAGCTGAAGTCATGTCTGCTCTGAATAAACTGGTGGTTGGACGGACGGTGCTCATGGTCTCGCATCGTTTGCACATACTTAGTGCTGTCGATCAGATTATCGTGTTGAGGGATGGACAGATCGTCGAGCGGGGCACATTTCAAGACCTCAAACGTTGGGGAGGAGCATTTGCACATCTGCTTGTCAGAAATTTGTAATTACTCCTGTGCGTATTGTTTGGCCTTGTTCAGAGAAAGGGGGCGTTATGCGCTTCTGTTTTATCATCGAAGAGCAATATCGCAACAAACCCATGCCTATGCTCGTTGTGGATCAACTTCTGCAGTGGGGTCACGATATCGATCTGCTTGAACCACAAACTACCATTACTTACCTATCAAGCCTGGCGGATCAGGGATACGATGCCTATGTGTTGAAATCGCTGGCCGAGGGGCCCGGACTCAGTATCCTGGCGGCTGCCGAGGCTATTGGGATTCCTACGATCAATAGTTCGCGTTCTGTACGGCTCGTGCGCGATAAGGCCGTAGCCGCAACGTTCGCTCGCGCTCATGGCCTCCCTATTCCTGATACCTATTTCGTCGCGCACCCACGCCTGTTGCAACAATTGCCCGAATCCATTTATCCGCTGGTAGTCAAACCGAGCAACGGCAGTTCTTGCCGGGGAATTTATTATTTGCATAATCCGGCTGATCTCGCGACTCTACATATTAGCGAAGAACATGCTAGTTTCTTGCTGGCCCAACGCTACGCGGAAAATACCGATTTTGATATGAAGGTCTATGTGATCGGGAAAGAAGTATGCGCGGCTGTGGCCAAAAAGTCTCCCTTACACGAGAACATCGAGGAGCATGTTATCCCGCTGACCCCACAGATCCGCAAGCTCGCCCTCCAGGTTGGTGCCTTCTTTGGGCTGGATATCTACGGGGTTGACATGGTTGAAACGCCGCAGGGGTTAACGATTCTGGATATTAATGATTTTCCTAGCTTCGCCAGGGTCCCGTTTGCCGCTCCTCGGATTGCACAATATGTGTTACACACGGCTAAAAGTGCTGCAATCCAGTACGAGAAGCACAATCAGTTGCTCCGCGCCACACTTGACTCATCCTCTTTCCTCGCAGACGAGCAGTTAACCGCTCGTCGATATAACGGACGCTAACCTGAGGAGAATTTCAGATGCATATATGCCTGGTTATGGATAATCCGGAAACGCCACAACATCCTGTTATTGCCGTGGTATTGCAACAGTTGTGTACCAGGCATACGGTTCGTTTGCTTGATGTCAACGCTTTATCTGGCGCTGAAGTCATCGCGTGTGAGAAAGAGCACCGGTCAGCCGATCTCTACCTGCTGAAATCCCACTCGTCTCAAGCACTGGACCTGGCACAATATCTGGAACAAGATGGTAGGCAGGTCGTCAATAGTTGGTCTTCCTCTCTGGCTTGCCAGGATCGGTTGCGGACAACCGAACTGATGCGCGCCGTGAATTTACCCTGGCCACCAACCTGGCACTTCTTTACCCTGACCGAGGCACTGAAAGCTTCTTCCATGTTGTGTATCTTACCCTGGCCATTGATTATCAAAAGCCGCTACAACTATCGTGGAGACCTGGTAGTCAGGATTGATTGTATTTCACAGCTTCAAGCGCTGGCGGTGAATTGGAGCCAGGAACCGGTGGTTTTTCAGGAATGTATCGCCAATAATGGTTGGGATATCAAGCTCTGGGTGATTGACGAGCAAATCTTCGCTGCCTACCGTCGCACGCCGCTGGAAGCCAACGCTTGCAGGCAAGACTTCCCCGTTGTCGCGGATGAACTCCCTCTTGAATGGAAACACCTTGCGCTCGCCGTAGGTCGGGCCTTCAAAATGTCGCTCTACGGTGTTGATCTCATCATCACGCAACGCAGGCCAGTGATTGTAGATGTCAATGCGTTTCCTGGCTTTCGTGGTGCCCCTGGCGCGGGTAAGGCTCTGATCAATCTTGTTGAACGCTTGCTGCCGACATTCGACCAACGGGACACATAAAGGAATAGTAATGGTTTCCGGAAACCATTACTATTCCTTTATATATCGTGACGCCATTAACAAACGTTTATATGTGCAGGGATTGAGGGCACGCCTCCCTCTCGTCCCCCTCCGAACGCGGATTGGGACCACGATATCGTGGAAATGGCCTCAATATATACTCCGCATACCTCTTACAATTTGCTCAGAAATAGTGTACACTTGTAGTAGCTTATAAATCTTCTTATGAGCTTTGCCCCTCCAACCAGATCTTTTGTAGAAACTGGAGATCAGAACCCCCCTTCATCAACGGCACCTGCCGTCTGGAATGGTCTTGTTCTCTCTCTCGCTGATGCACCTCTTCTCTTCTTGCAATGGGAGACGACGTCAATGCAAGGCTCGCCGCCTCTCATCTGTGCCTGAAGAAGCGCCCATCGTGTTTCACCAGGAAAGGCACTATTTATGATAACTGCGAGAATACCAACTTCGCGTCCAGAGCAAGCGAGAGAAGCAGAACCGGTCCAGATAGAAGTATCAGTGCCTCGTGGATCGCTCGCAAGCCAACCGAGTACCCAGGACACGTCCACTAAAACGAACGAGGATGTTCGTCGCGCGATAACCTATCCAGCCTGGCCGACCTCCCGACCGGGACCGCAAGCCACTTCACCACTCCCTGGACAACATCCGCATCCACTACGCACCGATCAGATGGTCTATGAGTGCTACGTTCAAGAGCGAGGCAGACCTGGTGTTCTTCCTCTCAAGTCGGCCGTGCGGGAACAGCGAGGCAAAATATCTCTTCCCAATGCCAGTTTTCAAGACATCGTTTTTGAGGGAGAGGCACAACAGCGTTGGCTGGATGATGGTGGTTCCCTGGTGGATAAAGATACCACGCTTGAGATCGTGGGGGATTCCCGTTTGCAAAGGGATTGATAAAACAAGCACCGGATCACCACGCTTGAAACATGGTAAGCTGGTACTCCTGGATGTACGACACACGATATCATATGAGTAAGAGCATGCATAAACTGCGATGCTTGAGAGGATGACACAAATGGAGACAACAGTAGACGGAACCTTCTTGCAGGAAGAAGATTATATACGGGTCAAGAGCACAGGGGAGACAGGCAGGGTCAATGCCATTGCCGGAGGAGTCGTGTATGTGCTTATGGATACCACGAACGAGAGCAAGCTCTTTGCCGCTTCTATCGATGAAGATGCTGCTATCGAACTTGTGAGGACAGAAAACACGACCGATGACCATGACGACCTCCCCTTTTCAGTGCAATTGAGCGAACAGTGGTTGCTTGAAAGAACCTACCACGCACAATTGCTCAACGAGAGGGAACTTTCTATCGCCAATCTTACCAATGCGATGAAACAACTCATCGACATCTCTGTTCCCTCCTCATCGCAGTCATCGAAATCACGATTGCCGGAGAGGCTGCCGATACAAAAGAGCAGCACCTTCTCCGTCCCAATCTCGACCTGGCGGGAGATCACGCAGAAAGAAGCCCAGCTTACCTATCAACAGGGAACACCTGTCCTGCTCTATAGCGAGCACACCTGGGAGCATTCGCAGAAGACTCCTGGATCATGGAGGCCAAATCGAAACATGCGCGCCATCATTGATGGGAACACGTTGTCTCAGCCGGAGGCCACCTCTGGAATCGATTATGCCGTGTGTTATCTTGACACCACGCGAGGCACCTTTTCGAATGACTCCTGGAAAAGGTGGTTCTCATCTGTTGCGGCTAGCCTCTTCAATGATCATGATCAGCCTATCACCTTCCTGCGTCCTTGCATACAATTTCCCTTTACAACGCACTACACGGTCATTGCCGCAGATGGACGCGTCACTGAGTATCCAGGCCACGCCGAAGCCCTCCAAGGATTTGCAACGGCCCCGCTTCAAGAGGTACGTCATGGGAACGCCGTCCAAACGGTTGCTCTCCACTTCTGTTACTATTACGAGGTCACGTGTCCGAGCGGTACCTACCGTCTCGAGTTTTTCGGACCACGTATGAATGAGCAGGGATATATGCCCACTGAGCAACCACTTGCCCTTGTCTAAGAGTGAGCTATTACAAACACATAAAGGAATAGTAATAGTTTCGCGAAACCATTACTATTCCTTTATACGTCGGCTATAGGCGGCCCACATTCCCTGTGGAAATTGGGCGCTACAATTGAAGCAATAATGGTAGTTGGTAGGGCAGCGAGTTCCGCAGGAGCTAC
>DATAYF010000132.1:0-17716 GCA_036272735.1 Ktedonobacteraceae bacterium
CTTGAGCAGTTGGATGCGGATACTGTTCATCTGCGTCGCGTGCAGCAGTGTTCCCTTTCTCTTGCCTGTGCGCTTGAGTGTGTTGGTTCCTGCATGCAAGCCATCGTGGCAGGTCTTACAGAGCGTCAGCAAATTCGCTTCCTCGTCACTCTTCTGCTGATATCTCTGCCTCTTTTTCTTTATTGCCGACCAGGCGTCGTCGAACTTCATTCTGATAACTGCTCACCACCGTCTCCAGATGTGTATGCATTGCCTGTGAAGCTTCATCTGGTTGGCCCTGGTAAATAGCGGAAAAAATAGCAGCATGCTCTTCAGCCGCAACAAGCAGTGATCCTGGTGTCCCTTCAACAACAATGGTGATCGCCCAGGCTTGCAAGCGTAATACCCTGGCCACTGCTGAAGCCAGAAATGAATTGCGCGTGGCCTGTGCTATGCCCAGGTGAAATGCCACATCGCTTTCGTAGAACTGCTTCAGTTGTCGTGTTTGCGCACTTTGTCTATTGAGTTCGACTGCCTCTTGCAATACATGGAGTTCTTTGGGAGTGATGCGTTCCGCCGCTAACCGGGCGGTTGTTAATTCCAGGGTGAAGCGAAACTCAAAGAGGCTCAGAAGATCCTCCGGTTCGACAGACATGAAAAGATCGGTAGCGGCGGTAGCGAAGGGATGTGGCTCTTTCATGACATAGAGCCCGCTTCCCTGACGAGTGCGTACAATACCGGTTGCAGTTAGCACCTTCACGGCTTCGCGTACAACGGTGCGACTGACGCCTAGTTGTTCACAGAGTGCGCGCTCTGTGGGAAGACGATCTCCTGGTTTTAGACCTGACGAGGTAATGAACTCGGCAATTCTAGCAGCAGCTATCTCATAGCCTGGTTGCTGGATGCCAGCTACTCTCCCTGCCGAAGGAGTGCCTGATGGTTTGTTTGTCAGTGTCATGCTCTCATCCTCCTCGCGAGAGGCGCTTGTATCGCTCATCCCCACCGTTGTGATTCCAACCAATATTGTAATTGTACGGTATCATACCACTTCTGGAATTGTCAATGGTATGATCATACCATTGACAATTCCAGAAGTGGTATGATAAATTTCCTTAAAAGAAGCGTGCTCAATTATCATAACCGTTAGGTATCAGGGCAATCGCATCTAATGAACCCCACCCAGAACGTGAAGGAGATAGGTGTGATCCCAACCGGCCTTGAGACGTTTGGTCTGGATGCCAACACGAGATAATATTTCCCGACGTAAGAGATTGAGGCTGATATGGCGCAACACTGCCAGATTTTCATCAGCATGCCCTTGGTGAACACGGGATTCATCCTCACGGAAAGCGAGATCGAGGACCCAATGCACACTGTTTTCAATCCCCCAATGGCTGCGCACTGCCTGAGCAAACCGTTTGACCGAAGGAAAGCTGAGCAGAAAATAGCGGGTTTCTCGACTGACTTTCTCGCCAATCCGAGGCTCTGCTTGAACCTTGCCAATCCCTCTCAACCCCTTCCAGCACTGCCCTGGATCAAGGTAGCTTAGGATGGTCGGATCGGAGATGGTCTGATAGTGCCTGATCTCCAGACGACCATGCCCTTTTTCCACCGTGCGTAGGGACTCAACCGACGTCTCAGCGTCTTTTGCTGCCAGCGCAAAGGTCGCGATGACCTCCTGGCAGCGGTCTTTGTGATTGTCCTTGAGGGCAAGAGCGTACGCTTCCCCCTTGTTCAACGATCTGTTCGGCAACCTTGGTTTGCGTTCCCATGGCATCGATGGTGACAATGCACCCTTCGAGTGCCAGTTGTCGCAAAAGCAGTGGGATGGCGGTAATCTCGTTCGATTTTTCGCGCGGCTGGCAAGTTGAGCGAAAACCAGACGGTTTTCCACAGCCCAGGCACTCACCACATGCAAGGCCTTCTTCCCGCTGGCCTCCTCATGCGAACGTCGAAGCGTCTTGCCATCTATGGCAATCCCTCCTTTCACCTGATGGCTGATCCCCTGCACCCCCTGCACAAAACTGGCTTTACATTGTTTTGGATCAATGAGGGCAAAGACCCGCCCAAGGTATCATGCGAGGGGATTCCATTTGGTAACTGGAGCAGTTCAGTGAACCAGGCTTCTTTGGACTTCCCGAATTCTTCCATCCCTACCCATCCTTCTGCTCCACCGATCACCCCACAGATCACTATGATCAGAATATCGCGCAATCGATGCTGTTTCGTTCGTTCGATACGCGGGTCCTCCACTTGGGCAAAAACCGTTTCCAGTGCCTGCACACCTTCCATCCCAACTTCTCCTGGTTTTTAGACCTTATTCTATCACCCCCCTCAAAATTTAGCTGCGATTGCCCTAAAATAGGTATGATTACTATTGACAAAATTTACGGATATATGTTATCAATTTATATGGAGGTTATAGTACATCTTTACATGATGCACCTTTCTATTGACCTTTTTGATGTATCCGCCGGGAGCATAGTCAGGGTTGACCTGTGCCGGGTGGGAAAAACATTATTCGCTCCGTCGCGGGAGGTTCTTTTTTATGCAACATGTGCAAGACCATGTCCTTGATGAAGCCGATCAGAAGGCGGTGTCATTCTCACCGAGCAAGAGGCACGGACCGCGCTTATCTATTGGCACTGGTATTCAATATTTTCTCCTCATGCTCCTGGTTGTTTTGACCTTTTTCGTCATTCTGGTTATGGTCTCCATGTCTTTACGCCCCACGGTTCTGATCTATGCGGACTTCTGGCATCTCATTCCATGGCCGATGACCTTTGACAACTACCAGGCGTCGATACTGAACTTGTTCATGCCTCTATTGCGCACGCTCTTTGAGACCTTTCTCTCGATCTTTGGTATCCTGGCCCTCTCCTGCCCGGCCGCCTATGCTTTTGCCAGGATACGCTTTATGGGCAACAAGTTGTTCTTCTCGCTGGTCATCGCCGTCATGATGATTCCCGGCGTGATCCTGCTGACGCCTAGTTTCATTCTCGCCAACGCGTTAAATTTGCGTGGTTCGCTCTGGGGGCTGATCGCCTTCAATATTGGTGGCGGACTCCCGTTCGCTATCTTTCTGATCACCACGTTTCTGCGCAGTCAACCCGAGGAGATGTTTGGCGCGGCGCGCATTGATGGCGCTTCCGATCTGCAAATTCTTTTACGTATCTCCATTCCGCTGGCGATGCCTATTCTGGTTACCGTGGGCATCCTGAATTTCCTGAACTTCTATAGTGACCTGATCTGGCCCGGTCTGATACTGCCACAGAGTACGAATACGTTGATGATGGCCCTGCAACAATTTACCCCTGCCTCCAGTATGTTTGCTAATCGCCCCGATGTTGGAGCACAGACTGCTGGCTATGTTGTGGCCACGATCCCCCAACTCATTCTTTTTGTCGTCGCGATGAAATACTACATTCAGGGCGTGATGTCCAGCTCATTGAAGGCTTGAACAGGCGCAGGTTCCCAGATTCATTTTGCTTATGGAAGTAATGATGTTTTTGCATTCACTCTCTCGTCTCCCCTGATCCTTACCTGGCGCTTAAAAACGTAAGCAGGCGTAAAAGGGAGACGAGGATGAAAGGAGTCACATTGTGGAGTCTCAAAATAGCTTCGAGGAGAAGCATAGTCGACGCGAGGTTCTTGGATTATTGAGCGCTGGAGCCGCACTATCGTTGCTAGCAGGCTGTAGCGAAAGTAACAAGCCGACGACGCAACTCAAGCCGAACAAAGAGCTCAGTGGTCAACTGGTTGTTTCCGTTTTTAACAATAACATTGATAAGAATACCCAGCAGGCCTTGACGAATGCGTATCGGCAGCATCGACCCAATGTCCAGATTATCTGGGAGATACCAAATGCGTCAGCAGCCGATTACCCAACATGGCTGGGAACTCAGCTTGCCTCCGGTTCTATCCGGCCGGACATCGTTTCGGGCATCTATGTGCCAACCTTTCGCAATTATGTCAATTTTGATGCCTATCGTAAGAATACCAATCCTTTGACACATACCTCGTGGGATCAGACATTGAACTGGGATTTCTTTGTCCTACGCAACGCCCGGGGTGCTCGTATTGGGCTGTCGACGCGCAGCGTCCATATTATGTGGTACTACAATAAAGACCTTTTCGCCAGGGTGAATGTACTCCCCCCGACAAACTGGAGCGAGTTCGTTGACGTGTGCGCCAAATTGAAGAGTGCGGGCATCACACCAATCTCACTCAACTTTTCCTATGCGCTCCCGCAATGGGTGGTCGAAATCTATTTTGATCAGTATCACATCGATTGGATTGACAAAGTACGGGCCCAACCGGGTGACTGGAACTATAATCCTGAGCTTGACGGGAAGTTCAAACTTGATCCACACGATCCAAATATCCACCTGAAATATACCTATAGCCAGCAACGCTTTTTGCGCGGCGTGCGCGATGGCGTGTTGCGCTTTGATACGCCAGCCGTTGCCGAGATGATCAAAAATCTGGCCCAGGTCTTCCCCAGGTATGCAACCTCCGATCTCTTTGTGACGACCGATACCTATACACCCTTCCTGCAGCAGAAGACCGCGATGACTATGGACGGGACCTGGGATTTGCCCATTTTGCAGAATGATTTACAATCGCTTAGTCCTGATCGTCTCAAAGCGCTAAAGATTCCGGCCGGCTCCGTGAAGCCCTTCTCCTGGGGTACCTTTGAGAATCCTCCCATGCAGGGTCCGCTGGTCAACTCCCCTGTGCGCAGCGTTGAGTCTTCCACTGGCGAATATCTGAGTATCGTAAACAAGAATCAGCAGCAAGTCAACCTGGCGCTCGACTTTCTGATGTTCTGGACCAGTAAACCAGGCTACCAGCCGTTCAATGATACCTACGCGAAGAGTCCTTCCTATGCACCAGGCGGTCCTCTCCAGGTACGCGATGTGCAGGACCCGATGAAGTACCAGCAACTCTTCTCAACGGTAAAGCAGACTGGCAATGCAGAGGTTAGCTACAATGGCGACTGGCTGTCCTGGCAGGGCGGCAATATCCAGCGCGACGTACAGAATCTCTACAAGCAGGCATTGCAGGGCCGTATGTCACCGCAAGATTTTGGTAGGGCACTGCAATCGTATGTGACCGATAATTTTGATGCCATTCTCAAGCAATACCAACTCACGAAGGCCGATATTGACAATCCAGCCAGGCAGCCTGGTTCATAGGAGAACTTCCGTGGTGAAACGTCTATCTCTGGTTCGCTACTGGCTCCAATCTTTTCCTGCGCAGCTGGCGGTTGGCTTTGGCATACTGTTTGTGCTGGCCAACCTCGGGGCTGTGGGGTTTGTACTCAAGCAGAACGGCGAGCATCCACTGCTGACTGCCCATCCCGGCCAGAGCCGTGGAGTGGTGCTGGCGACCTCCCTGAACGCGCACCAGGTACTGGTCGCAACCCTGACAAACGATGTGCTGCTCGAAAAGGATGGGAACATTCTACAGCATGCACACTTCAGTGATCCTGTGGGAGGTGTCGCTGCTGGGACGAGCGATCAAGGTCTGGCATATTACGTCGGGACGACGGATGGGACGATCTCCGTGCTGAATAGTACATTTCAGCGGATACGGACGCTGCACGTCAATGGGCGTATCGTGGGAGTAAGAGGTGCCCCTGACGGAGGCATCTTTGTCGCCTATGGCGTTGGTGCATATAGCAACGACTATTCTGTCGCGCACTTTTCCCCCACAACGCCTGTGCCGACATTTACGACAAAGATCAGCTTTACCATCTCTGCTTTGTACGCTACAGGTACGATGATTGCCTATGGCACACAGAATTCACAGGTTGGGATGATCGATGCTCGTAGCGGCAAGGCCCTCTGGTCGGCTACATTGGTGCAGCCAGTGAGTCGCATCCTGCTGTTATCTGACAATCGCGTGCTGGTAGGTGATACTGGTGGTAATGTGATTCTGCTGAACGGCCAGGGCCAGACGACCTGGGAGTTGAGCGCTTCGCAGTATGCGATACGTAGCCTGGCCTTCGATGAGAAAGATGGTCGATTCCTGGTGGGTGACGCGAATGGCCAGTTTTTTGCTCTTGATCTGTCGGGCAACATCCTGGCTACCCAGACTGTTGCAGGTGATGATGTCCAGGAACTGCTGCCTCAGGAACTGCTGCCTGATGCGCAGGTGTATACGCTTGTGCCACGCGATGGGCAGTGGCATACGCTGCATCCCAGTGCTCTACCAGGCATCATGCTGGAGAATGAATTGCAACCATTCTGGATCGGCTTTGACGTCGTCTGCCTGGCTGGTCTGTTGCTGAGTATTATTCTGGCTACGCGCCGCTTACGCCTGGCGACCGGACGCATACTTAGCAACATGAAGCGCACGCGCCTGGCCTATTTTTTTACGTTGCCGGCTATCGCGGTGATCCTGCTGTTTAGCTACTTTCCGGCCCTGATGGCGCTGTACTACTCATTCACGAACTTTAGCTTGCAGAATGTCATGCAATATGTCGGTATCCAGAACTATATTGATATTCTCCTGCACGATAACTACTTTCGTACTGGACTATGGAATATGGTTCTGCTCATCGTGGCCAGCATTCTCAAGACCATTACGTTTCCGCTGTTGGCGGCCGAGCTGGTCTTCTGGGTGCGTAATAGCGTGCATCGCTATATCTTTCGCACCCTGTTCGTCCTGCCAGCAGTGGTTCCGGCCCTGGTTCAGACCTTCATGTGGCGTATGGTCTACGATCCGAATTCTGGTCTGCTCAACCAGATTTTTAGCTCCCTTGGACTCCCGCAGTGGCAGCATGCCTGGTTAGGGGAAGAGGGTACGGCGCTAGGGGCGATTATCGGCGTTGGCTTCCCATTTATCTCTGCCTTTGCTTTTCTGATCTATATGGGAGGTCTTTTGAACATCAATCCGGAGCTCTATGACGCGGCGCAGGTGGATGGTGCCAACTGGTTTATACGTTTCCGCAGTATCGATCTGCATTTCCTGTTGCCGCAGTTTCGCGTGCTGCTCTTCTTTGTACTGGCAGGAACTGTCCAGGGATTCGTCGATATCTTTGTGCTTACCAAGGGGGGGCCGGGGACCGTCACGTATGTGCCAGCCTTGCAGATGTACTTTAATCTTTCTGATGGTCACTTTGGCTATGCCTCAGCGATTGGCATCATCCTATTCATCATTATTGTTGTACCAACGGTCTTTGTCTTGCGCTTCCGCCGTCAGACTCTGGAGGAGGTGGCGTAAAGGTATAGGTGGTGATAGTGAATAGACGAGGAAAGGAATCGTAACATGTCACAACTGACGACTCCCCGCAAGTTAAAGCGTGCGGAAAGTTTTTTAGGCGTCCACTTTGATTTTCATGCTGGCGAAGACTCAACGGCGGTAGGTGAGCGGGTAACGCGCACAATGGTTGAAGATATCATCGAGCTGGTGCAGCCCGATTACATCCAATGTGATTGCAAGGGACACTATGGATATTCTAGCTATCCGACCAGGGTTGGCTATCGCGCCCCTGGCATTATTGGGGATCCTTTGAAGATCTGGCGCGAGGTGACTGAGGAGCATGGAGTGGCGCTGTATATGCACTACTCTGGTGTCTGGGATACCACCGCCTTAAAGCATCATCCCGAGTGGGCGCGCATTGATGAGCACGGCAACCGTGATCCTGATATGACCTCGACCTTTGGGTCGTATGTGGACCAGTTATTGATCCCCCAGTTGGAAGAGTTGTGCGATGAATATCACGTCGATGGTGTCTGGATCGATGGCGATTGCTGGGCGACGCGACGCGATTACGCGGAGGCGGTGATCTCCGCATTCCGTGCGGAGACTGATATCCAGGACGTGCCGCGATCTCCTGATGATTCTCACTACTTCGAGTTTTCCCAGTTTTGCCGCGAGGGGTTCCGTCGCTATTTGCATCACTATGTCGATGAACTGCATACGCACCATCCCGATTTTCAGATTGCCAGTAACTGGGCCTTCAGTTCAAGGATGCCAGAGCCCGTCAGCGTGAATGTCGACTTTCTCTCTGGCGATTACACCTTGCAGGACAGCATTAACAGTGCACGCCTGGAAGGCCGTTGCCTCAGGCTCCAGGGGAAGCCGTGGGATCTCATGGCCTGGAGTTTTGGTGGACGGCATAATCATCTGGAGCACCTGGAAGACTTTTCGACCAAGTCGATCGTACAATTGCAGCGCGAGGCTGCCATCGTACTAGCACTTGGCGGCGGCTTCCAGGCCTACTTCCAGCAAGACCGCAATGGCGCAATCTTTCCCTGGCAGATGAAGTTGATGCAGGAAGTGGCTGAGTTCTGTCGCGCACGCCAGGCGGTGTGTCATCGTGCTGAACATGTACCACAGGTGGCCCTGCTCTATGCCGGTTCGGCCTTATATCGCCATGCGCAGGGCCTGTTCGATGTATACGGAGGCGAACTGCGTCCAATGCGAGGGGTATTGCAGGCGCTCTTAGAACGGCAGTATTCCGTCGATATTCTGATGGAACACCAGTTAAATGATCAACTGGCAGAATATCCTCTTCTTATTGTGCCCGAATGGAATTTCCTTGAGCCTGATGTCAAGGATGCCCTGCTCGCTTACACACGTAATGGTGGCAAATTGTTGCTGATCGGGCCACGTAGTGCGGCCCTCTTTGAGCAGGAGCTGGATGTGAGTCTGGAGGGTAACGTCAGTGAAGAAGCCTTTTATCTCGAACATGGTGGCTGGTTAGCCAGAGTGAGTGCTGCTGTCCAGCAGGTGCGATTAGGCACGTCTGCCAGGGCTTACGGGCGTCGGTATACAAGTAACGATAACATCGGCTCATCATTGGTTACAGCCTCGATCACTGAATATGGCAGAGGGAAGATCGCCGCTATCTACTTCAATATTGGTGAGCGCTATAGCGAAGCGACGACGACTGTTGTTCGTGATTTTCTGGATGCGCTGGTACGTGAGCTGTTTCCCACCCCACTGGTTCAGGTGACTGGATCACACCTCGTCGATGTCATCGTAAATCGAGTGCAGGGCAAACTGGCTATTAATCTGGTCAATACGGCCGGGCCCCATGCGGACCACAATGTGCATGTCTTCGATGAGATTCCGCCAGTTGGCCCACTGATCATTACCATACGCAGCCAGGAGCGTCCGCAGAAAATCACACAGCATCCCACGGGTGCGGATGTACCTTTCACCTGGGACGAGGGAGTTGTCACCCTCTCACTGCCCCGTCTGGAGGTACATGACGTCCTGATGGTGGAATAGGGAGGCACACTTTTCTGTGCGCAGATAAAAAGGATGGTGGACACGTTTTGTCGAGCAACGTGTATCCACCACCCTTTAATCCTGATTCTGTAATGAGAAATGAGGAGTTATGACGGGATATCAAGAAGACACCCTGGGGCTTCCAACGATAAGGTCTGATGAGACGTGCTCTCCACCAGAATGGGCACTTTTGCAGCGTTCGCTGCTTGATGAGATGCAACGTGCTTGCGTAGAATTCGTCGATCGCTATACGCTGCCAGATGGAACGCTTCAGTGGTGGTAATAGGCGTGAAGAGTGAGCCGGTTTTTGGGTGTGCGCGGACAGTTTTGGGCGAAGGGTGAGCAGCTCATCTATTGCTGATGAGCAACATGGCTCTACAAGCAGATTTGCAACTTTCAATAGTGTAAATTCACGAGCAAATTTGCTTGAATTGTGAGCTTCTGTTGCCCTGTTCCGGCCTGGCTTGGGGCCGAAAGGGGCGCGTCTCGCCGGGTTTCCTGTTACTATAGACCACACATAACAGGCAAAAACAGTAAAATTCGCACACGAATTTACAGAAACGATTGAGAACGATCCGCTTCTCAAGAGGTTTCTCTCGTCGCCAATAGTTGAGCCGTTCACTCTTCGCGCTGATTGTTCACTCTTCACCCAAAAATCTGTCAACTCGTCGCATTTACTACCACCAGCCTTGCGCTTGCTGCCGTGGATTCGGTCGACCACCTTCAAATCGGTTGTGGAGGCGTATCGTCAAGAAGCAAAACGTCTTATTTTAGGCGATGAAGCCTCGAATGCATAAATTGAGACCATAGTCTGGTAAATACAAGGAGGATCTTATTTGGCTACAACAATTCTCAACCTCAAAACCTACGATATCCGCTTTCCGACCTCGCGTACCCTTGATGGCTCAGACGCGATGAATCCGACCCCGGACTACTCGGCGGCGTATGTTATTCTCGAAACCGACCATCCGGCAGGTCTGGCAGGGCACGGACTCACCTTTACGATTGGACGGGGAAACGAAGTGTGCGTGGCCGCGATCAATGCCCTGGCTCCACTCGTAGTCGGGCGCACCCTTGAGTCTTTCACGGCCAACATGGCCGGTTTCTGGCACCATCTCACCGGCGACAGCCAGTTGCGCTGGATTGGACCGGAAAAGGGCGCGATCCACCTGGCAACCGGCGCGGTCGTCAATGCTGTCTGGGATCTGTGGGCTAAGATAGAAGGCAAACCGCTCTGGAAGCTGCTGACGGATATGAGTCCCGAGCAGATCGTGGCCTGTATCGACTTCCGCTATATCAACGATGCACTCACCCCCGATGAGGCTCTGGAGTTGTTACGTTACAATGAATCAACCAAAGCCACGCGCATTGCAGAGATCCTGGAACACGGTTATCCAGCTTACACCACAACTGCTGGCTGGTCGGGCTACAGCGATGAGCGTATGCGCCAGCTCTGCCGCGAAGCACTGGCCAGTGGCTGGACCCATTTCAAACTGAAAGTCGGGTTGGGACCAGAGGAAGATATCCGGCGCGCTCATGTGATGCGCGAGGAGATCGGGCCAGAGCGCATTATGATGATGGATGCAAATCAGGTGTGGGATGTGGAAACGGCAATTGAACAGATGGCGGGCCTGGCAGAGTTCTCCCCCTTATGGATCGAGGAACCGACCAGCCCGGACGATATTCTCGGCCACGCGGCTATCGCACGCGCGGTCGCGCCGATTCGCGTCGCGACCGGTGAGCATGTTCAGAACCGTATCATCTTCAAACAACTCTTCCAGGCCAATGCCATTGGTATCTGCCAGATCGATGCCTGCCGTGTGGGTGGTGTCAATGAGATCCTGGCGATCCTACTGTTGGCTGCTAAATTTGGCGTGCCGGTTTGCCCGCACGCGGGTGGTGTCGGTCTGTGCGAGTATGTCCAGCATCTCTCGATCTTTGACTATATCAGCGTCAGCGCCTCCCTGGACTCCCGCATGATTGAGTATTCGGCCTATCTGCATGAACATTTTGTCAATCCCCTGCTCATCAAGGATGCACACTATCTGCCACCGCAAGCGCCAGGCTATAGCGCGACCATGCTCCCCGAGTCGATCGCAACCTATACCTATCCGACCGGGGCCGCGTGGATGCAGGAAAGGAGTTGAGAATGCGCCGGATTGGACAGGTCATTGGGGTCAAACTGGAACACATTGAAGCTTACGAGCGCATGCATGCAACAGTCTGGCCTGAAGTGCTCGCGATGATTCATGCCTGTAATATTCGGAATTATTCTATTTTTCGCCATGGCGCATTGCTCTTTGCTTATATGGAATACATCGGCGAAGACTTCGCTTTATTAGGACAGAGAAGAGGAAAGAAGAAAATGCCAGAGGCTGGGTATACACTCATTACTGGAGCAAGTGGCTTTATAGGCACTGCATTAGCGCACCAGCTCTCTACCGAGCGTCAGGTGGTGTGCCTGTCACGAAAGAAGCCCCAAGGTGACATGGCATTCGTGCAGGGTGAGTTCCACTCATTCGAGGATCTGCGTCATCTGGACGGGTTCGACATATCGTGCGTGGTACACCTTGCCTCTGTGACAGGAGGCTGTTCAGAAGAGGACGGCTTGGCCATCAACGTCCTTGGTACACGCCGCTTGATACGCTATGCAATCGATAGGGGCTGTCGCAAATTTGTCATGGCTAGCTCCATTGCGGCTGTTGGCTGTCTGAGTGCAGATTTTCTGCCCCTTCAGGTGCCAATCCCCGACGACCATCCGTGCCTGGCTCGAGATGCGTATGGCCTCTCCAAAGCCATGATGGAAGACCTGACACGTTATTTCCATGGTGTGATTCCTGATAGCGATTTCATTAGTCTTCGCTTCGCCGTGGTAGACGATCCATCCGCACGCCCCACGCTCTACAGTCTCGACACCATGCCCCGCACGCCGTTTGTCGAACTGGGACACGTCACGCTGAGCGATGCTCTGCGCGCGCTGATCCTCGCCGTTAGAGCCCCAACGCAGCCCAGCGTGCGCGTATTTAATGTGGTTGGTATGGACGCCAATTGTAGCGACCCTATCCCCATCATGTTGAGGGCCTGTTTGGGACCGCGCAGCAAACAACTGGATCTATCATGGTATGACAGCCCAGAACATGCATATGACGCGTTGTACGCAATGGACAAGATCGAAAAAGGTCTAGGTTTCTCACCGAAGGAATCAACGCGGGTGAGAATAAGGGAGAGGATCTGATACCGCATTGCGTCACGAGAAATCTTACCCGCGGATAAGGTTTTTGCGCTGTTTTTCCTCGTTAGGCGTCCCACGGGGTATCCGGCGGCCCGATCTTGAATTGATCTTTAACACTACGTATGCTATGATGCAAAAAACAAATTAAAGTAGTAAAAATGTGGAATAGGGCATGGGCGTGTGGAAACAGGACAGAATCCTATGAGCGGCGTGGCGCTGCAATTTATCAGTGGGCCACTGACGGGGAAATTTATCACTATTCAAAAACCGGTGACGGAGATTGGTCGCGATGGACATAACGATATCGTGGTATTCGATCCCAGAATGTCCAGGCGTCACGCGCGCATTCGTTGGCTGAATGGATGCTGGACGATAGAAAACCTCTCGCAAAATAGCTTTGTGGCGATTAACCAGCAGCGCACCCAACAGGGGAGACTGCATCATAAATGCGTGGTGCACCTGGGGAAGAATAGCTCCTTTGTCTTTCTCTGGCAATCTGCCAGGTCTGCCATACCATCCTCGCTTGCTTTAGCCGAGACAATGCTACTTGAAGGATCTCTACGCCAACCTCTTGAACTTCCTATAGCCAAAAACCTGTATCCTGTTGTGCCCTCGTCGCGCTTTCCTGGCAATGTTCCGCGCAGCGCTCCGCGCAGCGCCTCCCCTACGGCAACGGTCGTCGCTCATGGTGAGCCATCGCTCATCGTCAGCAGCAATCTTCATGGTCAGCAGCAGGAGCACGCGCTGAAAAGAGACGTGCAGACGTTCAGCATTGGGCGTAGTTCCACAAATGCTATTGTGATTAATGAGTCGGTGGTGTCTGCTCTGCACGCGCAAATTATTCGCGAGGGTGGGAGCCTGGTGCTGGTTCATCCGCATCCGGCGCGTGGCAGAACGTCAAACGGGTTATGGTACCAGGGGCATCGCGTTAGTGGGGATGAGCAGTTTCGTCGGCCGCTGGTGCACGGCGATATTTTCCGTATCGGCGATGAGCATGGCACGCTGGTCACGCTGAGCTACGATGATGGCCTGGACACGCCTTCAGAAGCATTGCCCGCGTTACAACCAACGCCATTAAACGGCACTCGATTGACAATCGGCCGAGCGCCTGATAATATAGTAATACTCAACCATCCACAGGTTTCCTCGTATCATGCTGTGCTGGAAAAACTAGAGGGCGGCTATCGCATTACTGACACCAATAGCACAAATCACGTCTATGTAAATGAAGACCTTGCCACTACGCAATTGCTCAGAACGGGCGATGACATTCGTATTGGTCCCTATCGTCTCACCTACACCGGAACCGAGTTGCGGCCCTATGATGAGAGCAGCAACATTCGTATCGATGCCCTCAACCTCAAAAAAGCTGGCAACAAAGGGGTTATACTGCTCAACGATATTTCGCTGGTCATTCCTCCGCGCACCTTTGTCGCCATCGTAGGTGGATCGGGCACGGGCAAGTCAATGCTGATGGATGCCTTGAACGGTCTGCGACCGGCGTACGAAGGTTCTGTACTCTATAACGGCGTTGATTACTATCACAACCTCGCGACCTTCAGTCCGCAACTGGGCTACGTGCCGCAGGACGATATTGTGCACCGCGAATTGACAGTTGAGCGCGCGCTCTATTATGCCGCTCGCTTGCGTCTCCCCAGCGACTTCACGCGTGAACAGATCCGCTGGCGTATCGACGAGGTGCTCGAAGACGTGGATATGGTCGAGCGACGTGATCTGCTGGTGAGCAAGCTCTCTGGCGGGCAGTGTAAACGTGTCTCGATTGCCCTCGAACTGCTTGCCAACCCTGGCGTCTTTTTTCTGGACGAGCCCACTTCGGGCCTGGACCCTGGCCTGGATCGCAAAATGATGTCGCTCTTGCGCCGACTCGCTGATCGAGGGCGCACGATCATCCTGGTGACACACGCCACCAATAATATCAACGCCTGCGACTATGTCTGCTTCCTGGCGCAAGGTGGACGGCTGGCCTATTATGGTCCTCCCAACGAGGCAAAAACGTACTTTGGCAAGACCGATTTTGCCGAGATTTATAGCGCACTTGAGCCGTCGAAGGAGCAGCCAGCCATCCCACAGCAGGCCGAGAGTCGCTTCCTGGCATCAACCGCGTACCAGCGCTACGTTACGGCACCACTGAAAGAAGGCCAGGTGCTGCTCGCGCAAAAGCAGAAGCAGGCCGCCGTGCACCCGCCAAAGAAAACCCGCAAACGTGCCAGGCGTGGCAACCCGTGGGCGCAGTTTACGCTGCTCTCGCTGCGTTATCTCGAATTGCTCAAAAACGACGTGGGCAACCTGCTCATCTTGCTGCTGCAGGCCCCCTTGATCGCCATTATGTTGGTGCTGATGGCTCGTTTTGAGGTGGGTGCGGGCATCTTCAACGCCCACAGCCTGGCGCAGTGCCACACCCAGATCCTCACCGTGTCCGGTCCGTTGGCCTTGCCCCAGGCGCGCAGTGCTGAGCAGATCGATTGCGGTCGCGTGCTGACCTTTCTGAACACGAATCACCAGGGACAGTCGTACGCGCGCACGCAAGGCGGCCAGGAGCAGGCGTTACAAAACTTTATCGTGCCAGGGCTGGGAGCCAACGCACAGAAGGTGTTGTTTATCATGGCGTTCGCCACCGTGCTCTTTGGCTGCATCAACGGTGCACGCGAGATCGTCAAAGAAGCGCCGATTTACAGGCGCGAACGCACGGTGAGTCTGGGTATTCTGCCGTATATGTTCTCGAAAATCGCCGTGCTTGGGCTGTTGTGCCTCTTCCAGAGCGCGGTGCTGGTCGGTATCGTGGAGCTTGGAGAGCCGTTGCACCAGGGGATCTGGTTGCCGCCACTGCTGGAAACCTACATCACTCTGGCCCTGACCTCGCTGGCTGGTCTGATGATGGGCCTGACGATTTCGTCGATTGCCCCCAACAACGACCGCGCCATTAGTTTCGTGCCAATCATTCTCATTCCGCAGGTCATCTTCTCAGGGGCCATCATCCCGCTCAAGGATTGGCTCACCCAGATACTGGCCGTCGTTTTCCCCACGCGTTGGGCCATGGCGGCGCTGGGTTCCTCTATCGGCCTGCATGCCGACCAGGTCGGGGGTGACACACTTTTCGGCGCTGACTACACGTACCATAGCCGACTCTTCTCTATTTATAGCCAGCTTGACGCGCTCCATCGCCTCTGGCTCTCGTGGGCCGCGCTGGGAGCCATCATCATCGTGCTGATGGTGCTGGTTGGCATCTTCCTCAAAGCAAAAGATGTACGGACGTGACAGCTTCATTCTTGTTTACACTGCATGCAACCAGAAAAGGACCACCATGCTCGCAATGATGAGCAGCATGAGTAGCGCAAGCTAGAAGCTCCAGCGGGTTGCACCGTTGGCTAAGCCGAAGATTGTGGCGGGCACGACTTCGTAGACGTAGTATGGCGGTGAACCAGCGCTTGGTGCCCCGGCATCAGCATAGAAGGCACCATTACGTACTGTCGGATGCCATCCCAGAGACGCGTACACCTTAGCAATCCGCTGAAGCTCGGCTTCGTCGCTCACCCTTGTCGCTTTGCCTTCAACTACCAAATCGAGGCCTGGACTTGCGGCCGTGATGACGCAATGCGAGTTGTGCGCGAGGTTCTTTCCTTTGCGGGTGGTTGCGCCTGTATTAAAGTAGAAGGCACCAGACACCCAGACCGCCCACACCGGCATGACATGCGGCCTGCCGTCCGGGCGTACCGTTGCTAGCCAATGCGTCAGCATAGTCGGATCGAGGCCTGCATCCTCTTCGAGCCGCGCCTGTGCTCGTGCCCACGGGATCAGCGGCATACCATCGCCACCAATGTTCCGCTCATCCATCGGTTCCATATTTGCCATCTCTCTCCCCTTCCTGACAAGTGACTTAGATTGTCCTAAAATAAGCTCTTCCAATAATCACGTTTTCATCTCACCCTTTCGCGGCAAGGAGGCACCCGCGATCACTCGTGGTGAGGAATTGCCGCCTCGCCGATTTGATAACTATAGCCATCACAACGATAAAGCGGAGTACAATAGCGATGGCTGATGCCTTGTACTCGCTCCTGTTTCGTTCTGATATCGAACGAGCCAGTGGCACGCACCAGCACTCGCCCGGTATAGATCCCCTGTTTCTTCCCTGATGGTACTCCCACACGTACCATATCGCCTGTCTGGAAACCATGATGGCGTTTCTGTCGTGTACGATGCCGTACAGGAAATCCGTATTTGTCTGTACCACACATCTGACGATTGCCTGATCCATTGGCAATGATAAGCAAGGGCACAATATCTCTGGTGATAACGAGATCTGGCGTGCTCTTGCCGACGCAGGCGGCATCGAGCCAGTGCTCCTTCGGGAGTCCTTGTATCGTTCGATTAAACGACGTTGCGTCCACCACTTCCACACTCCACAGGGAGGCCCAACGCCTTCAACCGCTCAAAGAGCAGCCATCTCGTACTGTTCACTGCCGCCACATCCTTGAGTGGCGCTTTGGCTTGAGCCAGAAGACGCTTGAGCAGATCAGGTTTCTTTGCCAGGAATACCTTGATATCCTGTGTGCCTTTGGTCTTGTTGCAAGGTTCACAGGCCAGACAGAGGTTACTCACTCTGTTGGTTCCGCCATTGGCACGGGGATGAATATGCTCGATCTGCAATGGGGTATTCTTTGCCCCACAATAGGTACACTGTCGGTTCCACTTTTCCAACAAGTACTCTCTGGTTTCAGAGCCGAAAAGCGTGCCTTGCTGGTACTGCACACCCGATATTTCAGGGTGCTCCATCTGCTGTAGGTCAAACTTGACCAACTCCATGCTGATGTCGGTGAGAGGACAAACCCGACGTAAACGCTGGACCCAGGTCACGACGTTCGCGACTCGACTGGCAAGCGATGGTGCTATCCATCCCTTTGGCTTACATCGATTGGAAAACCTTACTTTGCGGTATCTCGTTTTGCGTTGGCGACGTGAACGGCGTAGAGCACGACGAGCATCCAAGGTCGCTTTGATGGCCTGCCCTCGATGACGAATTTCAGCCGCAAAGATGACTTCACCTGATACGTCATTGACGATGGCAAGTCCTGTCGTTTTTGAGCCAGGGTCAAGCTTGAGACGCAAAGGCTGTACCTGTGACTGCTCTACAGCTACCTTGAGGACAATAGTGAATGGGTAACGTTTAAGTACTGCTGCCTTACCTGATGAAAGCAGCATGCGTGCTCGACCTGGATGAACTGGATCGAGCGGTATTCGATT